>NZ_QUGH01000011.1:0-154753 GCF_003478985.1 Ruminococcus sp. AF20-12LB | reverse complement strand
AAATTAAATATTTTAGTAATCCTCCTTAGCTCAGTCGGTAGAGCATGCGGCTGTTAACCGCAGTGTCGTTGGTTCGAGTCCAACAGGGGGAGTTTTTTTATTTCCTGTAAACTTTATGTTTGCAGGATTTTTTTGTATAATAAAGAATAGAAGATAATGCAGATAAAATCAGAAGGAGGGGTTTTAATGAAGGTTTTGAATTTTGGATCGCTGAATTTGGATTATGTATATCAGGTAAATAGTATTTTGATACCGGGCGAGACACAGGCATCGACTGACCGTAAGATTTTTTGTGGTGGGAAGGGATTGAATCAGTCTATTGCTCTGGCGAAGGCAGGAGTGCCGGTTTATCATGCAGGATTGATCGGAGATGGTGGAGAAATTCTGCTGGAAACTTGCCGTGATAATCATGTAAATACCGAATTTATCCATCAGATTTCAGGTCCGTGTGGACATACAGTGATACAGGTAGATCAGAATGGTCAGAACTGTATTTTGCTCTATGGTGGCGCAAACCAGAGCATTACGAAAGAATTTGTAGATGAAGTCCTTTCACATTTCGATAAGGGAGATATGCTGCTTTTGCAGAATGAGATCAGCGAACTGGACTACATCATAGAAAAAGCCAGCGAGAAAGAAATGCAGATCATTCTCAATCCATCTCCTTATAACAATAAATTGGATAAATGCGATCTAAATAAGATTTCCCTGTTTCTTGTGAATGAAATTGAAGGTGAGCAGATCACAGGAGAGAAAGAACCAGATGAGATTCTGAAGAAATTCAGTCAGATGTATCCAGATGCTTCTGTAGTACTGACACTTGGAGGAGACGGGGCTGTATATCAGGATAAAAAAGGTATATACAGACAGGGGATTTTTCCGGTAAAGGCTGTTGATACTACGGCAGCCGGAGATACTTTTACCGGCTATTTCCTCGCGTCTGTTCTGGAAAAAATGAGCCCGGAAGAAGGCCTCAGAATGGCCGCAAAAGCATCTTCAATCGCTGTTTCCAGGCTAGGAGCAGCAGCATCTGTGCCAATGCGGAATGAGGTTATGGAGGCACTGGAGAGGGAATAAGAATTATGGCAGTATAAATATTGGACGTGTCATAATTATAAAATGTAATAGGACCATGTTGAAAATATAGATGAAAAATAATACAGCGCAGCGAATGGTGAATCTTCGCTACGCTGTATACTACTATAATAAGGGAAAATAGTCTCCCGATAAAACTATCTGATAAAATTAGTCTTGATCTTTTCTTCAGTTTCCGGAGCATTGATACCGGCGTTCTTTCCGGCTTCAATACATTTCAGAAGCCATGTCATGTTGTTGCCAAGTGTACGCATGATCTGAAGACCTTCTTCATCTTTATGGACTTCATCCGGGGTATTACCATGAACCATTGTCCAGTAATTTCCGGAGACTACCGGCATCTGATGATATGTAAAATATTTAGTCAGAACGTCCAGAGTTGCAGTTGTGCCGGCGCGTCTTGCAGAAGCAACAGCTGCGGCTGGCTTGTGGACCATATATTTTCCTGCCATAGAAGCAAATTTATCCATAAATTCCATGATCTGTCCGGATGGGGAAGCCCAGTAAACAGGAGAGCCGACAACAAGAGCATCAGCCTCTTTCATTTTTTCAGCTGCGGCTGTGACATTTTCGCGGGAAGGATCTCCAGCCTGGAAGATCTCAGCTTCAATACCATTCTTTTTTAAAGTGTTGGCAACTTCTGTGAGTGCTGTATAGGTGCAGCCTTCTTTGCGCGGACTGCCGTTCAGTAATAAAACCTTCATTATAATGATCATCCTTTCAAAATTCTTTTAACATCATTATATACGTACAAAAAATAAAGTCAATCTCTTGAAGGATGCTCATAGATGATGAAAAAACGAGAATTACAATGCGAAACGTGTTGTGGATCACGGAGTGAACAGTAAAACTTCCGCATTTTATAAGGGCTTGAGGCCAGTTTTGCAGGTTTGTAAAAAAAATTGAAATTTTTCAAAAAAAAGCTTGCAATTATAAAAAAGGTATGGTATTATTTAATTCGTCGCTGAGGGAAATACAAAACAGCGAAACACAAAAAAGAAATATGGCTCCATGGTCAAGCGGTTAAGACACCGCCCTTTCACGGCGGTAACAGGGGTTCAAATCCCCTTGGAGTCACTTAAAACTAAACTGGATATTCATTGACTCGATTCAACATTTGGTGTTTAATACGCCGATGTGGCTCAATTGGCAGAGCAGCTGATTTGTAATCAGCAGGTTATCGGTTCGAGTCCGATCATCGGCTTTTTGGACCTTTAGCTCAGTTGGTTAGAGCAACCGGCTCATAACCGGTCGGTCCTGGGTTCGAGTCCCCGAAGGTCCATTTTAAAAGTTTTATATTTTGTATGGCCCAGTGGCTCAGTTGGTTAGAGCGCCGCCCTGTCACGGCGGAGGTCGAGAGTTCGAGTCTCTTCTGGGTCGTTCATATTTGGGGTCTTAGCTCAGCTGGGAGAGCATCTGCCTTACAAGCAGAGGGTCATAGGTTCGAGCCCTATAGGCCCCATTTTTGAACAAATTAATTGAATATGCGGGTATGGTGGAATAGGCAGACACAAGAGACTTAAAATCTCTCGGGGGCAACTCCGTGCCGGTTCAAGTCCGGCTACCCGCAGTATCAGTGAGATTCCTTTTTCAGGGATCTTTTTTTGTGTCATAAAATATATTGATGAAAACGGGAAAATATTCCTAGCTTATTAGTAGGGATATTGACAAGGCTATTTTCCCATGATAGAATCCTGACAGTTGTAAAACGAATCGGACAGATATAAAAAAATATCCGTTGTCGGTATAAATATACATGGAAAGAATATAAGGAGAGGTCAGAAAATGCTGAATCAGTTTTCAAGAACAGAATTATTAATCGGAAAAGAAGGAATGGAAAAGCTGAAAAATTCCAGAGTCGCAGTATTCGGAATTGGCGGTGTTGGCGGATATACGGTGGAAGCACTGGTCAGAAGTGGCGTAGGTACCCTGGATCTCATTGATGATGACAAAGTATGCCTCACTAATATCAATCGTCAGATTTACGCAACAAGAAAGACCGTAGGAAAATATAAAGTTGATGTGGCCAGAGAACGTATTCTTGAAATCAATCCGGATGCAGTTGTAAATATCCACAAAACATTTTATGTGCCGGAGACAGCGGATTCCTTTGATTTTTCCCAGTATGATTATGTAGTCGATGCGATCGACACTGTAACCGGAAAGCTGATGCTCGTAGAGCAGGCAAAGGCTTCAGGAACACCGATCATCAGCTCTATGGGGGCCGGAAATAAGATGGATCCGACAGGTTTCATGGTGACAGATATTTATAAAACGTCTGTCTGCCCCCTTGCAAAGGTTATGCGTCGTGAACTGAAAAAACGGGGGATCAAAAAACTGAAGGTGGTTTACTCACAGGAGAAGCCCATGACTCCAATTGATGATATGGCGATCAGCTGCAAGTCTCATTGCATCTGTCCTCCGGAAACAGAAAGAAAATGTACCCAGAGACGTCAGGTACCGGGAAGTAATGCCTTCGTGCCTTCCGTAGTGGGACTGATCATTGCCGGTGAGGTTGTAAAGGATCTTATTAAATAAAAATTGAATCATTCTGTGTTATTGAGAACGGAATGAACAGTAACCATTCTGTAAGAACAGATATTGCATGTATACTTATATTGTGCAATATCTGTTTTTTTGTGATAAAATATTTTTTACAGATAGTTTTGTAAATAAAAGAGAAGGACAGATAAAGTATGGGGATCGTTGAAAAATTTATAAAATTAGGACAGCTGACAAAGGAAGAATATCCGGAACTTCTGCACTTATATCAGGATCCGGATGCGATTCGTCTGCTTCGGGAAGAGGCTGTCCGTATACAGAAAAAATATTTTGAAAACAAAATATATACAAGAGGTCTGATAGAATTTACCAATTACTGCAGAAATGACTGCTATTACTGCGGAATCCGCCGTTCTAACAGGAATGCCAGCCGTTACCGCCTTACGAAGGAGGAAATCCTGCAGTGCTGCGAGAATGGCTATGAGCTGGGATTTCGGACATTTGTGCTCCAGGGAGGGGAAGACCCATGGTTTAATGATGACCGGATGGTTGACATCATTCGGTCCGTCAAACAGAGATATCCGGACTGCGCGATCACGCTGTCCATTGGGGAGAAATCAAAAGAAAGCTATCAGAGGTTTAAAGATGCCGGAGCAGACCGCTATTTACTCCGTCATGAGACGGCCAGCGAGGAACATTATCGTTATCTTCATCCGGAGAGTTTAAGTCTTGCAAATCGTAAACAGTGTCTTTATACCCTGAAGGAACTGGGATATCAGATAGGTGCCGGATTTATGGTAGGTGCGCCTGGACAGACGCTGGAGTATCTGGCGG
The DNA here is from genome assembly GCF_003478985.1 of Ruminococcus sp. AF20-12LB. Classification (NCBI taxonomy): domain Bacteria; kingdom Bacillati; phylum Bacillota; class Clostridia; order Eubacteriales; family Oscillospiraceae; genus Ruminococcus; species Ruminococcus sp. AF20-12LB. Next base: position 150,322 of record NZ_QUGH01000011.1, on the reverse strand, counting down.
AAGATCTTGTTTTTCTTAAAGACCTGAATCCGCATATGGTGGGAATCGGACCATTTATCCCGCACCATGATACGAAATTTGCAGAGGAACCGGCAGGAAGTGTGGATATGACACTGTTTCTGTTGTCTGTCATCCGGATCATGCTTCCACAGGTACTTCTTCCGGCAACCACAGCACTGGGGACACTGGACCCCAGAGGCAGGGAAAAAGGTTTTCAGGCGGGTGCAAATGTAGTAATGCCCAATCTTTCTCCGGTGAAGAACCGTAAACAGTATGAACTTTATGATAACAAGATCTGTACAGGCGAGGAAGCAGCAGAGTGCAGAGGGTGTCTTGCCAGACGTGTGGAGTCTGTAGGTTATGAAATCGTTACAGATCGTGGAGATTCCCCGATGACAGACTGACACTGGGCACAAAATACTTTCTTTTTTCAGCGATTTAAGGTAAAATACAAGTAAGACCAGATTGCTAAAATATTAACAACTAGTCAGAAATAAGTGGAATTTTCCTGCAAAGCGGAATGCAGGAATAATGATGGAGTGCGTAAAATATGGAAAAATCAGAAAATGCTGTGCGGAGCAGACTTCTGGAAGCGGGGAAGGAAGAATTCAGAGACAGGGGATTTCTGAAGGCTTCTCTTCGTGCGATCTGCAAAAAAGCAGATGTGACTACGGGAGCGCTATATTTCTTCTTTGAAAGTAAAGCAGCTCTTTTTGAAGAAATCGTGGAAGAGACGGCAGAGGATCTGAAGCGGATCATGGGAGACTTTACGGATCAGGAAAAACAACTGCATCCGGAAGAATATGACAGGATACTTATGGAATTTATCTGGGAAAACAAGGATATCGCAAAAATCCTCATGGATGGAGCTGAAGGTACCAGATATGAGAATTTCCGTGAGGATGCCTGCACGAAAATGGAGCAGATCCTTAATGAACGTTTTCAAAAGGAATGTGGACAAGAAGTTGATCACGAGCTGGTACATATCCTGGTACAGATGAAATTTCAGGGATATTGTGAACTGCTCCGGGGAAACTGCTCCAGGGAAAAACTCCTGGAAATTTCCAGAATTCTGCAGATATGCTCCAGCCAGAGCCTTCTGGCAATTGAGGCAGAACTAAACAGAAAGCAGTAAAAACCATTGCTCATTCTCCCGAAGTATGTTATGATTAACTTGGTTAGTTTTGACAAACCGAGGGAGGTGTAAATAACGTGAGATCAAATGAATCATCTGAAGATTATTTAGAGACGATCCTGATCCTTGGAAACAGGAGCTCTCTTGTAAGAGCTGTGGATATCGCGGCAGAGATGGGCTTTAAGAAACCGAGTGTCAGTGTTGCCATGAAGAATCTTCGTCAGAAAAATCTCATCACAGTAGCTGACAACGGAGATATCCGTCTGACAGAGGATGGACATAAGATTGCCGATAAGGTATATGAACGTCATCAGCTGATCTCTTCCTGGCTGATGATGCTGGGAGTCCAGGAAAAAACAGCGCTTCATGATGCCTGCAGGATCGAGCATATAATCAGTGAGGAGAGCTTTCTGGCATTGAAAAAGGCAGTTTATGAGCTGAGGGAGCAGCAGGCTGTGCTCCATGGAGAAACCGCAGATTAGGTTTGATCCCTGCAGCAGAAGATATCAGGAATTGACAACTGAAAAAATAAGAATATAATGGAAATCCAGGTTATGAAATGGAGGATACCAAAAGATGAAATTACTTTTTATACGACATGGAGACCCGGATTACACAATAGATTCCCTGACCGAAAAGGGCTGGAAGGAAGCGGAATTTCTTTCTGAGAAGATCGCAGCTCTTGATGTCAGGGATTTTTATGTTTCTCCGCTTGGAAGAGCAAAGGATACCGCATCCTGCACGCTGAAGAAAAACGGAAGAACAGCTACAGAATGCAAGTGGCTGAGAGAATTCGATGTAAAGATCAGAAGACCGGATCTTCATGGGGAAAAGATCATTCCCTGGGACTGGCTTCCCCAGGACTGGACGAAGATCGAAAATTTCTACAGCTTTGACCGCTGGTGGGATAATGACATCCTGCGAGAGGGAAAAATGAAAGAAGAGTATGATTGGGTTACACAGAATTTTGATAAAGTTCTGGCAGAGCATGGCTATGTGCGGGAAGGACATTATTACAGAGCTGAAAAAGCCAATGAAGATACGCTTGTGTTTTTCTGCCATTTCGGTGTAAGCTGTGTACTCATCAGCTATCTTCTCAGTATTTCTCCGCTGGTGATGCTGCAGAATTTCTGTGCGGCGCCGTCATCGGTGAGCACCATTGTTACAGAGGAGAGGCGAAAAGGGATCGCGTCCTTCCGCATGAGCTCTTTTGGAGATATTTCTCATCTGTATGCGCATCAGGAGCCGCCGGCTTTTGCTGCCAGATTCTGTGAGACATATGATAACAAAGAGCAGAGACACGATTAAAAAGCGAAAGAAATGGTTGTAATAACCATAGAAAATAATGAACAGCAGGATTATTTTGGGAAATGATTAGACTTCGTTAATAAATTTTATAAATTTATTAGAAATTGTACAAATTTCTCTCACATTTATCCTGTATGATATAAACATCTTAAGAGAACAGAAGCTCTTAAGAAAAACTCTTTCCTTTCCCTAAAATATGTATGAAGATAAACCACCGTTCCATTGGCAAGACAGAGCCGACAGGACGGTGGTTTTGCATTGCAGAAAAAACTGCCGAATGACAGAGGAGATAAAGATTTCCAATGTTTATCGGCAGCATTTTTTTGTTGTCTGAGATTTATTGGATATACAGCTTCAGGCACAGCTACGGCCTGCGATAGCGGTTAAAGCAGGAATATATTTCCTGGATCCTGGGCATGGCATAACCGCATGGAATATAAGAGCCTTCCGAGAAGAAGGACAATCCCTGCCTTTTCAGCTGAGTATCCAGATAAGTGATGATCTCCGGCAGAGTACGTTTTCCGTCAATAAGATGTTCGCAGGCATATTTCAGAAGCAACGCCAGGGATGCAGTTTGCTCGGAGTCGATCAGCTGTTCCACATAGCGGAGATCCACTTCGGTTTTTCCAAGAGAAAAGCCATCTTTGCCGTGAACCTTGGTTTTCAGTCTTTCCGGCTGTCCGGGACGGCTGTGGCGGGATGGAGCCACTTTGGCCCTGGTCATGATGCGATGGCTTTCCGGCAGGCGGAATGCAGGGGCCTCAATGTCTGAGAGAGGATATTCCTGGCAGAGCTTTCCGGTAACTGCTGTGATGTCCACCGGATGATAATTATCCATCTGGATCACAGTATCCGCAATATGGAAAAAAGCTCCGGAGCTTCCGGCAACCAGGATAGTGGAGATCCCTGCCTTTTCATAGAGATCCCGGGCACGTTCCAGAAATGGAGTGATGGGCTCCTTTTCCCGACAGATCACCCGCTGCATGAAGGAATCACGAACCATAAAGTTGGTAGCAGAGGTATCCTCGTCAAGGAGAAAGACTTTACTTCCTGCCTCCATACTTTCCACGATACCGGCAGCCTGTGAAGTGCTGCCGCTGGCATCCTCTGTAGAAAAGCAGAGGGTGTCTTTTTTATTTGGAAGATCGTTGATAAAAAGAGAAATATCCACATCTTTGATAAAACGGCCGTCCTCGGAGCGGAGCTTCTGGGCAGAAGGATCGGTAATGACATATTCCCGGCCATCACCGGAAATGTGATCATAAATTCCCAGCTCCAGTGCGTTAAGTAAGGTGGATTTGCCATGGTAGCCGCCACCTACGATCAAGGTGATGCCGCAGGGAATGCCCATGCCTGTGATGGTTCCTCTGTGGGGCAGCTTCATGGAAACTCTCAGGCTTTCCGGAGAAACAAAAGGAACAGAGTTTTTCATCGGGCGTGAAGAGATGCCGCTTTCCCTGGGGAGGATAGCGCCGTCACTGACAAAGGCAGCCAGAGAACGTTTTTTCAGCTCCTGGCGGATAAATGCCTGATCTTCGGCAAGGCAGATGGCTTTTCTCAGCGCTTCCGGGTCAAGATTCCGGTAAAAAAATGCCTTGTGAACACAGACCGGAAGAAAATCGAAGAGGATTTTTTCCAGTTCGGGGGAGCTGATGGTTCTGCCATTGGCCGGAAAACCGATGAAAAAACGTGCAGTGATGCCTTTTTCCGTTATTTCACAGGCAGTACGTGCAAGAACCTCCTGACCGCAGTGGCTTACTGAGATCAGACCGCTTTTTCCGGAGCCCTTTGCACGGAAGGCATAACGGTTTACCTGCTGTTCAAACTGGCGGTTCAGAAAGTCTCCCAGTGTGATGCGGGTCAGGGAATCCTTATAATATTCTGCCGGAAATCCGGTGTCTCGATGGGAGAGCTTCACACTGATGTGAGAGGGAGAGGAAAAAGGATCCCCCTGTACGTGGTCAATGGACAAAATATAACGGTCAAACTGGTATGCACCCCGCAGAGACTTGTATGCAGGATAGCTTTTGCGGTTGATGCTGTGAAGAAGCTCTTTTAACTGAGCAGATGATTGCATGTTGTTTCCTCCTTTGCCCTGTGGGAGCATACAGGTAAAGTCTACGGTGAAACAGAAAGCTTTCCGTGTGTAAGATACCTGAAAATTTTGGATACAGGGCCAATTCTTAAGAACTACTATAACGAATCATAAAGATTTTGTAAAGAATGGGAATTGCGGTGGAAATTCGTAAATGTTTGACCTATAATAGTAGACAGATTGCAGATAATATGATGAGAAACGGCAGCTGCCGGAAGCTATAAAGAAAGGTGGACCACTAAAATGGAAAGAAGAAATGCGTGGCTTTCTTATAAGGAAGCAGAAGAAACAGAAATGGAGAAGCTTGCGAAGGCTTACAGAGAATTTTTGGATAAAGGAAAAACGGAACGTGAATGTGTTGCAGAAATCGTAAAGGAAGCAGAGGCTGCCGGATATGAATCTCTTGAGTCGAAGCTTGAAAAAGGCGAGAAGATCAAGGCCGGTGACAAGGTTTATGCAGTAGGGATGAAGAAGATCGTTGCCCTGTTTCATGTAGGAACCGAAGAGCTTTCCGGAGGGATGAGCATTCTCTGTGCACATATCGACTCTCCGCGACTGGATGTTAAGCAGAATCCTCTGTACGAGGATACGGACCTGGCTTATCTGGATACCCATTATTATGGTGGCGTAAAGAAATACCAGTGGGTGACACTGCCTCTTGCTATGCATGGCGTTGTTGCAAAGAAGGACGGAAGCATTGTGGAGATCAGCATTGGTGAGGATGCGGAGGATCCGGTACTTTACATCACAGATCTTCTGATCCATCTTTCCGGAAAACAGCTCCAGAAAAAGGCAGCAGAGGTTATTGAGGGTGAGATGCTGGATATCCTGATCGGAAGCAGACCTCTTGCAGAGCTTCCGGATGATTCAAAAAAGGATGCGGTAAAACAGAATGTGCTGAAGATTTTAAATGAGAAATATGGTATTGAGGAAGAGGACTTTCTTTCTGCAGAGCTGGAGATCGTTCCGGCAGGAAAGGCAAGAGACTGTGGACTTGACCGCAGCATGATCGCAGCATATGGACAGGATGACCGTGTATGCGCTTACACATCCCTTGCGGCAATGCTGGAGATGGAGGAGACACCGAAGCGTACTGGCTGTTGTCTCCTTGTAGATAAGGAAGAGATCGGAAGCGTTGGTGCCACAGGCATGCAGTCCAGATTTTTTGAGAACAGCGTGGCAGAGCTTCTGGACGGAATGGGCTGCTATTCCGAGCTTGCATTAAGAAGAGCTCTCCGTAATTCCAGCATGCTTTCTTCCGATGTAAGTGCCGGCTATGATCCGGCCTATGGCGAGGCTTTTGAAAAAAAGAATGCAGCATATCTTGGACGCGGTATTGTTCTTAACAAGTTCACCGGGGCAAGAGGAAAATCCGGTTCCAACGATGCCAATGCAGAGTACGTTGCAAGAGTTCGCAGGATTTTTGATGATCACAATGTTGCTTTCCAGACAGCAGAGCTTGGAAAAGTTGATTTTGGTGGAGGCGGAACCATCGCTTATATTGCGGCACTTTACGGAATGGAGGTTATTGACAGTGGCGTGGCAGTGCTGAGTATGCATGCTCCGTGGGAGGTTACCAGCAAGGCAGATGTATATGAGGCATACAAGGCATATAAGGCATTTTTACTTGATGCATAAACGGATGTATAAATGTGCGTCAGTTCTGAAGACATTCAGGTGATCTTTTCGTTACAGATCAATGAGCGGGGATTTCCCGGAAATGACAGAGCAGTCTGCCTGCTGCTGTTTTGGCTTGGAGCGTTCCGACGAGAAACAGCAGTATCCCCTGCAGACTTCGCTCTGTATTTTTTAACCTGATCAGGGAAGCTCTCTGCTTCAATGGCGAAAAGCAATAAGCAGAGGAGAGGCTTGCCTGGGACTGATTTACTTTACAAGGAGTAATTTTATTATGGAAGATGCATTGGTACGGGTAGTAGATCTGTGCAAGGTTTACAATCCCGGAGAAAATGAGGTGCGGGCGCTGGATCATGTGAACCTGGAGATCCATAAGGGTGAATTTGTGGCTATTATCGGACAGTCCGGTTCCGGAAAATCCACCTTTATGAACATGCTGGGCTGTCTGGATGTCCCCACCTCCGGGAAATATTATCTGAATGGAACAGATGTATCCACAATGAAGGATAATGATCTCTCGGTGGTACGAAATAAGGAGATTGGTTTTATCTTTCAGGGCTTTAATCTGATCGCAAATCTTACGGCGCTGGAAAACGTGGAGCTTCCTCTGATCTATCGTGGGATCGACCGGAAAACAAGAAGAAAGCTTGCTGTGGAATCTCTTAAAAAAGTCGGACTTGAGAAACGTATGGATCATAAGCCAAACGAAATGTCAGGGGGACAGCAGCAGCGTGTGGCTATTGCCAGAGCTATCGCAGCCAGGCCGCCGGTGATCCTGGCAGATGAACCAACGGGAAACCTGGACTCTGCATCCAGCAGGGAAATTATGGAAATCCTGAAGGGAATGCACAGATCAGGAGAAACCTTGATCCTGATCACTCATGATAATGGGATCGCGGCTCAGGCCAGACGTGTGGTCCGGATCATGGATGGAAAAATTGAATCAGATACGATCAATGAGGAATTTGTCGAGGAGGCTTAAGAATGAAAAAAGGGAAAAAGATTGTGATCGGTGTGGCAGCAGTGGCTGTTGTGGCAGGCGGTATTTATGCGGCATCCGGTGCAGGCCGCGGGGAAACACAGACTCCGCAGATTGCTGTTACCAAAGCGGAGACAGGAGATGTGGAGGAGATCGTAGATGCAACCGGAACCGTTGTCAGTGATGAGCAGAAGACCTTTTATTCTCCTGTGAACGCACAGATCAAAAGCGTATCCTTTGCAGAAGGTGATACGGTTTCAAAGGGAACGAAGCTGATAGAGTTTGAAGTGAAGGATCTGGAGAGGGATAATCAGAAAGCAGAGCTGAATGTACAGTCCGGACAGTATGATTACAAAAATTCCATCAATAAATCTAATGAGGCCCAGCAGAAGCAGAACAGCGCAAAAGCAAAGGTTTCCAGTCTGGAACATCAGGTAAGGGAGCAGCAGAATTATCTGGCTTCCCTGAGATCACAGCTGGCGTCTGTACAGGCTCAGGCTGCGGCAGATGCGCAGGCACAGGCAAAGGCACAGGCCCAGGCAAAGGCAGAGGCCCAGGCTGCCAGGGATGCAGAGACTCAGAGAGCGTATTCAGAAGCGCTGACTACATATCAGAATGAGACACTTCCGCAGTACCAGAAGGAGTTGGGACAGCTGAATTCCGATTATGTAACGGCACAGAATGCTTATAATCAGGCAGATACCAGGTATCAGATGGCTTTTGCACAGTGGCAGGCAGAGCAGAGCGATGAGAATGCCCAGGTGCTGGATGAAGCGGAAGCAGCAAGAAGTCAGGCAGAGATCACCTGCCAGGAAGCAAAGGAAGCTTATGAGGATAAGAAGGCCAGCCAGCCAAAAATGCCGGAGTATTCTGATTACAGCAGTAGTGCGGCCGGTGATTTTGTTACCGATGGAGCTTCAGAGGAAACACCGGGGCTGACAGATCAGGCATCTGCGGATGCTTCTTCTGCAGGAAGTACAGTGGATACTTCTGCCATTGAGAATGCGATCGAACAGGCAACCTCTGATCTGGCGGATCTGCAGTCGGATCTTGCTTCCCAGAAATCCATTGCAGAGGCGGATTCTGCCAGCCTTACAGAAGAAGAGAAAGAAAAAATGCGTGTCAGCAACAATCTTACTGAGCTGGATGCAAAATCTGCGAAAGAGCTGGTAGAAGAAGGAAAGAAAGGCATTTCGGCGGATTTTAACGGCGTCATTTCCAAATCAGCAGTCCAGCAGGGCGCAGCGGCAACACAGGGAATGGAGCTTTTTACCCTGCAGAATACAGATAAGGTCAGCGTTGATATCAATGTGTCCAAGTATGACTACGATAAGGTAAAGGAAGGACAGAATGCGGACATCACCATTGGGGACAAGAAATATACCGGCAAGGTGACAAAGATCAGTCACATTGCCACAACCAACGAAAAAGGCTCCACACTGATCTCTGCCACAGTGGGCATCGACAAGCCAGACAAGGATATTTTTCTGGGAGTAGATGCGAAGGTAAAGATCTATGCAGAAAAGGCAGAGGATGTGGTAACGCTTCCGGCTGGAGTGGTAAATATCGGCAAGGATGGTTCCTTCTGTTATGTGCTGAAGGATGGTGTGATCACAAAACAGGATATCACTACAGGAATCAGTTCCGAAGATTCTGTTGAGATCACAGATGGAATTAAAGCCGGAGATGAGGTCATCGAGGATCTGGGCTCCCTGGAAGAGGGAATGAAGGCAGAGGCAGCAGCGGCAGACAGTGACAGTGCAGCAGAGACAGGGGAGACTGCTAATGAGTAATATTTATGAATATATCAAAATGGCGATCCATAATATCATGGCCAATAAGGGAAGATCCTTTCTCACCATGTTAGGGATCATCATCGGTATCGCATCTGTGATCGCCATTGTGTCCATCGGTGAGGGTACGAAGAATCAGATGAACAGCGAGATCAATGATATCGGCGGCGGCCAGATCGCTGTTTACTGCAGTGATGATGCCATAGCAGACCAGGTCTGGATCGAGCCGGAAGATATTGATGCAGTCCGGGAGCTGGATGGCGTGGAAGGTGTTAATGTTTCAGATTCCTATACAGGCGAGACCGTAACCGGAAAGGGTGATTTTAATCTTACAGTGACCGGGGAGGCCCAGGATGCCAAGCTGGTGGACAATGCTTCTGTGAAGTACGGAAGCTATTTCGGGCAGAAGGAGGTCGAAGAGGGAAAAAACGTCTGCGTGATCTCCGATGCCGATGCGAAGAGGCTTTTCGGAACGGATGATGTAGTGGGAATGACACTGGACATCACCTGCTATGATCTGACCAAGACATTCCGCATCTGCGGAGTTACCACACAGAAGGAAAACGGAACCTTTGTCAGCTATACTTACGATGGAATGCCGGTGACCATAAATGTGCCTTATACGGCCATGGACGACTTCACCGGAAGCAGCGGAGAATTTTATCAGATCATAGTTCAGGCGGATAAGAGTCTGGATTCCCAGGCAGTCGCAGACAAGATCATAAATCTTCTTGAGAGACGTCACCAGTGTGCCGAAGATGAGTATTTCCAGGTACAGAGCTTCCAGGATGTCATGAAATCCATGAACCAGATGCTTGGCATGGTCACTGCGTTTATCTCTTTTGTTGCGGGAATTTCCCTTCTGGTAGGTGGTATTGGTGTTATGAACATCATGCTGGTGTCCGTCACAGAGCGTACCAGGGAGATCGGTATCCGGAAATCCCTTGGAGCGAAAACCTCGTCCATTATGTTACAGTTCCTTGCGGAGGCAGCGATCCTGACGATCATAGGCGGGCTGATCGGTATTGTGCTGGGGATTGCAGGCGGCTATGGGATCTGTGCGGTGATCAGCAGCAGTATGGGAATGACCATCACACCTGGGATTAGTGCGGGAACCATCCTGGCGGCTACGCTGTTCTCCTGCGCGGTAGGTGTATTCTTCGGAATCTATCCGGCGAGAAAGGCAGCGAAACTGAGTCCGATTGAGGCGCTTAGACGGAATTAAAAAACTGTTGCTTTTGCATCAAAAATAGCAATAAAAAATATTTTTAAAAAAAATCAAAAAAAGTTTCAAAAAACCCTTGACATTTTATAGGTCTTAGAGTATCATACATATTGTTGCAGCGGTGATACGAAATATCACAAAGGAAAAGCAACAAAGATGTGCGTTTAGCTCAGCTGGATAGAGCGTTTGGCTACGGACCAAAAGGTCGGGGGTTCGAATCCTCTAACGCACGCTAATTTAAGAAGCCGGAAACCTTGAAAAATCAATGGTTTCCGGCTTTTTTTTCGTTTTCAGGTTTGTGTAAAAACCTGTGACTTATCTATTTCGGGGATGTTTAAGATTAATTTTTACACCTATGATGGTAATTTAGAAAAACAATCCGCAGTATTTGAAATCAATGTATAAATATTTGTAAGCTAAGGGGCTATCTATTTCCCGACAGCCCCATTTTAAAATATATTGCATCCCGTTTTACGGTCGACGAACGGAGTTTTTGCGGAGCTTTTTGGCTTCATAAAGGTCTTTATCAGCGTGTTCGATGATTGCAGGAATATCTGTTTCCGGGCTTGGCTTGAATTCGGTGATTCCAAGAGAAACCTCCACGAGAAATGGTTTGCCGGATTCTGCATTAAAAGCAGCACATGCATCCCGGACTCGTTTGCGGAAAATATCCTGGAAGTTTTTTTCCTGACAGTTAAGGAGGATCAGGAATTCATCACCGCCAGTGCGGGCAACGACGTCCTGGCTGCGCAGACAGCCGTTAAAAATATTAGCGACACTTCGCAGGGCAAAATTGCCTGCCGGATGTCCCCACGTATCATTGATTTCTTTAAGGTGATCCAGATCAGCGCAGATAATATAGGCGCGCTGATGTTCGCTTTTGCTGCAAAAATTCTTGATCTGTTCAGTGAAACCTCTTAAGTTAAGAAGTCCTGTCAGTTCATCATATTTGGAGATTAATCCAAGTTCCCGGTTACGTTCACGGACAAGCTCAAGATCCCTGGACATTTCCTGACGACGGAGAACTTCTACTTTACTGATTTCAAGATAATGAAGAGAAAGGCCAATCTGCAGGCTTATCACATAGAAGAACGGAAATTCTTCCGGTTGGATATCGCATGCAAGAAGACCATACTGCTTTTCTCCGGAGAAGAGCAGAAATACCATAAACTGGTGACGGTCGTTATCTGCCATTAACTGGCAGATGCCATTTTCAGCGTTTACAGGCTGGCGATCATAAAGATGAAAAGTAGCTGTTTCTTCGTCTCGATAATAGGCAGCAAGCCGAAGATTTTGTGGACATATCCATTCATCATTCTGATGATAGATGACTGGTTCATCCAGAAGAAAGAGGTAAGTACATTTGGTTCGAAGCTCACGCATGTTTTCCATTGCTGACAGAAGAAAAGCATATTCATCATCCATACAGTCATTCAGATTTCTGGCTAAGGAAGGAATAAACCAGGATTTTCTCTGAAAGTTGATCAGTTCAAGTTTCATATTTGTGATTGTGCGATTTAACTTATGAATCTGTTCAGTAAGGTTTACAGGAGTACTGCGGATTTCCGGAATTTTCTCCTGACATCCACAGGATTCTCTGACACATAGAGAAACAGGAACTCTTCGGGACAAAACTTCCTTGCCATCCAGTTTGGCTATCAGATCATAGACAGCCATTTTTCCCATCAGGACGCCATCCTGCTGAACGGTTGTAAGAGGAGGCTCCATACCGGAAGCGCGCTCGCAGTCATCAAAACCAGTAATGAGGATATCCTTGCCAACTTCAAGACCACATTGTTCACACACGCGGTATCCGGAAAATGCCATTTCATCATTTGCAAATACGATGGCCTGTGCATCCGGATTATCATCCAGAAGGTGCTGAACCTGGCGGTCAACAAATTCAGAGTAGTCACCCTGTGCGATCATCTGTGGAGTGACCGGCAGATTGTGCGCAGCCATTCTTTCAAGATATGTGTTTTTGCGTTCATTTGCATCAGTATTCTGAGAAGGACCCGCTACAAAAAGAATTTTTCGACAATGATGCTCATTGATCAGATGCTCCATGACCATGTGGATTCCGTTTTTGTTGTCACAGATCAGGGAATGACAGTTTGGAGAATGAACAATCTCTGTAAGAAATACTGTAGGAATCGAATTAAATTTCAATGCAAATCTTTCCGCAGTTTCATTCTTTAATTGAAGCCCAAGAGTTCCGTAGTTGATGATCAATCCGTCAAGACCACCAATAAGACTGTAATCGTGGATAGTTTTGAATTGATAATCAAAAGAATCTTTGTGAGTTCCACCTAGCAGATCTTCAAAGAAATCTTTGGTCTGTGTTCCGAGAAAAAAACACACATTAACATTTAATTCTCTGGCAGCTTCGGTAATGCCGCGGATATGTTCTTTGGGAAAATAAGTATGCACGCCACCAATAAGAATGCCGATATTGTAGCGATCAGATGTCTTCATTTTTTTTAGGCCTCCATATGCAAGTGAATAAGTTATTTTTTGTATATTATACCAATAATATATCATTAATGCAAAAAAATACATATGAAAAATCTACAAAATAAAGCATAAAAAAAGGAAGAACAGTGTTGAGTTTTTCCTTTTTCGAAACATACCTGATTCTATTAAATTGCGTCCAGTGCCTGAGCGATATCTGCGTCGTGCGCCTGGCGGCGCACGTTTCTTTTATAGGAAAGACAGCCTGCGGCGTTCTCCTAAATAAAAAAATGCCCGCACGGAGGCGGGCATAACGACAAGACGCTTCTTGGATTAGAAGATATAAAAGCCTTCCTCTCCAAAAGCGTCATCAAGTTCGTCATCATTTAGACTTATTCATTTTGAAGAACATACGTGAGACGACACTGGTAACAGTGAAAGAGGCAGTCGAGCAGAGTACGGTCTTCAAGAAAAAAGTCACGAAGGTTTTTATCAATAGTAAAAACACAATGGCGGTGCTAGACATTAACAAGTTTAAGAGACATGGAAGTAGTGCGTTCCATGGAATACTTGTTTCCGCAGGTAGGGCAGAAACAGCTTCCCGCAACTGGTTGATGTAGATAACCTGCAGGCGGTACATTTTGGGAACATTGACCAGTGGCTTGAAGTGAGATAAAAGGAAAGTGATTTTGAAAAAGTAAAAGTGATAAAAAAATTCTTCTATTGTTATTGTATGGAAATGAGATTGCAGAGCTTGCTTGAGCGTGGTAAAATATATAATCATATCTGTATTGAATAAAATCTGAAATTGAGTTACTTAAAAAGTGACGTTGATAAAAATCCAAAAGAGAGTAAAGAATGAATGAAATAGGATATCATGGAACCTGTTCAAAACACAAAGACAGTATAGAAAGCAATGGATTTGATCCTGCGAAATGTAACTATCGTGCTGATCATTGGTTGGGACAGGGAGTATATTTTTTTGACGATTATGAGAAAGCATTATGGTGGTCTGCAACAGCTGTTTTACATAATAACGATTTTGGAAGAGTGATTTTTAGGGCGACTATAGAAGCACCGGATGAAGAAGTATTGGATTTGGATGATAATAAACAACTGGATGCATTTTTCGCTGAGATTATCCAATGCATAGATGAAATTAAAAAAAATTGTTCTGGAAATATGCCTGTATTTGATGATAAAAATTTTCGTGCTCTTTTCTTTGATTATTATAAGCAAAAAAAGAATATCGCTGTTATTACCAGAACATTTCAGAAAGATTATGCAGGTTATACAATGCGAAGAAACAAGAAGGATAAAGAATTACAGAAGAAAATAATGAATATTACAGGCCTTGGATTTAATGAACGTCAAATTTGTGTTTCAAAAAAAGAATGTATTAAATCAACAAAACTAATATATAATGAAGAAGAAGAGGTGATTTAATGTTAGATAAAGAATTGTTCTTTTCATTGTGCGAGAAGTATAATGTTGAATTGAGTAAAACTGCTAAAACTCCTATGATAAGAGATGCAGAGGGAGTGCATGCAATTACAGAGGAAGATGTAAAACAGATTTTGACGCCGCCTCAGAAGTATTTTGATTATTCGAATAACAACATTAATACAAGTAATGTAAAGCCAGAGTTTGATTTTATGGATGATTACGCAACTGCATGCTAGGAGAAAAAATATGGAAGTCAGATCTAAATATGAAAGTGCTCTTATTTTAGACAAAATTGAAATTATAGAAAGTAGCTTTAGAAAAAAAGATGGATCGTTAGATGATCTGGAGTTAGGAGTTCAGGTTGATCATAGTCTGAATAAAATCGGTGATGATAAGTTTGAACTTATTCTTACAACTAAAGTTGCAGATCAAGATGAAAAAGTATGTGTTTGGGTAAAAGGAAGAGCAATATTCAATACTCAGCAGGAAAACATGAGTATTCTTGAAAGAAATGCTATTGCTATTCTGTTCCCATATATTAGAAGCTATATTTCTACCATAACAACTCAGCCGGGAATGGCACCTATTTTATTACCGGCAATGAATATTGTTGCGATGCTGAATGATCAAAAGAAAAATTAACATAAATGCTGTTGACATCAGTATATGGATTATAGTACTCTTAAAAAAGAAAGAAACGGGTTTGTTACCGTACGGCTATTGCCTGGGTGGGGTGCTCGTTTCTTTTTTTATAAAAAATATAGTTGTTGACCTGAAAACTGCATGCTACATAAATTTATAGATATTTATAATCAGAAATGAAGCACTTGTGCATGTGTTATTTATTACTGTTAATCTTACGGAGTGATATCAGGTGAAAGTAAGTAAATTGTGTTGACACTGACATTTGGCCAGAGTAGAATAAAAAAACAGAAAAGGAAAATTTTTGTAAAGCTGTTTGTTTGATACAAGCAGTTTTTTTTACAGAAAAAGTGAACAATAATGAAAGGACAAAACACCTGAAATACAGGTGAATCTATCAGGAGGAAAAAACAATGCCAGGATATCTGATCAAAGATACAACAAAAGAAGAACGTAAACAGATCGTAGAGGAATCTCTGGGAAATATCTCCGCAAACTGTGATGGTTGTATGGCGAGACTTGCGGATATGTATCAGGATTATATTGATGGAAAAAAAGAGATCCGTGAGATCAATATGGAGTTCAATGCCAGATATGTCCGTGGAGATATGGATAAAGAGGAAAAAAGAAGCTGTCCGATGTAGAGGAGTAAAAACAACATGATAAAACTGATTGCAACAGACGTAGACGGAACTCTTGTAAAAGACGGAACCATGACTATCAATCCGGAATATATGACAGTGATCCGGAAGAATGATAAGATCCTGAAGGTACATACACTTCCGGATGAGGCCTGGAAACGTATGCACCATATGGTGAAAGAAAAAATGCCGGAATGTGACTGCTATATTGCCACACCAGAGTGCAGCTATGCGGAGAATGAGAATGGAAGGATGTTCCGGTGGCTGCGGGATTCCTATGGTTATGATATGAGAAAAGTGGCTGATCTTTCTTCTCTTCAGGGAAAACAGGTGCTGAAATTCTCTGTCTATCACCCGGAACGGTGTGAGGAACTTTGCGCACCGTATTTTACACCGGCATGGAGGGATAAGGTAACGCTGGCGGCTGCCGGAAAAGAATGGATGGACAGTACTCCGCCGGAGGGTGAAAAAAGTACAGCTGTCGAATTTATTCAGAAACAGTTGGGAATTTCTCCGGAGGAAACCTGTACATTCGGAGATAACCTCAACGATATCGCCATGCTCCAGAAAGCGGGAATGAGCTACGCAGTAGCCAATGCCAGAGCGGAAGTGCAGACAGCAGCTAAAGGAGTGTGTCCCTCTTATAGTGAAGATGGAGTCTTACAAATTCTGAAAGGGATTGTTTCTGAAAGCGGGAAACAATAAAGATACATAAAATATGTGCTTCCGGTAAAGAAAAGTCACCGGACAGGGGTTGACTTTTAAAAACAATTCTGTTAAATTGAAAAAAATCGAAAATTTCAATTCCATGAGGGAGTAGTTCGCACGTAAGTGTGATTTGTCAACAGACCCGGTTTTTTCTGAAAAACCTGGCAAATCTTAAAGAATGAGACTCATGTATGCTTTGTTATGTTTTATTGCAGCAGGGCATACATGGGTCTTTTTTATGTAACAAAAGAATGCCGGAAAGAATTTTTTCAGCAGGGCAGGCGACAAATGAATCTTCTGGTTATGGGAAATAAAAACAGAAAGTGAGAAGAAAAATGGAAAATCTGGTAAACAGTTCACCGCTGATCCTTGTGTTAGTCTTTCTTGTGATCGGCTTTGCTTTCCTGATGAAGGGTGCGGATTTCTTTGTAGAAGGAAGCTCCAGTATCGCAAAAAGGCTGAAGGTGCCGCCGATCATCATAGGACTTACTATTGTGGCAATGGGAACATCACTGCCGGAAACCGCAGTCAGCGTTACGGCGTCACTGGTCAATAACAATGAGCTTGCGGTCAGCAATGTGGTAGGTTCCAATATTTTTAACCTGATGGTGGTTGTTGGAGTCTGTTCCATCCTGACGCCGATCCTGGTACAGAAGGAAACCATCCGGAGGGATATTCCGTTTTCCATGATCTGTGCGCTCCTTCTTCTGGGGCTTGGAATCCTGGCAGCAGGAGATACGATCGGAATGAGACTTGGTCATCTGGACGGAATGATCCTGCTGGGATTTTTTGCAGGTTATATTGTGGCAATGATCCGAAGTGCCATGAAGGCCAGGGCAGCAGGAAAAAATGTGGACATGGAAGGAATGGAAGAACTGGAAGGAGAAATCGGCATCCTTTCCTGGCCGAAGAGCATCCTTTTTATTGTGGGAGGCGCACTTGCCATTGCCTTTGGCGGAGATCTTACCGTGGATGCTGCCAGCCGCATTGCCATTGATCTTGGAATGAGCCAGACACTGGTGGGACTGACCATTGTTTCCATCGGAACTTCCCTTCCGGAGTTGGTGACTTCCGTGGTTGCAGCCAGAAAGAACGAAGTGGATATGGCTGTGGGAAATGCGGTAGGCTCCAATATTTTCAATATTCTGATGGTTCTCGGAGCTGCATCTGCCATCAATCCGGTGGCACTGATCCGGGAAAATATTATTGATATTGTCATACTTATCGTGTTCTCGCTGATCGTGTGGATCTATGCGGCCACAAAGCAGAGAATTAGCCGGAAAGAGGGAATTTCCATGGTGTGTATGTACCTGATCTATGCAGGGTATATTATCTGGAGATAGCTGCTGTGGGCATGCAGCTGGTCCGACGTGGATAATAGTATCGGATAGGGTTTATACCAATGCAAAATTTATAAGAAAAGCTCCAACTGTATCAATATCGGGATACAGTTGGAGCTTTTCTGCAATTATGCTCATTTGCACTCAGAAGAGAAAGCTTTTTTTGAAGATTCTTCTGAATCGTTCTTCTGATGCGGGGTCATATCATCGCTGTCCGTCATCAGATATTTCCGGACGGCAAAAAGAATGGCGATACCGATGATCCCGATCAGTGTCTGTACAGGATCGAGATGTTCCACGACCATCTGCCTTGCTGTTGCAAAAAGCAGGACTTCGACAACAGTCTGGGCGGAATGGCGGCAGAGCATTTTTACAAACTCCACACCGACTACAAGGGACAGTGCCTGCGACAGGAAACTGGTAAAAAAGCTGGTGTCCATATCCATGACGGAGGTACCGGCAGTTGTAAGGATCAGTCGGAGTCCGGACAGTGCGATCACGATAATGATCACGATGGATAACATGATCTCTGTGTAACGGGCTGTGTTGTATATCAGTTCATTAAAATGCTTGCGGATATTGTGGTTAACTGCGGTTCTGTCTTTCATGGGAAGTTATCCTTTCTTTTTCGCAGAAGCGGGATGATCGATAAAACGGGTTGCAAAATAGCCGAATACGCAGGTGATGACAACCATACATGGCAAAAACAGCCAGAAGCGCTGCTGGCTCATGGTGTTGAACCATGGAGCATTGGCCTGCAGGATCATAATGATGGGCATATGCCACAGATAGATCCCGTACTGGTTCCGTGCCACGAAATACAGTGGACGCAGAAATCTGAAATCCATTTCCGGCAGGAGGGAGAATCCCACAAGTAGTATACTGAGCAGGACCGCCAGGATGGAATGGGCCGGATAACCGGAGGGAGCAGTGCCATAAAGCCCGTGACTGTGATAATAAAAGATCCATACCAGGATCAGTGCGGCGCTTGCAATAGAAACCGGAAGTCCAAGCTTCAGCCGGTAATCCTGCATACGATCTCCGGTCTGCTTCCAGAAAGCGGCAGCAGCCATTCCCAGCACAAAATTATCCAGCGCAGAGAATACCTGACGCTCGTATACAAAATATACAGAGTTATCCGAAATACCGGAATTGTGGAGATAACGGACGACTGCGAACCGGCAGATAACAGTGAAAACAATGGACACAATGGCAGAGACGAGCCAGTTTTTCCGGACTGCTTTATAAAGGAACGGGGCAATCAGATAAAACTGAAAGATCACGCCCATCGTCCACAGCGCACCATTGATGGAACCATGAGTCACCGGGGAAAAGTTCTCCGTAAAAGTATAATACGCCAGGATATGCCGAAGTCCCTCATTGCTGAACATCTGCGTGGACATAAAGATCAGAAGGACCGTGATACATACATAATACTGGGGCATAATGCGGATGCAGCGCTTTTTCATAAAAGCCCGCCAGCCGGGGAGACAGCCTCGCGCCTCCGAAGAAGAAAGGGAAAGATAAATCCCATATCCGCTTAACAGGAAAAACAGTGTAACTCCTACTTCACCTCCAAGAGTCAGAAGTGTGTGGATGGCTGTATGCGACTGCCATGGCTGCCCGGACAGAACGTAGCAGTGATACAGCATAATGTAGAGAATCGCCCCCGCACGGAGCAGATCGATATTTTTGATACGCTTCATAAATAAATCCTTTCCTGAAAAAATAAGTCTGCCCCATGACTGAAACAGGCAGACAGAGATAGGTTCAGTATAGCATGAACGAGGGAGATTGGAAAGCTGTCGGAGGGAAAATTTACTATTGCAAAAACGAACACAAGTTTGTATAATGGAAAATATAAGAAACGAACATATATTCGAAAAAAGAGGAGCGTGAGAAGTGGTGGACATCGAAGAAAGAACACCCGACAAAAAAGCAATACGAGTACATTGCCCGAGTTGCTCCAACAGCAGATTGTTCGATTTGACAGGTGACTGTTCCGGAATCCTCCGGATCAAATGTCCCAGATGCAGAAAAGAGGTGGAGATACAGCTGGCACATTGCAATGAACAGCAATACAGAAGGCAGATCTTTTATTACAGAACACATAAGAGATAAGAAAACCACATAAAAACTGAGTGAGAAGCCGGCCGGCAACTGTAGATTGCGTAAGAGCCAGACTCAAAGCCAGGAAATACTTCCCTGATTTTAATATCAGGGGTGTTTTCCTGGCTTTTTTCTTTATAAGGGGGAAAAGAAAATGAAGAATGAAGAGCAGAAATTATATCAGATCGGAGAATATGTCCGTATATGTCGGAAAAAAGGCGGGTACAGTCAGGAAGAACTGGCGGAAGGCGTAGATGTATCCAAGATGACGATCTCCAGGATCGAAAATGGAGAAAATGCCATGAGTATCCTGCTGTTTTTTCAGATCGTCAGTTTTCTGGGTATTTCGGAAGAAGAAGTTATCAGACTGTTCAGAAACAGTGATAAAGCGTGCAGGGAAGCACAGGATTGGAGATAAAAATATTCGATTCTACATATATGTTACGAAAAATAACATATATGTAATTTAAAAACAAACAGATGTTCGATATTATATAAAGCGTAAAACATATGTTTTTGACTACAGAGCGTAAAGTGAAGGCCAGCTTTACCGGAGATGAAAGAAGGTGGAAAACGAATGAAGATCAAACGAAAGATCAGATTTCCAAGAGATGTACTGATCCGGATGACAGTGCTTATGATCGCACTGACGAATCAGATCCTGGAACTGACAGGCAGAAATCCACTCCCATTTTCAGAAGAAGAGTGGTATCAGATCCTGAGCGGAATGGTAACAGTTATGACTGCTTTATGGATCTGGCTCAAAAATGAAAAGAAAGAAGGAAAGAAATAATGGAAGATAAGAAAAGACGGGAAATAAAAGAAGAAAGAACCGCAGCATCCAAACTGTTTGAGAATGAGGATCATTCTTTTACGAAAGAAATCTATCTGGATGATGTCCATTATCAGGACGAAGAGGGAATCTGGCAGGAAATGGATGATACCCTGACAGAGGAAATGGATGAAGACACAGAAGCAGATCAGGAAGAAAATATGGCAGAAGAATACGCAGCCAGCGAGAGGGCAGAGAAGGATTTTGCCAACAGAAAAGGCAAATGGAAAGTCGTATTTCGTAAGCATTCCAGAAAGCAGGGGACGGTATCTGTTACCAAAGATGCATATAAGATCAGCTGGGCACTGGAAAACGCAGAAAAAGTAAAGGCGGAAGAAACCGGAACGAATGCAGTTCTTTATCCGGATATCCTTCCGGGAACAGACAGCCGTTTCTGTGTAAGAGGAAAGAGCATAAAAGAAGATATCACCCTGAAAACACCGGAAGCAATCGGTTCTTTTACATGGCTCTATCATACCAAAAAACTTCATCCGGTAGCAGGAAATTCCTGCGTAAGATTTGTAAATGATGCAGAGGAAGAGATTTTTGCTGTTGCGGCGCCGTTTATGACAGATTCCGCAGGAAAAAGATCAGAAAATATCGGAATCGAACTTCTGGATGAAGGAAAAAAAGACCGTTGTGCGATCCGGATCACACCGGATGAAGAATGGCTGAAAGATCCGGAAAGAATTTATCCGGTTATTGTCGATCCGATTACGACAACATCAAAAGACGTGAAGGAAATTATTGATGCATGTGTAGATTCACAGGATGCAGCGGGTACTGATCGTGAAGGGATGTATTTAAAAACCAGAGGTGGTGATATTATTCAGAGAAGTTATCTGAAATTTAAACTGCCGATGATCAAAACCGGAGATATGGTAATCAATGCACGCATGCTGATGGTGTCTCTTGCAAAAGATGGAAAAGAAAGAACTGTTCAGGTTCATCGTGTACTGCAGGATTGGGATTCTGCCAATCTTACGTGGATGAACAAGCCTATGTATTCGGAAACAGTTGAAGATATATGTAAGTTTACCGGAGATGAACAGAAATATATCAGCCTTGATATTACACGGCTTGTGAAGGAATGGTATCAGAATGGACGTAACTATGGTGTATTACTTAGGGACAGTTATGAACTTTCGGGATATACAGCGTATCTTTCATCAGATTGCGACAGTGATTATACGAATATGCGTCCGAGAATCGACATTTCCTACGTAAACTACTCCGGCCTTGAGGACTACTGGACATATCACAGCCAGGAAGCAGGACGTGCAGGCACCGTGTACGTGAATGACTACAACGGAAATGTGATCATGCAGCATAATACAATGGAAACAGGCGGCTCACTGATGCCGATGGGGCTGACACAGGTATACAACAGCAATGATAAAGACATCGATATCGGTTACGGATATGGAGTCCGTCTGAATTATCATCAGACGATCCGGAAAGTCACTATTGCAGGAACGGAGTATTATAAACATACAGATGGAGATGGTACAGTCCACTATTTTGTATATGACAGTACAAAAAAGAAATGGAAAGAGGAAACCGGCCTGGATCTGGAACTGATACTGAAAACCGGAGATTCCGATATTGCCTATGTGATCAAAGATAAAGAAGAAAACTGCCTGAACTTCATGACAGCAGGATATTTACGATCTATTTCAGACCGACATGGAAATACACTTAGCCTGAAATATACCAACCTGCGTATTGCATCCATCGCAGACGGTGCAGGCCGTATGACAACACTGGCTTATGATACGGACAGTGCAGGAAAAGCAAATCATCTGATAAAGGTAACAGGACCAGATCAGAAAAGCAAGACGTTTGCATATACCAACGGATGTCTTACATCAATCACAGATATTGATAATTCCAAGACCACATATACCTATACAACAACCCGTCTGCTCCAGAAGATCCGTAATGTTGATGAAAGTGAAGTGCATTACGACTATTACAGCCAGAATCCTTACAGAGTAAAAAAGATAACTGAGTACGGAAGAGGAAGTAAAGAAGGAAACAGCCTGCGGCTTACCTATGGATACAACAGCACAAAATTTACAGATCGAAAAAACAGAAGTGAGATCTTACGATTTGACAATTCAGGAAACCTTCTGCATGTGCATGATGGATTTGGCCATGCGGCAAGTGCAAGATACAGCAAGGATAAAAATTACACCAACCGTCTGCAGAATGAAACAAAACTTCAGTCAAATATCATCCAGCTGCTGAAGGATCCGATCATTCAGGCAAAGACACTTGGCTGGAAATCCTATGTATCCGATGAAAAAAATATCAAAGCATCGGTCAATACCGACAGTCAGAATGTAAAAACAGGGACAAGATCCCTTCAGCTTACCAGCGAGGTAAGTAATCAGTTCTGCAGCTGGTATCAGGAAGTTTCGCTGAGAAAAGGTGCGACCTATACATTCTCCATGTATATGAAAGCTGTCATAAGTGAGATTGGAGAAAATGGAAGATGTTTTGCACGAGTTGAATATCATGATAAAGATGGAAAAAATGTCTATGCGGTAAGTGAAGGAATCAAAAAAAGTACCGGTGGGTTTATACGTCAGAAGGCAACATTCAAGGTACCGGAAGATGCGGCCGATACAAAAGTAAGAGTATTTTTATACATGTATCGGGTAAAAGGAACAGTTTATGGAGACATGGCACAGCTGGAGTGCGGAACAACTGCAAACCGCTGCAATCTGATAGATAATGGAGATTTTTACTTTGGGAGTACGCAGGGCTTTACCGGCTCGGGAACCACGCTTGCAGATGAACTGACAACAGTGGGAACCAGCGTATATATTCCTGTCAGATATGCAATGATGGTGATCACAGATTTTGCGGATGTTTATATAACACCAAAGGTGTCTGCAGAAACAAAGATCACAAGTATCTTCAAGAATGAATGTGTGGTGGCAATGGCATTTCTGAAAGATGCCAGTGGAAATCTCTGGTACTATGTGAAAACAAGGAACGGGCAGAAAGGATATGTCAGATCAGAGTCTCTGTGTATTTATATGCCGGGAGGAAGCGCCAGCAATTCCGCATGTACTGCAGTTGAGAATGCCATTCTCCGCTCCGCCCCATCTGCATCAGCAATACCGGTACAGGAAGGGATTGAAAAAAATACCTGTTTGGCATTACGCTCATCTGTAAAAGATTCCAGTGGAAACAAGTGGTATGAAGCAGGACTGGATATTGACGGAAAAAGATATTATGGCTATATTTCCGCAGATTCTGTAGTAAGACTGGCAACAAACACGCCGTATGGTTACACATATGCACCGGTGAACTGCTATACGACTCCATCTACAGTCAGTGGGCTGGTAACACTTCCCAAAGATAAAAGAATCCGTATACGGGGAACAGTTACAAAGAATAACGGAGAAGTATGGTATGCGTTTATGCCTGAAAATACAGAAGAAAAAAAGTTTGCTTATATCCTAAATACAGCTCTTACGATATCCAAAGCTCCGGTAACAGACCGTGAAGCAACGGCCAAAGTAAATGAAAGGGTGCCGGGACTTGACAATCATATTTTCAAATTTGTTGGAGATTATGAAAGTGAAAAACGTCTGGTCAAAAAACTGGATCTCACAGGAAAAAAAGGCGATACCTACATGGTGAATGCCTGGGGATTCGGAACAACACTTCCGGAATCTTCTGTGGATAAAGGTCGCAGGTTTGGTGTGGAAGTTGTATTTATATCTGCAGATGGAAAGACAAAAGATACACACTACAGTAATTTCAGTCCGGATATTCTGGACTGGCAGTTCTTGAGTGATGTGTACGTGGCAAAAAATGATTATGCAAGTATTCAGGTAGCGTATACATACTGCCATAATGCCAATCATGCGTTTGTAGATGGCATTGCGTTATTCCGGGAGGAGTTCGGACAGACATATACTTATGATGCAGAAAATAATCTCATTTCTGTTACAGATGCTCAGAAGAATCGGCAGAAATTTGAGTACAATGCGACTGGTGATGTAACCGGGATCACAGACCCGAAAGGAAATAATTTTAAGTATGAGTATGATGCAAAACGTCGTCTGCGAACCGCAACTTCTGCCGAAAGAGTCAGATACCGTCTGAAATAT
Organism: Ruminococcus sp. AF20-12LB; assembly: GCF_003478985.1. Classification (NCBI taxonomy): domain Bacteria; kingdom Bacillati; phylum Bacillota; class Clostridia; order Eubacteriales; family Oscillospiraceae; genus Ruminococcus; species Ruminococcus sp. AF20-12LB. Next base: position 125,853 of record NZ_QUGH01000011.1, on the reverse strand, counting down.
GACACAAAAGGAAACATTGTGGAAAGTGGCTGTATTGCTGCGTCAGATACCACAGAGACAAAGGGCACCTGGGTGGCCCGTAAATTCACAGAGAAGAAAAATCATGTAGCAGGCGTTACGGATACAGAGGGAAATACCGTATCCTATGAGTGGGATGAAACTACAGATCTGCTGAAATCACTTATAGATGGAAGAGGAAATAAGATTTCCTACAGATACGATGCCGCACAGCGTCTCAGTGCAGTAAGCCAGAAAGTAACAATTGGAAATGTACAGAAAACAGTGACCAATGCGTATACCTACAAAAATGACAGACTTGCGTCCATCAGCCATAATGGATTTGCCTACGGATTTACCTATGATGCATTTGGAAATATGCTGCGAGCTTCTATTGATAAAAAAGAAACGGATGCAGAATATTCTCATGAACTTGTCAGATATGAATATGAAGAGAAAAACGGAAATCTTGCAAAGACCATTTACAGCAATGGAGATTATATCCGCTACGAGTATGACAGTATGGATCGTATCCAGATGAGCTATTATCACAGTGCCAGTGCGTCTGCAGAAAAAAGAATGAATCATTATGTGTATGACCGAAGCGGAAATCTTGCAAAAGTACAGGCATACCTGGCTGGAAAAACCTATGATCTGGAATATGATTTCCTGGACAGGCTGATGCGTGTTACAGATGAATCCGGACAGAGATACCAGTATTTCTATGATGCAAATAATAACATGACAGAGCTTCGCGTATATTCTGATGAATATGGAACAAAAACAAATTACAGCTATGATAAAGACAGCAGAGAAACAAAAACAAAGATCATGAGCGGAAAAGAGAGAACCGTTACTTATGATTCCTGTGGAAGAGTTGCAAAAACAGAGTGGAATACCACAAATCCTTTAACTCTGACATATGGATATTATTCTCCGGATAAACAGGTCGGTACACTTCCAAGAAAAATAACGGTAGGTTCCAGAACCCTGAGTTATACTTATGATGCAAACGGAAATATCACGGCGATCACAGATACCAAAGGTTCCAGTACAGTAAAAGAATCCTATATATACGATGAGCTGAACCGTCTGATCCGGGAAAACAGCCAGACGCAGAAGAAGACATTCACCTATGAGTATGATCTGGGTGGAAATCTTGTAAAAGTATGTGAGTATCCATATACAACAGGAACGCTTCCAACAAAACCATCTGCAACAGAAACCGGAACCTTCGGACAGGTATGGCGGGATAAACTGATGAAGTGGAATGGTGTAGTCATGCAGTATGATTCAATTGGAAATATGACCCAAAAAGGAAATACTACATTTACCTGGACACAGGGAAGAAAGCTGGAGTCTGTCAATAACGGGAAAAAGATCCGATACTATTATGACCATGCCGGAAATCGAGTAAAGAAAACCGTTGATAATGTAACAACCGAATACTGCATGGCAGGAGATCTTCTGGTAACAGAAAAAGGTGAGGGACGCCGAATCTGGTATTACTATGATTCCGCAGCAAATCCTGTTTCAATGCGAGTGTCAGGAAAAGACTATTTTTACGTAAGAAATCTCCAGAATGATGTCATTGCACTGATTGACGACACCGGAGAGACTGTAGTAGAATACAAGTATAACAGCTGGGGAAAAATCCTGAGCATCACCGGTAGCAAAGCCGGCACCATCGGAAAAACAAACCCGTTCCGCTACAGAGGCTATTACTACGACGAAGAAACCGGAATGTACTATCTGAAGAACCGGTATTATGATCCGGAGATCCGGAGATTTATCAGTGCGGATTCGTATAAAGTTGTAATGTCTTCACTGAAAACATTAGATAATAGAAATTTGTTCTCATATTGTGGACAGAACCCTATCAACAGAAATGATGAATATGGTGCAATATGGAATCTAATTGCTAGTTTTGCAGTAGGGGCAGGAGTGTCTATTGGATGTCAAATTGTTTTAGAACGTAAATCGTTAGATGAAATAAACTGGGTAGAAGCTGTAGTATCAGGAATGAGTGCAAGTATGAATTTGTTAGGAATTGGTAATGCATTAACTAGTACGGTAATTGATTTTGCTGGAAATTTAGCAAGCAATATGTATGATACACCTGATTTTTCAATTGCAGTTATTAATGCTGCAACAGATACAGTCTTTGGAATTGGATTAAATGGTGCAATGGAGTTTTTTAAATGGGATGATGGAGCTTCGCTGGTAAAAGCAAAAAATACATATATATCAGTGTGCAAAGAAATATCAGAAACAATAAAAGATCCAATTGACGCTATTCCACATATGATTAGAGAGGGAAATAGATATTCAAAAAAGGTAAGTAGAATAGCAAATGTTAATAATAAAAGAACCGCTATGAGTAGTGTTATTTTGAGTAAAGCGCCCAGTGTAAGAGACTTTGTAGTTTCAAGAGGTCGTTTAGCAGGAGGGGGGTATCTTTATAAAGGGGGGAGAATATATCGGTTTAGAACATACGAGTATAGAAATAAATATTATGATGTTTATATCTGAAGACAGGAAGTAAATCATTTATATACTATAAATGAGCAAGTTCGTGATTTTGCATAAAAGAAGAGACACCTCGATTCCGGATGTTGTATAATGAAAGTGACGAAACAAACATTTTCAACATTTACGAAAGAAGGTGTCTCTCGCAAATACTATACATCATTCTGTATTCATATACAACCATCTTATGAGTATCCTGATTAGCATTTTTATTTCAGGATATCATGGAAAAACCACGGACTTTGCTAAAAACAGTTCCTGTCACAGAATTACGATCGCACATTTCCTTAATTCAGGGAAATGGGATGATTCATTACTTTCAGATATCTTAAAATGTTCTGTTATAGAGATTATTTATTCAGAAGTAGCACGCACCGGAAAGCCTGTTTTCTGCGTTGTAGACGATACAATAGCTTCAAAGACAAAGCCTTAGTCACGGGTTTTACATCCTATTGAAGATGCGTATTTTCACCAATCCCATTTAAAAGGAAAACAGGATTATGGACACTAGGCAGTTACGGTTATGCTTTCCTGTAACGGCATTGTCCTGAACTATGCTTTTGTAATGTACAACAAATCGATTTCCAAGATCAATATTGTAGAAAACATTGCAAAAGAACTGCCGGTTCCACCGGTAATGTCCTATTTCCTTTGTGACTGCTGGTATACCTTTGAAAAAATAATCAACATTTTCGCAGCGAGGGGATTTCATACCATAGGTGCACTGAAAACAAACCGGATGCTTTATCCATTTGGATTCAAAAAGAAGCTTAATGAATTTGCTTCTCTTTTATTGATCACACGTTCCAATTTTCATCTTGTGACAGTGAAAAACAAAAATACTACGTGTATCGATATGAGGGAAAACTCAATGGTATTGAAAATGCCGTAGTTCTTTTAAGTTACCCGGAAAAAGCATTTGGAAACCCAAAAGCACTACGGGCCTTTCTCAGCACAGACGTCGCACTGTCAGTGGACGAAACACTGTCTTATTATGCTTGCCGGTGGCCGATAGAAATATTTTTCGCCAGTGTAAGGATAAACTGACACTGGACAGCTACCAGATACGTTCTGCGCAGGGGATCCGAAGATATTGGCTGCTCATGTCAATGGCACATTTTATGTGCATGGCAGGGACTGGTGAATGCTGTTCTTTCGAAAAAGGTTACCATCGAATTGGAAGCATTATCCAGACAGAAAAGTATCAGTATTTCTTCTAATGCGCAAAAAGAAGTAATAATTTTGATGCATTTATGAAGTTAGCAAGATAATTTTGTGCGATTTTTTAAATTTGCTCATTTATAGTTATATAAATAAGATAAAAATGTGTGAGGAAAGTATAGTATGATATCAATAATAAATATTTATATTTATATCATGTATGTATTTGTATTTTGTGGATTACGGAAATCTTTTTATTTCTATTTGGCACCGGTCGGTGTAATGGAAATTTTGGCGGTTCTGGTAAGCCTGATGATCTCAAATATTCTATTTATTCCTACGGTTATTATACCGTCAAGATGGAAAACACCTTATAATGTGCCGGATAGTTATAACTGTCAGAATCCATTTTATGTACACGGTATGTTAAATGAAAAAAAGGAATTCAAATATGCTCTTCCTATCAGGAAAAACGGAAAGTTAAAAAGTTTTTTGTTCTTGCGAAAAATTATGATCCTGTGGTTGGGAGTGTATTTTGTATATCTGGGGATTCAGTATGTAAATCCAGGTATAAATAGTACAGTGGTAGAAATCCTTCTGAATATCTCACTGGCTTTTATGATCATGGCAAGATCATGCATGTGGATATTTTATGTGAAATTTTATAAAAAGAATTATAAATATCCAACAGATAAAGAAGGAAATTGGGCGCCATTCAGTTTTCTGTGCCAGAATATCAATATGTATTATGAAAATCCGGTGTGTTACAGGGATTTACAGATACATTCTGATGTAATGGAAAAAGATTTTGGAATTTATCAATATATAAATACGTATAAAGCTCCTCGAAATGGAAAAACTTTTTTCTACAGATATGACAAAACAGATGAGATACATATTTTGGCATATGTAAAAACAGATCTGTTTCAGGAAGCAGATATCGGAAAATTAAATAAAGCTTTTGTAGAATTTTGGAAGCAATATATCAAAACAGAAGAGGAAAAAAAGAAAATATATTTTTCCTTTGTGCTGGAAGTAGAAGATGATAATCGTGTTCTGAAGAGCATTGTACGGAATAATTCAGGGATAATGATGTATAAAAGACGATACCGTCTTGGAGCGGTATATAATCGTTATTATAATCGCCTGGAAATCCTTCCGGTATATAGATATTCGAGATATAAAAAACAATATGAGAAAATGAAAAAAGATCTGTTGGATTGTCTGGGAATATCGGATGTTGTACAGGCTTGACGACTAGGGGGGATCATAATAAACCGAAAAAGAAAAAATAATATACCTGGAAAAATTTTATTATTTTGTATTTTATTCTTGTCATATCGTTGGATTTTTGAAGATGATGGATTCACATTTGGAATAGCCGGTTTGGGATATTTGGCATTGACTGGATGGGTATACAGATTTGGCGGAACACCGGATCAGGATATTTCTTCGGAAAGTGTAGATGAAAATCCTTTATATGTTTATGGGATGATGAGAAAAAATCGAAAATGGCTTTCCGGAATCAGAGGGTGTTTTCTGTTTCAAATGTTGCTTTTGACAGATGTTTTTTTAGCAGCAGTATATTCCTGTTGGAAATGTTGGACGAATAGCAGTGGGAATGATGCGATTGAAAAAGCGTTATTATCACTGTATATTTTAATGACAGCGGGGTATGTTCAATTTTTGAAGCATAGTGCTAGGATTCATGCAAGAAGCTACATGTATATAGAGAATAAAAAAGGAATCTGGATGCCATTCAGTTTTATTTGTTGCAAATATGAGAGGTTAATAGATATCAAAATAACTTTTCCAGAAGAGGTCGAAGAACGAAACGTTGTATTTGAAAAAGGGCTTTTACATAACCAGTATCAAAAAAAGTCAGAATATGAACTGGATGAAAAAGGAAAAGTAAGTTTTTTCAAGAAAAATAGAAATAATCAGGTGAATATCTGGGCGCTTATAGATATTACAGATATGGATAGAAATGATGTTTTGTTGTTAAATGATAAATTTGCAGAGTTCTGGATCAATGAGATGAGCAGAGAAGAAAAAAAGAAGGATATTCGTTTTACATTTGTAATCCAGGTAGATGAAATGAATGATTATCTGCAGGAAATTTTTTATGAAAGCCAGGGAATCTTTATGGATAAGCACAGAAGCCGGCTGCCTGTATTATATATACGCAAACACGATATCCTGAAAGTAAAATGGGCTGATAATGATTCAAAATATATAAGTATCAATAAGGAAATGAGAAAAGAGTTAAAGAAAATATATGATGATTCGGAGATAGAATCCATTAATAGCTGAAGAAAGGAATCATATGGCGAATCTGATATTGAGCATTTTCGAAAGAGTTATAACAATATTAATGTTTATTGCATTGGCAGTTGCTCTCGTATGCAAGAAAAAATCTAAAAAAGTACCGCTTTTTATTCGGTCACAACCGAGTCAGCCATGACCGAATAAAAAATATGTACATATCTACTCCTTAAACCTGCAAAGTGCCTTCTGCTGTGCTCCATAAATGGAGTGATTTCCGTTGACCAGATAAGCGAGGATGCATACCAGGATAAGGGGGATGGTGTTTCGGGTGCCGAAGACTTCCAGGCCGATGAGGATCGGGGCGATGAGGGTGTTGGTGGCGCTGCCGAATACTGCGGCGTAGCCAAGTGCCCCACAGATCATCGGAGGGATCCCGAGGATGGAACCTAAGACGACTCCAAGGGAAGCGCCGATGGAGAACAGTGGTGTCACTTCGCCGCCCTGAAAACCGATGGCAAGTGTAAATACAGTAAACAAAAGCTTCAGAATCCAGTCATATCCGTAGATCGTTTCTCCGGCAAAGGAAGCGGAGATGAGATTGGTTCCAAGACCTGTGTAGCGTCCGCCATAGCTCACAAACAGCAGAGCTGCCAGTGGAATGGCCATGACACCGATGCGGATCAGCGGATTTGAGATTTTTTCCCCGAATAATTTCTTTGCTTTTTGAAGAAGTACGGAAAAGCATCGTCCGGCAAGACCAAAGGCAAGTCCGAGAGCAATGAGAGAGATCATGCTTCGGAGATTGGTCACAGTCCAGGTGTCCTGGATATCCACAGCAAATTTTTCCAGTCCCAGGAAATGAGAGGTGAAGGAGGCTGTATATGCGGCAATAAGTGCCGGCAGCAGCGCATCGTACTCAAGATATCCGGCAACGATCACCTCCATGGCAAAAAATACAGCTGCCAGTGGCGTCTGGAACAGACCGCCAAAACCGGCAGCCATACCGGTGATCAGCATGACAGGCTTATTTTCCCGGATATGCAGCCTGCGTCCTGCCTCGTGAGAGAGTGTAGCACCGATCTGCACGGCAACACCTTCACGACCGGCACTTCCTCCGAAGAGATGAGTGATCCAGGTGCCGATCATTACCAGAGGGACAAGGGCCAGAGGAATCTGGTCTCTTTTTTTCTGCCCGGTTTCGAAGATCAGGGACATGCCCTTTAAGCTTAAGGTGCTGAAATGATGATACATCCACACAATAAGAAGTCCGGCCAGAGGCAGGAAGGGCAGCAGATATCGCCAGTGTGCGGTGCGAAGATCAGAGATCGCCAGCAGGCCCCGGCCGAAGATGGTATCTACGATTCCGACGCAGATTCCCACGACCACTGCAAGGACAGCATATTTCAGCTGTAGGATCCGATGTTCTTTTTGGATAGTTTCTTTTGTCATAGTAACTCCTTTCAATCTCCCGGATCTTAAAAATCCATCAAAAAAAGCTGGTAACCCCGTGCATTGCACAGAAGTCATCAGCTCATTGGCGGTTTCGATAAAGATCGGGGGAGAACTTCATTCCCTTTCTGCCTGCGAGTATAGCATCCGAGGCTGATATCGTCAATAGTCAGACGGAAATCCGGAGTATCTTATTTGCTACAGGTGTGCTATGATTAAACAAATCGGCAGGTTACGGGTGAAGCAGCAAAGCGTAATATGCTGCGCCTAAGACTTGCACATATAAGAATGTAAAAATAACGGAGGAGACACCATGGAAGAACCAAGAATTGACCAAACAGTCTATACAGGAAGACCGGAGAACACCGAGGGCCGTCTGGAGAAGGAAATCGCAGTGTACGATTTTCTGGACAGTCTTGGGATTGAATATAAAAGAGCAGATCATGAAGCACTGATGACCATGGAGGCCTGCGAGGCAGTGGATCAGCTTCTGGGAGCGCAGATATGCAAAAATCTTTTTCTCTGCAACCGACAGAAAACGGATTTCTATCTACTGCTGATGCCGGGAGAGAAGCCGTTTAAAACAAAATTTCTGTCCAAACAGATCGGAACAGCCAGACTTTCCTTTGCAGACGGAGAGCAGATGGAGGAATATCTGAACATTACCCCGGGGTCCTTAAGTCTGATGGGACTGATCTTTGATAAAGAAAAGAAGGTACACCTGGTGATCGATAAAGAAGTCCTGGATGAAGAATATTTCGGATGCCATCCGTGTATCAATACTTCCACTCTGTTGATGAAGACCAGTGATGTAAAAGAAAAAATCCTGCCGGCGCTGGGCCACGAATATCAGGTGGTCGAGCTTCCGACAGAATAGAAAATCAACGTATGGGTGTAAAGTCCTTTTTGTTGGACTCTGCTATGATGTAATGGGGGCGCTGCTTGACCTCCATATAGGTTTTGGCTATGTATTGTCCCATGATACCCAGGCAGAAAAGCTGCAGGCCGCCGATGAAGATGATGACACAGATGGTGGAAGCCCAGCCTGGGACCGGATCATCGAAGATCAGCTTTCGGACGATGATGGCTACCAGGACCAGAAAGGAAAAACCGGTCATGGTCGTTCCGAACCAGGAGGCGATGGTCAGCGGTACCTGAGAGAAATTGATGATGCCGCTGACGGCGTATTTAAACAGCTTCCAGAAGTTCCATTTGGTTTCACCGGCTACGCGTTCGATATTTTTGTAGGGGAGCCAGCAGGTGCGGAAACCGATCCAGCCGAAGATTCCCTTGGAAAAGCGGTTGTACTCACTCATGGAGACAATGGCATCCACCATACTGCGTTTCATCAGACGGAAGTCTCTGGCACCGTCCACAATATCTGCATCCGAGATCTTATTGATCAGTCGATAAAATTTCCGGGCAAAAAAGCTCCGGATAGGTGGCTCTCCGTCACGGCTGACACGTCTGGTGGCAACGCTGTCATATTCTCCGGATTCCAGCTTCTCCAGCATTTCCGGGAGAAGGGACGGCGGATCCTGAAGATCAGCGTCCATTACTGCTACATAATCGCCGCCGGCATTGCAGAAGCCTGCATACATGGCAGCTTCCTTTCCGAAGTTTCTGGAAAAGGAAAGATAGATCACATGAGGATCCTTTTCGGAAAGCTCTTTTAAAATCTCAAGGGTTCTGTCTCTGGAACCGTCATTCACAAAGATCAGTTCATAATCACAGTTCATTTGCCTGAGGACAGAAGTGGCTTCCGGGTAAAAAAGCGGAAGAGATTCTTCCTCATTGAAGCATGGTATAATTAAAGAAATCATTTTTTGCCTCGTTTTCCAGATCATAAAAAATGATCATTTTGGCGGATATCTGTAGTCCGCCCTGGTTTCAGGTTGCTTTTGGATGGGTACTATCATATCATATTTGTCCGGAATCGGCTATAAAACAGAGGATTTTTTTCTTGCACCGCTGTTTTTTTGTGATAAACTGTAAAAAAAGACAGAAAAAAAGATAAACAAGAGGTGTGATATGCTGGAAAAATTTAACAGCTTTATGGAGAAATGGATGGCTTTTGTGACGCCGGCTTGTCTGCTTACGGGGGTACTGTTTCCGGATATTGCGAAGCATGGCGTGCCCTATGTGACGTATGCTTTTGCGTTTATGACCTTTATCGGCGCACTGAAATCCAGATTCCGTGATGTGGCAGATGTGTTTAAGCGGCCGCTTCCGCTGATCCTGATGCTGCTGGTCCTTCATGTGCTGGGACCGGTGGCCGCCTGCGGTCTGGGACATCTTCTGTTCCCGGGCAATATGAATTATATCACAGGAATGGTGCTGGAATTTTCCGTACCTGCAGCGGTGATCAGTCTGATGTGGGTATCCATTTATAATGGAAACAGTCCGCTGTCACTTTCGCTGGTTGTGATCGATACGATCCTGGCTCCCTTTCTGATCCCGGCAGTATTGAAGCTTCTGGTGGGCTCCAGCGTAAAAATGGATACTGTGGGAATGATGAAGGAGCTGGTTTTCATGATCGCTCTGCCGGCAGTCCTTGCCATGTGCCTTAATGAAGTCAGCCATGGAAAGGTTATGGAGACCTGGCCGAAAAAGCTGGCGCCTTTTTCAAAAATGTGCCTGATCTTTGTGGTAACCTCCAACTCCTCCAAGGTTTCTCCTTATATGAAGCATCTTAACGGAGAACGGCTGGAGGTAGCAGCAGCGATCCTGGCCCTGGCAGCAGGGGGATATGCCATCGGCTGGATAATTGCCATTCTTACAAGGCAGAATAAAGAGGCAACGGTTTCCATGATCTATGGTTCCGGAATGCGGAACATCAGCGCCGGTGCGGTGATCGCGGGAGCGTATTTTCCGGCGGAAACATTATTTCCGGTTATGATCGGAACGTTATTTCAGCAGATCCTGGCGGCTTTTTACGGAAGTATGATGCGCCGGATCCAGACCGGACAGCAGGAAAGGGAGAAGGAGCATGGAGTTTCAGCATGAATTGATCATTCCCAATGAGGGATTTCCTTTTAAGCTTTTTCTTTTTGAAGGAAGAAACGGAAATTATGTAAGGGAAAAACACTGGCATACTTCGATCGAGATCTTTGCGGTGATGGAGGGGAGCCTTTATTTTTATATCGATGAGAAAGAGTATCCGCTGAAGGCAGGGGAGTTTCTGATCATTAATTCCAATGAAGTACATTCTATTCAGGCGCCAGTACGTAATGAGACCATCGTACTGCAGATCCCGCTGAAGCAGTTTTCGGATTATTTTACCGCTCAGAGGTTCATCCGTTTTCGGAGCAGAAACGAAGAGTCTGAGGAAACAGACAGGCGGATGGTTTCTCTGATCCGGGAGATGTACCGGGTGTATGTATCCGGGGAAACGGGGTACGAATTCCGTATCAGGGCAGTGTTCTATGAAGTCCTTTATCTTATGGTTTCCGCATACAGGGAAACAGAGGTGGAGGAGAATGCGCTGAAGATCAGCCGCAGATTGGATGCTTTGTCAAAAATAACCACTTATATGCGGGAGCATTACAAGGAGGATCTCAGGCTTTCCGGACTTGCAGCCATGTTCGGATATTCCGATGCATATCTGTCAAGGATGTTCCGGAAATATGCGAGGGTCAATTTTAAGACATATTTACAGGATATCCGCATGGCATACGCCTATAAGGAGCTTTTGAATACAGATCATACCATCAGCTCCATCGCACTTGACAACGGGTTTGCAAGCAGCAGGGCTTTTTCCAGGGAATTTGTAAAGCGTTACGGGATCCTGCCGGGAAGAGTGGAGCGTCAGAATCATAAAAATGTCAAAAAAGTGCTATGAATGAGTCAAGAAAAGCGGCGAAAAGCATACCATGATGTGGTATGCTTTTTTCAGTTCAAAACGAAGATGCAGAGAAGCTGTGAAACAGTAATTTTGCAAGGAGGGTTAAATTGTGAAAATTCAGAAAGTAACAGATCCGGCTTTCCGCAGATACGGAAAGGTTCTGGAGGGATACAATTTCGGTCCGCTTCTGAAGGAGATGAAGCATACACCGGTCCCGGAGGATGTGGTATATGTTCCGTCAGCAGAGGAGCTGGAAGCTCTCGATGTGGAAAAAGAGCTGAAAAACAGAGCGTTTGGTGGATTACCTGTCCAGATTGGATATTGCAATGGTCACAACAAAAAGCTGAATGCCCTGGAATATCATCGGAATTCCGAGATCAATGTAGCAGTGACAGATCTTGTACTGCTTATCGGACATCAGCAGGATATAGAAGAGGATCTTACATACGATACCTCAAAGGTGGAGGCATTTCTGGTACCGGCAGGAACCGGGATCGAGGTTTATGCAACAACTCTCCACTATGCACCGTGTCATGTGAATGAGAGCGGATTTCAGTGTGTAGTTGTTCTTCCGAGAGGAACCAACACAGAGATTGATTTTTCAATGTCAGAGGACGGAGAGGACGGTCTGATGACAGCCAGGAATAAATGGCTTATCGCTCATGAGGATGCGAAGATCGAAGGCGCATTCAATGGATTGAAGGGTGAAAATATCACACTTGACTGATTTTTGATGAAGTGAATAGTTACAAACGAACAATAATATCACCGGTGGAAAATCTGCCGGATATAAAAAGGAGAATGAAGATTATGAACAACATGCCAGAAGTTAAGATCGGAATCGTTGCAGTCAGCAGAGATTGTTTTCCAGAGAGTCTTTCCGTAAACAGGAGAAAAGCTCTTGTAGAAGCTTACACAAAGAAATACGATGCAAAGGATATCTACGAATGTCCGGTCTGTATCGTAGAGAGTGAGATCCATATGGTCCAGGCTCTGGAGGATATCAAAAAAGCAGGCTGTAACGCACTCTGTGTATATCTTGGAAACTTCGGACCGGAGATTTCTGAGACACTTCTTGCAAAACATTTCGAGGGACCGAAGATGTTCATCGCAGCAGCAGAGGAAACACAGGATAATCTTTGCCAGGGACGTGGAGATGCTTACTGCGGTATGCTGAACGCAAGCTACAATCTGCAGCTTCGCAACGTAAAAGCTTATATTCCGGAGTATCCGGTAGGTGACGCAGAGGACTGTGCAGATATGATCCATGAGTTCCTTCCGATCGCAAGAGCAATCGAAGGACTTAGCAACTTAAAGATCATCAGCTTCGGACCGCGTCCTACAAACTTCCTTGCATGCAATGCACCGATCAAACAGCTTTACAACCTTGGCGTAGAGATCGAGGAGAATTCTGAGCTGGATCTTTTCGAGGCATTTAACAATCATGCAGGTGATGAGAGAATCCCGGCAATCGTTAAAGAGATGGAAGAGGAGCTTGGCGCAGGAAACAAGAAGCCGGAGATCCTTTCGAAACTTGCACAGTATGAGCTGACTCTGAAAGACTGGGTGAGAGATCACAAGGGATATCGTAAATATGTAACACTGACAGGTAAATGCTGGCCGGCATTCCAGACACAGTTCGGATTCGTTCCGTGTTATGTAAACAGCCGCCTGACAGCACAGGGAATTCCGGTATCCTGTGAGGTTGATATCTACGGAACATTAAGTGAGTTCATCGGACAGGTTGTAAGTGATGATATCGTTACACTTCTTGACATCAACAACTCCGTACCGAAGGATATGTACAAAGAGTCCATCGAAGGCAAATTCAACTACACACTTCAGGATACATTTATGGGCTTCCACTGTGGAAACACAGCATCCAGCAAGCTGTCCTTCTGTGAGATGAAATACCAGATGATCATGGCAAGATCACTTCCGATCGAAGTTACAAACGGAACTCTTGAGGGAGATATCAAACCTGGCGACATCACATTCTACCGTCTGCAGAGTACAGCTGACAACAAGCTTCGTGCATACATTGCACATGGTGAAGTTCTTCCGGTTGCAACACGTTCCTTCGGAGCTATCGGTGTATTCGCAATTCCGGAGATGGGACGTTTCTACCGCCACGTACTGATTGAGGGAGGCTTCCCGCATCACGGAGCTGTAGCATTCGGACATCACGGAAAAGCTCTTTTCGAGGTATTCAAATATATCGGTGTACCGGTTGAAGAGATCGGTTACAATCAGCCGGCAGGCGTGAGATATCCGACAGAGAATCCTTGGAGATAATTAAAACAGGCAGATAAGATCATCCGCAGATGCGGACTGATCCTGCTAAATCAAGTACGATTCAGAAACCGCGAGCTCTCAGGCGTGCAGACGCTGCGAACTGAGAGCCGCGGTTTCTGTATTTACAGGAGGAAAAAATTATTATGTATTATATTGGCGTTGATCTTGGAACTTCAGCTGTAAAGCTTCTTCTTATGGAAGGATCCGGAAAGATCTGCAACATTGTATCAAAAGAATATCCGCTGTTTTTCCCGCATCCGGGCTGGTCTGAGCAGAATCCGGAGGATTGGTTTACTCAGAGCATGGAAGGAATCAAAGAGCTTACAGAAGGAATTGATCGCAAAGAAGTAGCAGGAATCGGTTTTGGCGGCCAGATGCACGGTCTTGTAACTCTGGATAAAGATGACAATGTGATTCGTCCGGCGATTCTCTGGAATGACGGCCGTACAGGTGAGGAAACAGAATACCTGAATTCAGTCATTGGAAAAGATAAACTCTCTCAGTACACAGCAAACATTGCATTTGCAGGTTTCACCGCACCGAAGATCCTCTGGATGCAGAAGCATGAGCCTGAGAATTTTAAAAAGGTTGTAAAGATCATGCTTCCGAAGGATTATCTTGCCTATCGTTTAAGCGGATCCTTCTGCACAGATGTTTCCGATGCTTCAGGTATGCTTCTTCTGGATGTGAAGAACCGCTGCTGGTCAAAGGAAATGCTTGAGATCTGCCATATCACAGAGGCACAGCTTCCGAAGCTGTACGAGAGCTGGCAGGTAGTCGGAAACCTGAAAGCGGAAGTTGCAAAAGAGCTTGGCTTCTCAGAAGATGTGAAGGTTGTAGCAGGTGCAGGCGACAATGCGGCAGCAGCTGTCGGAACAGGAACTGTTGGTGACGGCCAGTGCAACATTTCTCTTGGAACATCCGGTACGATCTTTATTTCCAGCAAAGATTTTGGAGTAGATGAAAACAATGCACTTCATTCTTTTGACCATGCAGATGGAAGCTATCACCTTATGGGTTGCATGTTAAGTGCTGCATCCTGCAACAAATGGTGGTCTGAGGAGATTCTTAAGACAAAGGATTTCGTGGCAGAGCAGGCACCGATCCGGAAGCTTGGTGAGAATCAGGTATTCTTCCTTCCATATCTGATGGGAGAGAGATCTCCGCATAACAACCCGGATGCAAGAGGCGTATTTTTCGGAATGTCCATGGATACCACGAGAGCAGATATGACCCAGGCTGTTCTGGAAGGAGTTGCTTTCGGACTTCGAGATTCCCTTGAGGTTGCAAGAAGTCTCGGAATCCATATTGAGCGCACCAAGATATGCGGCGGCGGAGCTAAGAGCCCTCTCTGGAAAAAGATCATTGCAAATGTGATGAACCTGAAGGTGGATGTGCCGGAGAATGAGGAAGGCCCGTCCATGGGCGGTGCAATGCTGGCAGCAGTAGGCTGCGGTGAATACCCAGACGTGGAAACAATCTGTAATAAGCTGGTCAGGGTAGTAGATACGGTAGAACCGGAACCGGAGCTGGTTGCAAAATATGAAGAAAAATACCGGAAATTCCGCAAACTGTATCCGGCAATGAAAGAGTTGTTCAGATAACAGCCATTTTCACAGATAAATATTGTTCTGCTCCATATGTATGGAGCACTGAACGGTTAAAGATCAGGAGCATGTCACAGCTCCTGATTTTTTCTGTACTGTCTTGGTGTACAGCCCTTGATTTTCGTAAAGATCTTTGTGTAATAATTAGAGTCCGAAAAACCGGACAGCAGTCCTGATTCCGTAATAGAACAGGAGGGATTTTCCAGATATTCCAGGCTGCGTTCAATGCGGTATTCCTGGATGTATCCGAAGAGAGTGATATTCATACATTTTTTGAAAAGCCGGCTGCATTCGCTGGGACTTAAGTGGATCAGGTCTGCAACATCATTCAGGAGGATCTTTTCAGAGTAGTGTTCTGCGATATAGGACATGATCTGACGGATGCGGCGGTAGTTTTCTTCATCCTGACCGGATGGAAGAATTGCCCGGGAGATCGTATTTTCATACAAGATCTTCCAGAAGTGCTGCAGTCTGGCGATGACCTCAAATTCATACATGGGTTCCCGGCTGCAGTCCAGGTCGATGATGTCACGGATATCTTTTATGGCCTCGGAATGCCATTTGCAGGATAGATCAAGCGGTACGGCAGACAGGGAGCTTCGGAGGATCGGTTCTGTATATTTCTGGAAAAGAAGGCTTCCCGAAAATCCGTAGATCAGTTTGGGGTCAAAGGTTATGGGGATATACTGACAGTCCTGATCCTGATACATATATCCGGCATGAAGGGCATTGGCATTGCCAAAGATTGCCTGTCCCTCTTTCAGGTGAAAGGTATTCTGATTGATCTTGTAGAGCATTTCGCCCTTTTCGATATAGGTAAGCTCGATCTCCGGATGCCAGTGCCACAGAAAGGAACCGGTCTCATAGCCGGAAAGCCGCTCGTAGCTTACCAGGAATGGGAAGGAGCTGTCTCCGTGTTTTTTCAGTTCTTTTCCGGCGGGATCTGTGATGATCTGCATGGTGTTACCTCCTTCCTTCTGTGCGCAGATTCTGAAGTGTATATCTGCTTTTCTTAGTGGAACTTATTTTATCAGAAAAGGCATAAAATGCAAAGGGATATTCCGGGATCACCACAAAATAATACGGTTTTTACACAAAATTGTTATGGACAGAAAAGACGGGACTGTTATAATAAAAGTACATGAAGCGTGACAGAGCGGAAGATTTTTTCAGGTTCTTCCGGATCTGGGGTGTAAACTATATAACAGGAGGAAGAAAAAATGGGAACAATTAAAATTCCGGCAGCAGACGTGCTGAAAAAAATCTATGGTGAGACAGAGGAGAGCAGCGCCCGTTATACCAATCTTGCTGTGAATTTCGAGAAGAAATATCATCATGACAAGGCAGAGTTTTTTACCGCTCCGGGCCGTACGGAGATCATTGGAAACCATGTTGATCATAACGGCGGTCAGATCATTGCTGCAAGTATCGATCTGGATACCATCGGTGCTGCTTATCCAAACGGAACCAATGTGATCCATATGATCAGTGAGGGTTACAAACAGGAAGTAGTTGTTGATCTTGACAAACTCAGCGCAGAAACCTATACAAAGGGTACAGATGCTCTTGTTGCAGGTATTATGGAGTATATGCAAAAAAAAGGCTATGCTACCGGTGGATTTGACGCTTATGTTTCCACCAAGGTTATTGCCGCTGCAGGTGTAAGCTCCTCTGCTTCCTTTGAGATGCTTGTATGTGCGATCACCAATTATTTCTTTAATGAAGGTAAGCTGGAGTACGGCGAGTATGCGAGAGCAGGTCAGTATGCTGAGAATGTTTACTGGAAAAAGGCTTCCGGTCTGATGGACCAGATGGCTTGTGCTGCCGGCGGCCCGATCCTTCTGGATTTCTCTGATAAAGAGAATATCAGCTGTGAGAAGATTGCATTTTCCTTTGAGGATATGGGCTGCAGACTTGTGATCGTAAACACCGGCAAGGGTCATGCAGATCTTAGTGAGGAATATTCGTCTATTCCTATGGAGATGCGAGAGGCTGCGAAGGCTATGGGCGTAGAGCTTCTCTGTGAGTCCAGTATGGAGAATCTTCTGGCACATGTGAAGGATATTCCGAATGACCGTGCTGTTCTCCGTGCGATGCATTTTTATGAAGAGAATAGACGTGTTGCAGATGCAGTGAAGGCTGTTGAGAATAAAGACGGTGAGGGATTCCTGCGTCTTCTTGAGGAGTCCGGTAATTCTTCCTGGGAGTGGCTGCAGAACTGTTATTCTCTGCAGAATTGCAAGGAGCAGAAGATCACGTTGAGTCTGGCGCTTACCAAGCTGTTTCTGAATAAGATCGGTGCTGGTATCTGCAGAGTTCATGGTGGTGGTTTTGCAGGAGTTATCATGTGCGTGCTTCCGATCGAGAATGCAGATGCGTATGTGGACTATATGGCTCAGTATGTCGGAAGGGAAAATGTCTATCCGATGAATATCAGGAGTACAGGGGCTGTTCATGTTGAGTAATTTTTGACGGTATAACGAACGTCATGGAGGGCGGTTTGTTTCTGAATGCGGCTTTGGCGGCATCCGGAAATGAACCGCCCTTTGCGATGTGCTATGATTTTTTATTTTTTAATCAAAATTTTATGATTTGTTTCTGATTTAAATTTATGGGTTATGGTATAATGAGAAAAATTATAAGAGAGTATTAAAAAAGAATTTGCAGAAATTTTCAAGGTGAGGTTTCTGGAGTTGTTTTGAGTTTTGTTTTTTCATTATATTTCGTAAGAAAGGTTTGACATATTTATGAGCAGAAGAGAGTTTCTTGAGGTTTTACGGGGGCAGCTGTCCGGACAGATGACCCAGGGGAGAGCTGCGGCTCATGTGCGGTATTATGAGGATTACATTCAGTCTCAGGTCCGGAACGGCCGAAGTGAATCAGATGTCCTGGAAGAACTGGGGGATCCCAGGCTGATCGCCAAGACTTTGATCGATACAGATGACAGTGCAGCTGTTTATGATGAGTCAGGTTATTCTGAAGAGAGCTACGGCGCAGATGATTATGCGGATAATGGGACGGAGAGCAGTGCCGGAAAGGCAAGAAGCTTTAAACTGGATCTGAGCACATGGTATGGAAAGGCGATCGTGATCGCTGTTGCAGTGTTGATTGTGATACTTTTAACAACTGTTTTGGTGGCAGTTGCTCCATTTTTTATAATTTTTGGTATAGTTTTGTATTTAATATCCTGGTACAGGAAGAAAAAAGTATAATTGTTCCACAATAGCTGTGAAACAAAGATAATTTCCGTGTAATGAAATGGCTTGCTTGTGAAAAAAGTACTTATAAGATTTGCATAAAAAATACGTATTTGGTATTGATTTATAGTGAATTTTACTGTATAATTTATATCAACAAGTTGAGATTGTGTCTGTTTTGTATAAAAACAGACGATGCCATTGAGAAAAGAGAACGGCAGAAGATATGCATCGAAGGATGCGTTATTTTCTGCCGATTTTTTTATCTGTTTTTTTATGGAAGGTGATCAGAATGGATTGCCTTGTTGAGGTACAATAAATTGTGCAAAATAGATAAGAAAGTAACAATTTAAAATAGATAATTATCAAGAATAGATAAAGAAATACCAAAAAAAGAAAAAATAACTGTTGATTATATTCAAGAAATGTGTTAATATTTGGTAAAAAGTTGGTAAAGATAACAAATGTGCAAATACGAAGGAGGGTAGTAAGGGGGCATTTTTGACAGCAGGACGTAAATGAGCGTTTTGCTTAATGTATTGGGGTAATTGCTGGAAGATATAACGGAAGTGTTTTTCAGCAAAATGTGTAATGAGCAACATGATCAGCACTGTCAGGGAGACAGAGATATCAGGGTGATGCAGCTGATCGGTAGTACGTAAATTTATGAAAAGCAGGTGATATACAATGAAAAGTAAAAAATCTTTTTTCAGGACAGTGGAGCCTTATCTCTATCTGGTTCCTGTAATGATCCTTTTTATACTGTTTGTATTCTGGCCGTTCGTTAAGACGATCCAGCTGAGCTTTGCCAGAACCACACCTCTTGGTCAGGTGGCACAGTACGTAGGACTTGACAACTATACGAATATTTTTACAGACGGAACGTTCCTTAACAGTTTGGTGGCAACACTGAAATTCTCTGTTATGCGAGTTATCCTTTCTATTGTGCTCGGTTTTATACTGGCGATCATCAGTACAGAGAAGATCAGGGCGAAAGGATTTTTCCGTACTGTATATGCACTTCCGATGGCTATTTCCGCAGCAGCGGCATCTGTAGTGTTCATGTTTATTTTCCACAGCTCTCTGGGTATCCTGAACAAGGCTCTCGGAACTCATATCGGATGGCTGACAGATAAGAAATATGCACTGATCGCAGTTACGATCGTCAGTGTATGGATGGCTATCGGTATGAACTTCATTTACCTTACTGCAGCGATCCAGAGTGTACCGGCTGAGCTTTATGAGAGCGTTGCCCTGGATGGAGCGAATTTCTTCCAGAAGCACCGCCATGTAACGATTCCGTCAATCTCTCCGACACTGTTCTTCCTTCTCATCATTAATGTCATCAACTCCGTACAGGCATACGCAGAGTTCAAGATGATGACCCAGGGCGGACCGGCAGAGAGTACCAACGTTATTGTGTATGAGATTTACCAGGAGGCATTTATCAACAGCCGTTTCGGTGTGGCCTGTTCAGAATCCGTAATTCTGTTTGTTATTTTGATCATCCTGACTGCACTGCAGTTTAGACTGGAAAAGAAGGTGACCTACTGATGAAAGAAAAACCATATGTAAAAGTGGCGATGTATGCGCTGAATATTATTTTTGCAATTATTATCATTGTTCCTGTTATCTACTGTTTCAATGTTAGTATGATGGATCTGAAGGAGATCTACGGTGGAAGGTTCTGGCCGTCCCATCTGACTATCGAGAACTATACGAGAGCATTTCAGCTTGCACCGTTCTTTACTTTCATTAAGAACTCACTGATCGTATCCGGTGTCATCACGGCAGCACAGGTTATCACAGGTGCTCTTGCTGCTTATGCTTTTGCAATGATGGAGTTTAAAGGCAAAAAAGTCCTGTTCTATATTATGCTGGCAACCATGATGATCCCGAGCCAGGCGATCATCATCGCAAACTACCTGACAATCGCTGACTGGGGTATCCGCAATACATATGCAGCTCTGATCCTTCCGAATGCGGCAGCAGCCTTTGCAGTATTTAACATGCGTCAGGCATTCCTGACACTGCCGAAAGAGATTCATGAGGCAGCCGAAATTGATGGATGTACAAACTTCAAGTTCTTATATACAATCGGTGTTCCGCTTATTAAACCATCACTTGGTGCTCTGATCATCTATGTATTCCTTCAGAGCTGGAACTACTATCTGTGGCCGCTGCTGGTAACAGACAGTGTAAATATGAGAACTGTTCAGATTGGTCTTGGTATGCTTCAGGGTGCTGAGGCAACGGACTTCCGACCTGTTATGGCAGGTGCAATGGTAATCCTGATCCCGTCAATCCTTGTATTCATCATTGGTCAGAAACAGATGATCAGTGGTCTGACAGCAGGTGCTGTTAAAGGTTGATTTGATCACAGATATTGGGTAATGTAGCGAAAATGTTAATTTATCCGGCCTGTATGGGGCAGGCCGGAACAAATAAAAAGGAGGGCTTTTATATGAAAAACAAAAAATGGATGGCGATTCTTTTAGGAGGAATCATGGCAGCATCTCTGGCAGCTCCGTGTTCAGTAAGCGCAGCAGAGAAAACAACAATTACTTTCTGGCATGCAATGGGCGGCACAAACGGTGAGGTGCTTCAGCAGATCGTGGATGATTTCAACGCATCCCAGGATGAGATCGAGATTAAAGCTGAGTATCAGGGAACCTATGATGATACCATCACAAAACTGAAAGCTGCTATGCAGAGTGAATCCGGTCTTCCGGATGTTTGCCAGATGTATGACGTAGGAACAAAGTTCATGTATGACAGTGGTGCTGTCATTCCTGTAGAAGACAAATTTGAGAGCACAGGCTATGATAAGAGTTCCGTTATGGATGTTATCAGCAGCTACTATACCGTAGAAGGCAAGCAGTATGCAATGCCATTTAACGTATCCACACCTATGCTGTATTACAACAAAGACGTATTTGAGGCAGCAGGACTTGATCCTGAAACTCCTCCGACAACTTATGATGAGGTTCTTGAGGATGCCAAGAAGATCGTAGAGAGCGGAGCAGCTCCGGTTGGTTATTCACAGGCTATTTACGGATGGTTCTTTGAGCAGCAGCTTGCAGGACTTGGCGTAACATACGGAAATAATGACAATGGACGTACAGAGGCAGTTACAGCTGTTGATTTTGATTCCAACGGCGGCGGACTGAAAGTATTCGACATGTGGAAAAAGCTGTATGATTCCGGATACTTCGAAGATTACGGAACAACAACAGCAGATACTCAGACAGCGTTCTTCTCCGGACAGGTTGGTATGATCATCGAGTCTACTGCTATCCTGAAAAACGCAGTTGATTCTTCTCCGTTCGAAGTTGGTACAGGATATCTTCCGAGAATCGAGCAGAATGATGAAGGCGGTGTTATCATCGGTGGTGGATCCCTGTGGCTTACAGATACAGGTAACGAAGCTAACGAAGATGCAGCATGGAAATTCATCGAGTACATCACAACTCCTGATGTACAGGCTAAATGGTCCATGGGCACAGGATACTTCGCAATCAACGAGAAAGCTTATGAGACAGACGATATGAAAGCTTATCTTGAAGAGAATCCGAACTTTATGACAGCTATCAACCAGCTGAAGGATTCTCCTGTAAACTGCAATACAGCAGGTGTTCTTTCCGGTGTACAGACAGAGGCCCGTCTTACATTCAACGAGATCATGCCGCAGGTATATGATGGCAAGCTCACAACTCAGGACGCTGTTGATCAGCTTGCAGCTTCTGTAAACAAAGCAATCGAGAACTATAACGAGTCTATTAAATAATCAGAATGCCCTCTGATCAGTAGATAGAGTAACAGATAGGGATACCGCCGCCAGGCGCCGGTATCCCTGCTGTTTTACATGCTGTGAGACTACAGATAATGTATATCCGGGGCACAGGATCATATGAAAAACTGCGTAGTGAGACGGACAGAGAGAGTCCGGCTGACTAGACAGCTTTCGAATGGCGGGAGTGTGGTCTGCGGCGTTTGTGCAGGGCAAAATGGAAGGATACGCTATTGGCGTTATCACCGGCGGAAAATAATGATACAACAGGAAAGGGGCAAATTTATGGGCGGAATTCTCGGAGCATATAATGCAATATCGGATTATTTGCACACTTTAAATATGGGATCGACGCTGTTTCGGCTGATTCTTGCGATGTTTCTTGGATGTCTGATCGGTATTGACCGTGGAATGAAGAAGCGTGTGGCAGGTGTAAAAACACATATGATCGTCTGTATGGGGGCAACTCTGGTTATGATGACGGGCGATTTTATCCATGTATATTCTAATGGGGCAGGAATCGGAGATACTGCACGACTTGGCGCACAGGTTGTCAGCGGAATCGGTTTTCTCGGAGTGGGAACCATCATCGTGACCGGACAGAGACATGTATCCGGTCTTACGACAGCAGCCAGTCTCTGGACTTCCGCGTGCATCGGACTTGCGGTGGGGATCGGCTTTTACAGCGGTGCGATCTTTACCACGCTGGGACTTATTCTGGTGTTCAAATATGCGAAATATATAGAGGTTTATGTGGAAGAGCATTCCAATACCTATGACGTATATATGGAGTTTGAAAATGAAGACAAGATGAGTATGGTCATAAAGAAGCTCCGGGAAGAGGACATCCTGATCTCCAACGTAGTTATCATCAAAAAGAGATCCAAAACACAGAGTGTGGTGATCCAGGCAACAATGGAGGCTGCCAAATGGAAAGCACGCCATACTGTATTTCGTGAGGTAAGACAGCAGGAAGGAGTTATTTCTGTGGAGGAAATATGATCGGGAATACAATGAAATTTATCAGGCTTTTGGTGAAGTTAAGAGCATGTTAAAGAAAAAACGATGTATTTTACGAAAAATGCACTTGAAATATGAAGAATAGTCTGATACAATGAATACAAAGTGAAGAAGGAATCTGATTCAGCTTGCTGAATACAGAGAATGCCATTGAGAACAGAGACCGGCATGAAGACACATGGATAAGTGTGTTTTTATGCCGGCTATTTTTATGCGCAAATGTTAATGTTTCAAAAGGATTACAAGGGTTACAAGGGTTACGGCATAAAAATAATGGCATATTCGCTTGAAAGATTGCTGTTCGTAAGCAGTACTCCTCGCAGAATATTTACCTGCGGACGGCAATGCTTGTGTTGCAACGGATATTCTGCTGTTTCCGGCGCAGAGAAAGCCGGGGACAGTTCAGAAGATCCGCAAACAGGAAAGGAGAAACAGATCTATGTATGATGTGATCATTATCGGAGCAGGAGTTTCCGGAGCGGCAGTGGCGAGAGAGCTTTCAAGATATCGGCTGAAAATCTGCGTTCTGGAGCGGGAAGAGGATGTATGCTGTGGAACTTCCAAGGCAAACAGCGGAATCGCTCATTCCGGTTATGATGCAGAACCGGGAAGCCTTATGGCGGAACTGAATGTGAAGGGCAGCAATATGATGGGACAGCTTTCGAAGGAACTGAATTTTCCTTTTAAACAGACTGGTTCACTGACTGTCTGTACAACTGAGAATGGAATTGCCATGCTGCATAAG
The DNA here is from genome assembly GCF_003478985.1 of Ruminococcus sp. AF20-12LB. Lineage (NCBI taxonomy): Bacteria > Bacillati > Bacillota > Clostridia > Eubacteriales > Oscillospiraceae > Ruminococcus > Ruminococcus sp. AF20-12LB. Next base: position 101,951 of record NZ_QUGH01000011.1, on the reverse strand, counting down.
CTGCGTGAAAGAGGACTGAAAAACGGAGTAGAGGGACTGAGGGTCCTTGACAGAGAAGAGGCACTTGCCATGGAGCCGAATCTGTCTGACCAGGTGCTGGCAGCACTGTATGCACCGACAGCCGGAATTGTCTGTCCCTTTGAACTGAACATTGCAATGGCAGAGAATGCATATAACAATGGTGTGGAATTTAAATTTGACACAGAAGTAAAGAACATCCGAAAACAGGAAAAAGGTTTTGTTGTGGAAACCTCAAAAGGTGATTTTGAGACGGACTGTATCGTCAATGCTGCCGGTGTCTATGCGGATGTTTTTCATAATATGGTAAGTGAGAAAAAACTGCATATCACTCCTCGTAAGGGTGAGTATATGCTCCTTGATAAAAGTACAGGAACACATGTGAATCATACGATCTTTGCACTTCCAAACAAGAGCGGAAAAGGAGTTCTGGTAACACAGACTGTTCATGGAAACCTTTTGATCGGACCTACAGCTACGGATCTGGAGGATCGGGAGGAAACAGCAACTACCTCGGAGGGTATGGAGACAGTAAGTATCAAATCCGGTAAAACAGTAAAGGATATTCCACTGCGGAAGGTGATCACAAGCTTTGCGGGACTCCGTGCTGTCGAGGATGGTATGGATTTTGTGATCAAAGAGGTGGAGGATGCACCCGGATTTATCGATTGTGCAGGAATTGCATCACCGGGACTTACTAGCTCACCGGCCATTGGCTGTATGATTGCTGACATCGTAAAAGAAAAATTACATCCGGAAGTAAATCCGGATTTTAATCCGGTGAGAAAAGGGATCCTGGATCCGTCAGAACTTTCTCTGGAAGAAAGAAATGAGCTGATCAAAAGATCACCGGAATATGGAAATATCATCTGCAGATGTGAGATGATCTCTGAGGGAGAGATTCTGGATGCGATCCGAAGACCTCTCGGAGCGAAATCTCTGGATGGAGTAAAACGTCGTACAAGAGCAGGAATGGGAAGATGTCAGTCAGGCTTTTGCTCTCCCAGAACAATGGAGATCCTCAGCCGGGAGCTTGGCATTTCCATGGAGGAGATCACAAAAACAGGCGGAGCTTCCAGATTGATCGAAGGAATCAACAAGAAAATTGCAGAGGAGGGCGAGAACCATGAATGATAAGAGTATGGTGAAGAGAGATATCGTGATCATAGGCGGAGGCCCTGCAGGACTGGCAGCAGCCCTGGCTGCAAAGAAAGAGGGAGCAGAGAGTATCCTGATCCTGGAACGTGATAAGGAACTGGGCGGGATCCTGAATCAGTGTATCCATAATGGATTTGGCCTTCATACATTTCAGGAGGAGCTGACAGGACCGGAATATGCGGCACGCTTTATCCGGATGGTAAAAGAGCAGCAGATCGAGTACCGGCTGAACACCATGGTCATGGATATCAGCCAGGATAAGGTGATCACTGCCATGAGCCGCCAGGAGGGAATGTATCAGATCCGGGCAAAAGCTGTGATCCTTGCCATGGGCTGCAGGGAGAGACCGCGAGGTGCACTGAACATTCCGGGATATCGACCGGCAGGCATTTATTCAGCAGGAACAGCACAGCGCCTTGTAAACATGGAAGGATTTATGCCGGGAAAAAAAGTAGTGATCCTGGGATCCGGTGATATCGGATTGATCATGGCCAGACGTATGACGCTGGAAGGCGCAGAGGTTAAGGCAGTGGCAGAACTGATGCCATATTCCGGAGGCCTGAAGAGAAATATCGTGCAGTGCCTGGACGACTTTGGGATCCCGTTGAAGCTTAGCCATACAGTGGTTGACATAAAAGGAAAAGAGCGTGTGGAAGGAATCACTCTTGCAGAGGTAGATGAAAACAGACGCCCGATTCCCGGTACAGAGGAATTTTTTGAATGCGATACGCTTCTTCTTTCTGTTGGTCTGATCCCGGAGAATGAGCTTTCCGGACAGGCAGGTGTGAAGCTGAGCAATGTGACCTCCGGACCGGTGGTAAATGAAAGCCTGGAGACAAATGTAGAAGGTGTTTTTGCCTGTGGAAATGTTCTCCATGTTCATGATCTGGTGGATTTTGTTTCGGAGGAAGCCGGCAATGCAGGAAGAAATGCGGCTCTCTATATAAACAACAATGGAGAGGACAAAATACCGGAAGAGATAAAGATCACGCTTTCGCCCAAAAACGGAGTCCGCTATACAGTGCCGTCTGAGATCCGTATCGGTCATATGGCGGAGGAGCAGCTGGTCCGCTTCCGTGTGGGAAATGTGTATAAAAATTGTTACATCCGTGCATATCTGGATGGAGAACGGATCTTTTCCAGAAAAAAACAGGTGGCAGCACCCGGAGAGATGGAACAGATCAAATTGAAAAAAGAGCAGCTTCTTTCCATTCTGGAAGGAAAACAGAAACAGGATAAACATGAACTTGTGATCCAGGTGGAGGAGTGATGAAAATGGAAAAAAGGAATCTTACTTGTATCGGATGTCCTATGGGATGCGCCCTTCTGGTGGAAATGAATGGAAAAGAGATCATTTCCGTCACAGGAAATACCTGTAAAAAAGGCGCGGAATATGCAGTGAAGGAAGTGACAGATCCGACCAGGATCGTGACAACGACCGTTCGTGTGAAGAATGGAAATATGCCGGTGGTGTCAGTAAAGACAGCACAGGATATTCCGAAAGGAAAGATTTTTGACTGTGTGGAAGCGCTGCGGGATGTATGTGTGGAAGCACCGGTTCAGATCGGGGACGTGATCCTGGAGAATGCAGCAGGAACAGGCGTGGATATCGTGGCTACAGGAAATGTGAAGCAGATCATACAGTGATTAGCAGAGGATATATATGGCAAACTGTATGCTTATAATATGTCAGCCCTCCGGCAGACAAAGCGAATAAAATAAACCTGAAAAGGCTTTTTTATCGCTTTGTTTGCTGTGAAATGAAATGTACAAAATGCACAAAAAATATCAGCGCTTAAAAAGGATAATTGATTAAAAACAACAAAAAATATACATAAAAATAGATGAAAAATGTTGAAAATAAATAAATGCTATGATATAATCAGAAATATAAATTAGCAAAAATGCTCACAATGATGTAATGCATTGAATGGAGGATGATTAGAATGAAAGTATTTGGACATCGTGGTTTCAGCGGAGAATATCCGGAGAATACAATGTTGGCGTTTCAGAAAGCTGTGGAGGCTGGCTGCGAGGGAATCGAGCTTGATGTGCAGCTGACTAAGGATCTGGTTCCGGTGATCATGCACGATGAGAAGGTTGACCGTACCACGGATGGAAACGGATATATCTATGATCTTACATATGCCGAGCTGTGTAAACTGGATTGTAGTTATCCGGATAAGTTTGCCGGAAAATTCGGCAGGCTTCAGATTCCGACTCTGAGAGAGTATCTGGAGTGGATGGCAGAGGAGGAAGATCTGATCACAAACATCGAGCTGAAGAACAGTGTTTATTATTATGGTGGTATGGAAGAGAAGGTCATTGATATGATCTGCGAATATGGTCTGGAGGATCGGATCATTCTTTCCTCTTTCAATAACGCATCCATTGTATTGTGCAGACAGAGTGATGAGACTATTGCAGGAGGCTTTCTGGTAGAGAAATACGTGGATAATGCAGGGGTTTATGCAAGAACCTGTGATGTGCAGTATTATCATCCAAATCTGGAATACCTGAAGGAAGAGCATGTACGCAGCTGTTCCCAGAACGGGATCGGGGTGAATGTCTGGACTGTAAACGAGGAAGAGGATATGAGAAGGATGAAGAAATGGGGAGTAAACTCCATCATTACCAATTATCCGGACAGAGGAAGAGCAGTGGCAGACGAGGATTGACACTGCGATGTCAAGACGCTTTCTGTGAGGTATATACAGGAGGCAGGCTAAATTGAGATCTCCGGCAGGAGGGGGTCCTGCTGCAGATTTATAAAAATAAAATAAAAAAACTATAATAATGTATTATGGAGGATTTTTACAATGGAGAAAGAAACAAGACCTTTTATTTCCTGGCAGCTTGCAGACGATTTTATGACTGCGGTATTTGAGAAAATGGGAGTTCCAACAGAGGATGCGAGACTTTGTTCCGACGTACTTCTGGAAAGTGACAGACGTGGAATTGAGAGCCATGGTTGCAACCGCTTTAAACCGATCTATATCGACCGTATCAAATCCGGAATTTTAAATCCTGTAACAAAGATCGATGTTCTTAAAGAGACACCGACAACTGCAGTTCTTGATGCTAACGATGGTATGGGAATGGTAGCCAGCAAGAAGGCTATGGACATGTGTATCGAAAAAGCACATAAATACGGTATGGGTATGGTTGCAGTCCGTAACTCTTCCCATTATGGAATCGCAGGATATTGGACAGGCCTCGCAGCAAAGGAGAATATGATCGGTATCAGCGGTACCAACGCAAGACCATCCGTTGCACCGACATTTGGTGTTGAGAATATGCTTGGAACCAACCCACTGACATTTAGTATGCCTACAGATGAGCCGTTCCCGTTTACACTGGACTGTGCAACATCTGTTATCCAGAATGGCAAGATCGAATACTACGCACGTATCAACCATGATACTCCTAAGGGTCTTGTTATTTCCAGAGAAGGAGAGGAGCTTACAGATAGTGCAGAGATCCTTAAGAAGATCAGAAGCCAGCAGGCAGCACTTGCTCCTCTCGGTGGATTTGGTGAGACAACCGGAGGATATAAGGGATACGGATACTCTACTGTTGTTGAGATCCTTTCCGCAGCTCTTCAGTCCGGTCTCTTCCTGAAAGCTCTGGAGGGCAAGGATGAGGAAGGAAAGATCCGTCCATATCATCTTGGACATTTCTTTATTGCTATCGACACAGAGGCATTTATGGGTGCAGAGGCATTCAAGAAAACATGCGGTGATATCCTGAGAGACCTGAGAGGCTCCGAGAAGGCTCCTGGACAGGAACGTATCTACACAGCAGGCGAGAAGGAATATGATGTATGGATGTATCGTAAGGATAAGGGAGTTCCGGTGACAGAGGCAGTTCAGAAAGAGTTTATCGGACTTCGTGATGAATTCGGACTTACACAGTTCAAATTCCCATTTGAGAAATAATGTATCTGCAGAAGGGAAGTCCATAGGGGCTTCCCTTCTTTTAAAACATATATATGGTAAATATTTCTGGTCTTTGAAGCGATAAACTGATACAATAAGAATGATATCTTCAAACAATGCGCGGAGATAGAATGATATTGTGTGAATATTGCGGAGGAAGAGAGAATATGAACAAAGAATTTCTGGACGCGATCGAGGCGAACCCGATCATAGCGGCTGTAAAGGATGAACAGGGGCTTCAGAACTGTCTGGGCAGAGAAGAGCTTACCGTGATCTTTATCCTGTATGGAGATATCCGTTCTATTGGGGGAATTGTGGAGCGGATCCACCAGGCGGGGAAGATCGCGATGGCACATATAGACCTGATCACAGGTTTATGTTCGAAAGAGGTTTCTGTGGATTATATTTGCAAAAATATCCATGCAGACGGGATCATTTCAACAAAAGCATCCATGATCAACAGGGCGAAGAAGCTTGGAATGTATACAGTTCTGCGTTTTTTCCTTATTGATTCCATGGCGATCAAGAATATTGAGAATCTGGGAAATCAGCATGAGCAGCTGCCGGATGTAGTGGAGGTTCTGCCGGGGGTGATGCCGAAGATTCTTAAACAGATATGTAAAACAAGCAAAGTGCCTGTGATCGCAGGCGGTTTGATCTCCGATAAGGAGGATGTAATGGGAGCGCTGGGTGCGGGGGCAGCAGCGGTTTCCACTACAAATCAGAAGGTATGGGAATTGTAAGGCTGCAGAGGCATTGATCTGCAGCAAAGAAATGTATTGGAGGATTTTTATATGGCAAAATATATTATGGCGCTGGATTCCGGAACGACCAGTAATCGCTGTATTCTTTTTGATGAAAACGGAAGGATCCGCAGTGTGGCACAGAAGGAGTTTATCCAGCATTTTCCGAAACCGGGATGGGTAGAGCATGATGCAGGTGAGATCTGGTCCACACAGCTTTCTGTTGCCAGAGAGGCTATGAACCAGATCGAGGCAACGGCAGAGGATATTGCGGCGATCGGTATCACCAATCAGAGAGAGACCACCATTGTCTGGGATAAGAATACGGGACAGCCGGTTTATCATGCCATCGTATGGCAGTGCAGAAGAACTTCAGAATACTGCGACAGTCTGAAAGCGAAGGGACTGGAAGAAAAATTCCGTCAGAAAACAGGACTTGTTATTGATGCGTATTTTTCTGCCACCAAAGTAAAATGGATCCTGGATAATGTGGAGGGCGCCCGCGAAAGAGCAGAGAAGGGAGAGCTTCTGTTTGGTACCGTGGAGACCTGGCTGATCTGGAAGCTGACCAAGGGAGCTGTTCATGTAACAGATTATTCCAATGCATCCAGAACGATGATGTTCAATATCAACACACTGGAGTGGGATGATGAGATCCTGGAGGAGCTTGACATTCCGAAATGCATGCTTCCGCAGGTAAAAGAGTCCAGTGAGATTTATGGTGAGACAGATCCGTCCTTTTTCGGTGGAAGGATCCCGGTAGCCGGTGCTGCCGGTGACCAGCAGGCGGCGCTGTTCGGACAGGCCTGCTTTGAGAAAGGTGAAACCAAGAATACATACGGAACCGGTGGTTTTCTTCTGATGAATGCAGGAGATAAACCGGTATTTTCCAATAACGGGCTGGTTACAACCATCGGATGGGGACTTAACGGAAAGATCACTTATGTTCTGGAGGGATCCGTATTTGTGGCTGGTGCTGCGATTCAGTGGCTTCGTGATGAGCTTCATCTGGTGGATTCTGCGTCGGATACCGAGTATTTTGCGGGAAAAGTACCGGATGCAAACGGCTGCTACGTCGTGCCTGCATTTACGGGACTTGGAGCTCCTTACTGGGATCAGTATGCCCGTGGCACGATCGTGGGATTGACCCGTGGTGTAAATAAGTATCATATTGTGCGTGCGACTTTGGAATCTCTTGCATATCAGGTCAATGATGTGCTGGAGGTTATGAAGGAAGATGCCGGAAGTGACCTTGCAGTTCTTCGTGTAGACGGCGGAGCAAGTGCAAACAATCTTCTTCTGCAGATTCAGGCCAATATCAGTAATGTGGCTGTAGAACGTCCGGAATGTATTGAAACAACTGCTCTTGGTGCCGCATATCTGGCAGGTCTTGCTGTGGGCTTCTGGAAAAGCAAGGAGGCAGTACAGGAAAGCCGTGATGTGGAACGTATTTTCCGCACGGAGATCGATGACGAGAAGCGAAATGCCATGGTAAAAGGCTGGAGAGCTGCAGTAGGCTGCTCCAGAGACTGGATCAAAAAGATCCAGTAAAAGGTAAAAAAAAGTCATGCAGCGGGACCGGATGAAAATGTCCTGTGCATGGCTTTTTTGCGCTTTCGGAATGTCACAGACAGACCGTCATAGTAAGCAATCGCGGAACAGATCCGCCGGAGTTTACAGAGTGGTCAGATCGATTCTGTAATCGTCGGAACCTTCTCCGTCAGCAGTGTAGTAAGCTGCTCTTTCTTCTGCATTTACATAGATGTGGAGCTCTTTGCCTTTCAGGCCTTTTGCTTCTGCATCTTTCTTAACAGCTACCTCAAGGTCGGCAACTGTGATGGATGTCTCAAAAATTTCAAGTGTGATGCCGCTGATCTTATGATTTTTTACAGTGTTCTTAACTTCTTCTACTACTTCTGGTGCCTTGGCTGCTACAGTCTCTGTTGCTTTTTTGACTGCTTTAACGGTTTTTTCAGCTGCAGGTGTTTTTTCAATCTTTTCTACAGTTGATTTCACGGTAGCTTTGGCTTTGGTGGTTGCGCTCTTCAGGTTGCTTGTTCTGCTGTTTCTTCTTTTTTCCATAATGGAACACTCCCTTCCACATATCTCGCTGACAGAACTGATCTGTCGGAATATGTACCTGTTTACAGTATCATGAATCCGGTGGAAAGTCAAATTTTTGCTTGGGTGTTGCATTTCCGGCGGTTGTCGTATAAACTGGATTACAGAGAAAATCAGACAGGGGTACAGAGATTGAAGAATATTCAGGAAGATATTAAAACAGGAAAATTTAAGCAGGCATATCTCCTTTATGGTGAGGAAGCCTATCTGAAACAGCAATATAAAAGAAATCTGGTGAAAGCTCTGAACCCGGACGATGATACCATGAATTTCAACAGATATGAGGGGAAGGGAATCGATGTCCGGGAGCTTTTGAGTCTTTGTGATACCATGCCCTTTTTTGCAGAGCGAAGAGTAGTCCTTCTTGAGGATACGGGATTCTTTAAGAATAAATGTGAGGAACTGGCAGATTATATGAAAGCTCTGCCTGATTATCTGTATCTGGTGTTCTGCGAGTCTGAAGTAGATAAAAGAAGCCGTATGTACAAGGCGGTAAAAGCCTGCGGCAGCATCGGGGAATTTAAACAGCAGGATGAAAAGACTCTTATGCGGTGGGCAGCAGGAATCCTTGGAAAAAATGGCCGCAGGATCACCCAGAGAGATGTGGAGCTTTTGCTGACCATGACGGGAACAGATATGGGAAATATAAGGATGGAGCTGGAAAAGCTGATCTCCTATACAGTTGGAAGAGATGTTGTGACTGCTGCAGATATCCGGGCTGTCTGTACTACACAGACAACCAATAAGATCTTTGATATGGTGCGTGCGGTGACGGAGAAGAATCAGAAGCGGGCCCTGGATCTGTACTATGACCTTCTGACTCTTCGGGAACCGCCAATGAGGATATTGTTTCTTCTGGCGAAACAGTTTCGCCAGATCTGCCTGACTAAGAAAATGTCGCAGGAAGGTCTTTCTCAGACTGAGATCGCTTCCAAACTGGGAGTACCCTCTTTTGTTGTGCGGAATCTGGCGTCCTGTGCCAGATCCTACACTGTGGAAGAGCTGGAGAATGCCGTGCGGGATTTTGTGGATGCGGAAGAGGCGGTAAAGACAGGTACACTTGGAGATGTGCTCAGCGTGGAGCTTCTGATCGTGAAGTACAGCTCGGCGAGAGCAGTGAGAGCCTGAGTTTTACGGAGCCGGGTTCTGCCACAGGGTCGCTCCGTTGTCCCTGAGCCATTTTTCGCAGGCTTTATACTCCGGCATCACAGATGCCACCACTGCATAAAAGGCAGGGGAATGATTCATTTCTTTTCTGTGGGAAAGTTCGTGCACCACAACATAATCCAGGATTTTTTCCGGGGCGAAGATCAGCCGCCAGTTGAAGTTCAGGTTTCCTTCGCTGGTGCAGCTTCCCCAGCGGGTTTTTTGTTCCCGGATCGTGATACGGCCGTAGGTTACGCCCATTTTTCTGGCGTAGGCTGCGGTTTTTCTTTTGAATATTTTTCTGGCGGATTCCATATAATAACTGCGGCGGAATTCCGAAAGAGGCGGATTTTCAGCCGGGGACTGTGCCGGCTCAGTGGCAGCGTGTGAGAGATGCTCCAGGATCCAGCTTTCTTTCTGTGAGAGAAAACGATGGATGGTGGAATCTGGCATTGTGTGTGGAGCGCGGACAGTCACCTGACCGGAAACGCTGACCTGGATCGCCAGGGTTTTCCGGCTGCTGCGGATAATGCGGTAGGGAAAGGGATGAGATATCATAAAAAACTCCTTTTGGTCAATGCAGAAATCTATATACAAAAAAGACAGTCGCTGACGGTTCGACTGTCTTTCCTTTTACTTATAAGCTTATAACTAAAATATTCCGTGGTCTATTACGCAATGCTGTTGACAGCTTTGGAAAGACGGGAAATTTTTCTGGCGCAGTTATTTTTGTGATAAACGCCCTTGGATGTAGCTTTGCTGATTGTGGAGATTGCGTCCTTAAGAGCAACCTCTGCAGCTGCCTTATCCTTATTTTCAACTGCTGTCTCAACTTTCTTGATGGAAGTCTTAACTGCAGAACGGATTGCTTTGTTTCTTGCAGCCTTAGTGCTGTTAACTAAGATTCTCTTCTTTGCGGATTTAATGTTAGCCAATTCGTACACCTCCGATTCCTTAAAAATATAATATTAAATTACATTCACAGGAACAGACACGGGCGCTCCTATGAAACATGCTTATATATATTATTATACGTGCACAGGAATGTCAAGATGTTTTTCGCAAAAATTCAAAAAAAATATGCGAAAAATACCAGATGCTGTGTGTAAAAGCGGAAATGATACATATTTATGGGAAAAAGGGAAATAATAAAAGGGAAAACACTGGAAAAGCTGCAGGCAGCAGCGAAAATATCTTTTTGATTTTACAGAAAAAGAGGATGAGAGTATGGCTGGAAGGAGCAGAATCAGAACAGACCTGGCGCTGGAAGCAACGGAACGCTTTCGGGAGGAAAATGTAGAAGTACATGGAGTAGAGATCAGGGAAAAATACGATGAGGAAAAGGAGGTGCGTACTACAGTTGTAAGGATCACAACGGAAAACGGAGCCAGGACCATGGGAAAACCACAGGGAACCTATATTACCATTGAGGCACCGGATCTTTCCGTTCCGGATGAGGATTATCACAGGGAGATTTCTGAAGAAGTGGCACATCATTTAAGGGAACTGATCGATCTTGGACGTCAGTTGTCAATTCTGGTGGTAGGGCTTGGAAATCAGGAGATTACTGCGGATTCCCTTGGTCCTCGTACAGTTTCCAATCTTCACATGACAAGGCATGTGATTCGGGAATATGGGCTGAAGAGCAATGGACATATGAAAATGCACCAGATCAGCGGGATCGTTCCGGGTGTGATGGCACAGACCGGAATGGAAACCCTGGAAATTGTTCGGGGTGTTGTTTCTGAGACAAAGCCGGATTTGGTGATCGCCGTAGATGCGCTGGCGGCCAGAAGTACGACAAGACTTAACCGGACGATCCAGATCACGGATACCGGGATCAGTCCGGGCTCCGGCGTGGGGAATCACAGGGAAGGCCTGAATGAAGAAAATCTTTCGGTCCGTGTGATCGGGATCGGTGTTCCGACTGTGGTGGATGCGGCTACTATTGTCCATGATTCCATGGCGGAGCTTCTGGAGGCGCTGGAGGAAGATGAGCAGAAGGAGTTTCTGGAAGAAATGATCTCGCCGAAGCTTTACACCATGTTTGTAACACCAAAGGATGTGGATGAAACGGTACGGTATTTAAGCTTTACCATTTCCGAGGGACTGAATCTGGCTTTTTCCGATAGTCTAATCGAAGAGGACAGGTCATAAAATACCATAAGAGGTGATCGTGGGTGACGAATATCCAGAGGGCTTTCTGCGTGGTTTTGAGCCTGATTTTCCTGTGTGTGGTGGCTGTCCTTCCGGGAGATTTTTTCAGGCATGGTGAGATCTACAGACAGCTGCCGCTGTATTGCTTTCTGGAAAAGAAAGCTCTGCAGAAGGAAAATGGCAGAGACAGGGAAACAGAGATGCTTTTGCAGGAAAAAAACGCAGAGCATCTGGGTAAAGAAGTGGAAGCAGAGAACCGAAAAGAGCAGGAGACGCTGCTGATGGCCGAGGCGGAAGAGGTGGAGAAGAAAGAAGAGCTTCAGAAGAAAGAAGAGCTTCAAAAGAAAAAAGAAATTCAAAAGAAAGAAGCGGAAGAGGCAGAGAAAAAATCTTCTGACGGCAAAAAAAGTGAAAAGGAGACCGGTAAGGAAAATGCAGAGCCGGAAGTTACGGAGTCGGGAGACACAGGACAGGAAGTTGCAGAACAGGAGACTCCGGCGTCAGAGGAGAACCGATCCGGTGAAAATACCGCGAAGGAACAGGAGACAGTGGCACTGCCACATCCGCAGATTGATTTGTCTCAGGCGAAACTGGCAGATTTTGACTATGTGATGAATCAGTTTTTTATATTGGATTCCAATACGGAGACGAATGCACAGCAGATCAGTGCGCCCCGTTTTCTGAAGGAGGATCTGTCCGTTAAAAAGGATTCATCGGTACCCCAGATCCTGATCTATCATACCCATTCCCAGGAGGCTTTTGCAGATTCAAGAGAAGGACAGACTGAGGACACCATCGTAGGAGTGGGAGATTATCTTACTGAACTTCTGGAAAAAACATACGGGTACCAGGTCATTCATATAACAGATTCCTTTGATATGATGGGAGGAACACTGGACAGGAGCAAGGCTTATGATTATGCCAGGGCCTCCATAGAAAAAGTGCTGGAGGAAAACCCCACCATTGAAGTTGTGATCGACCTTCACAGAGATGGTGTGCCGGATGACCGGCATCTGGTAACGCAGGTGAATGGAAAACCTACTGCTCAGCTACTTTTTTATAATGGATTAAGCTATACAGTCAGTCAGGGGGCAGTGAGTTATCTGCCCAATCCTTACATAGAAGAGAATCTGGCATTTTCCTTTCAGCTGGAATATCAGGCGGCACAGTATTACCCCGATCTTTACCGGGGAATCTATCTGGCAGGTCTTCGCTATAATCTGCATCTTAAGCCACGTGCGCTGCTTCTGGAGGCCGGAGCGCAGACAAATACCGTGGAGGAAGTCCGAAATGCCATGGAACCTTTTGCAGATATCTTAAACAGAGTTCTGAAAGGCAGTGACAAAGAAGACTGAAATATGGTATGATAAAGAGCAATATGGAAAAATATGCGTTCTGAACGCTTTATACGAGAGAAATTTAAGGAGGACTTCCTAAATGATAGACCAGAGTAAAATTCGGAATTTTTGTATCATTGCACATATTGACCATGGCAAGTCAACACTTGCGGACCGTATCATCGAGATGACGGGACTTCTTACCGAAAGGGAAATGCAGGCCCAGGTTCTGGATAACATGGACCTTGAGAGAGAACGAGGAATCACCATCAAATCCCAGGCGGTTCGTATTGTATACAAAGCCAAGGACGGAAATGAGTATATTTTTAACCTGATCGATACCCCGGGACATGTAGACTTTAACTATGAGGTTTCACGAAGCCTTGCTGCCTGTGACGGAGCGATCCTTGTTGTGGATGCAGCACAGGGAATCGAAGCTCAGACACTTGCCAATGTATATATGGCACTGGACCATGATCTGGATGTGGTTCCGGTGATCAACAAGATTGACCTTCCAAGTGCGGATCCGGAGCGTGTTATCAATGAGATTGAGGATGTGATCGGAATTGAGGCGCAGGATGCACCGCAGATCTCCGCAAAAACAGGACTGAATGTAGACCAGGTCCTGGAGCAGATCGTCAATAAGGTCCCGGCGCCGTCGGGGGATGTGGATGCACCGCTGAAGGCTCTGATCTTTGACTCTGTTTATGACCCTTATAAGGGTGTTATCGTATTTTGCAGAGTGAAGGACGGACGTGTGAAAAAGGGCACGAGGATCCATATGATGGCGACCGGATTCACCACGGAGGTTGTGGAGGTTGGATATTTTGGAGCGGGTCAGTTTATCCCATGTGACGAGCTGACAGCAGGCATGGTCGGATATATCACAGCCAGCATCAAGAATGTCCGTGATACCCGCGTGGGTGATACGGTAACGGATGCGGACAACCCCTGTGCAGAGGCGCTTCCGGGGTATAAGAAGGTAAACCCTATGGTTTATTGTGGCCTTTATCCGGCAGATGGTGCCAAGTACGGCGATCTCCGTGACGCACTGGAGAAGCTTCAGCTCAACGATGCTTCCCTTTATTATGAACCGGAGACATCGGTCGCTCTTGGATTTGGTTTCCGCTGCGGCTTCCTGGGACTTCTTCATCTTGAGATCATTCAGGAGCGTCTGGAGAGAGAGTATAACCTGGATCTTGTAACTACAGCACCGAGTGTTATCTATAAGGTCTATAAAACCAATGGTGAGATCATCGAGCTGACCAATCCCACCAACCTTCCGGATCCTTCAGAGATCGAATACATGGAAGAGCCCATGGTGAAGGCAGAGATCATGGTAACCACAGAGTTCATTGGTGCGATCATGGATCTTTGCCAGGAGAGACGTGGTCAGTATGAAGGCATGGAATATATGGAAGAAACCCGTGCACTCCTGAAATACAGACTGCCGCTGAACGAGATCATCTATGATTTCTTTGATGCACTGAAATCACGTTCCAGAGGTTATGCATCCCTGGATTACGAACTGGACGGATATGAGAGAAGTGAGCTTGTGAAGCTGGATATCCTTGTGAATAAAGAAGAAGTGGATGCTCTTTCCTTTATCGTGCATGCAGATACTGCTTACGAGCGCGGAAGAAAGATGTGTGAGAAGCTGAAAGACGAGATCCCGAGACAGCTCTTTGAGATCCCGATCCAGGCAGCTATCGGAAGCAAGGTCATTGCCAGAGAGACGGTAAGAGCCATGCGTAAAGACGTACTTGCCAAGTGCTACGGTGGAGATATCTCCCGTAAGAAGAAGCTTCTGGAGAAACAGAAGGAAGGTAAGAAACGTATGCGTCAGGTAGGTAACGTGGAGATCCCGCAGAAGGCATTTATGAGTGTCCTGAAGCTGGATGATAAATAGGAGATGACTTTTTGAAAAAAAATATAAAAAAACTGTTTCTGGCAGCAGGACTTCTGGCTATGACAGGAGCTCTGCTTACCGGATGTGGTTCAAAGAAGAAAAATGCAGAAGAGGAAAGTGTGATCAAAATCAGCACAGCGCCGGAACCGACTGCCACTCCTGATCCGAAAACAGTAGATCCGGATGCAGTGACGAGCAATGGAAATCTGACAATGGTCAATGAGTACCTGGCAGAAAACGGCAGCGAGGCCCTGGGGATAGATGGCGCGACACCGACACCGGCTGCTTCGGATGGAAGCATGGATACTGCCGGTGAAGCTGCAGCCTCCGGTGAAGATACTGATACAACAGATGCCGGTGGAGAGGAAGGAGCCATGGATGGAGAATAAGGCGAAAAAACCGCTGGAGCTCTATATCCATGTTCCGTTTTGTGTAAAAAAATGCGATTACTGTGATTTCCTTTCCGGACCTGCAGGAAAAGAGAGGCAGCGTGAATATTTCCAGGCTCTGGAAAGGGAGATCGCTGCTGTTCCGGATTTTTCGGACAGGGAGATCACCACAGTTTTTATCGGCGGAGGAACACCTTCCGTGCCGGATCCGTCTCTTGTGGGAGAGATACTGGATCAGATCAGAAATAAGTTTTTTATGGCCCCGGATGCTGAGATCACTATCGAAGCAAATCCGGGGACTTTATATAAAGAAAAACTTCAGATATATCTGGAACACGGGATCAACCGGCTGAGTCTGGGGCTTCAGTCCCCGCAGAACCGGGAATTAAAGATCCTTGGAAGGATCCATACGTGGGAAGAGTTTCAGGAGAGCTTTTTTATGGCAAGGGATGCAGGCTTTTCCAATATCAATATCGATCTGATGAGTGCCATTCCGGAACAGACCTATGAAGACTGGGAAAAAAATCTTCGCACGGTGGCAGGGATTTCGCCGGAACATATTTCCGCCTACAGTCTGATCATTGAGGAAGGCACTCCTTTCGGGGAGAGAAAGCTGAAATTACCGGATGAGGATACGGAGTACCGTATGTATGAGAATACGGCAGGAATCCTGGAGGAATATGGGTTTCATCAGTACGAGATCTCCAATTATGCAAAAGGCGGACGGGAATGCCGCCATAATAAGGGATACTGGCAGAGAATCGATTATCTGGGGCTGGGACTTGGGGCGTCTTCACTTCTGGATCATATGCGTTTTTCCAATACTGCGGATATGAAGGAATATATTGGAAACAGTGCGTTTCCGGATAAGATCCGTCAGAATATGGAGAGTCTTACAGAGGCAGATGAGATGGCTGAGTTTATGTTTCTGGGGCTTCGGATGACAGAGGGCGTTTCAATGAAAGCGTTTGCGGAATATTTCGGAAAAAATATGGAAAACGTTTACGGAGAGGTCCTGAAAAAGCATCTGGAGATCGGAATGCTGGAACAAAAAGGAGACAGGATATATCTTTCGCGAAAGGGAATCCATGTGAGCAATGGAGTGATGGCAGATTTTCTGCTGTAGAAAAATTTGTCGATTTTTTCACCTTGACGAACGGATGTTCTGGCAGTATACTGATAAAAAATCAGAAGTTTTACAGCAGAATAAGAGAGGTAGATTCTGCTGTTGAGAAGAATACCGGAATATTTTTGTATGACCGGACAGAGTAGGAGGTTTCATGTCAGCAGAAGCAAACGATAAGAAGCGTTTTATCAGGATACGCGGAGCCAATGAGAATAATCTTAAGAATCTCAGCGTCGATATTCCCAGAGACCAGTTTGTGGTACTTACCGGACTCAGCGGCTCCGGTAAGTCATCTCTTGCATTTGATACCATTTATGCAGAGGGACAGAGACGTTATATGGAGTCACTTTCTTCCTATGCGAGGCAGTTCCTGGGACAGATGGAGAAACCGGATGTGGAGAGTATCGAGGGTCTTCCGCCGGCAATCTCCATTGATCAGAAGTCAACGAACCGGAATCCCCGTTCTACAGTGGGTACGGTAACAGAAATCTATGATTATTTCCGACTTCTGTATGCCCGTGTGGGAATCCCGCACTGTCCCAAATGTGGAAGGGAAATTCGCAAACAGACGGTAGATCAGATGGTGGATCAGATCATGACGCTTCCGGAACGCCAGAAGATCCAGCTTCTTGCACCGGTAGTACGGGGCCGCAAGGGAACCCATGTCAAACTTCTGGATCAGGCCAGAAGAAGCGGGTATGTGAGAGTGCAGATCGACGGAAATCTCTATGAGCTTTCCGAGGAGATCAAGCTGGATAAGAATATCAAACATAACATTGAGATCGTTGTGGATCGACTTATTGTGAAACCGGGAATAGAGAAGCGTCTTTCCGATTCCATTGAAACCGTACTGGATCTGGCGGATGGTCTGCTGGTAGTAGACACTATGGACGGGAAGCTTCTGAATTTCAGCCAGAGTTTTTCCTGCCCGGATTGTGGCATCAGCATTGATGAGATCGAACCCAGGAGCTTTTCCTTTAATAATCCATTTGGTGCCTGCCCGCAGTGTCTGGGTCTTGGATATAAGATGGAATTTGATATCGATCTGATGATCCCGGATAAGAAACTGAGTATCAATGAAGGGGCTATCGCTGTTCTCGGATGGCAGTCCTGTACCACGCAGGGAAGCTTTTCCAGAGCGATCCTGGATGCCCTGGCAAGGGAATATGAATTTTCTCTGGATACGCCTTTCTGCGAGTATCCGAAAAAGGTTCAGGATATCCTCATCCATGGTACCGGCGGTCATTCTGTGAAGGTTTATTATAAAGGACAGCGAGGAGAAGGTGTTTACGATGTGGCGTTCCCGGGACTGATCCGCAATGTGGAGCAGAGATACCGTGAAACCGGTTCTGAGGCCATGAAGCAGGAATACGAGAGCTTTATGCAGATTACTCCGTGCACCACATGTAAGGGACAGAGGCTGAAGAAAGAGTCACTGGCAGTGACTGTGGCGGATAAGAATATTTATGAAGTGACCAATATGCCGGTACAGAAGCTGCAGGGTTTTCTCTGCAATCTGAAGCTTTCAAAGCAGCAGGAGCTTATTGGAAGGCAGATCCTGAAGGAAATCCGTGCCAGAGTTGGATTTCTGGCAGAGGTTGGTCTGGAGTATCTTTCACTTGGAAGAGCTACCGGAACCCTTTCCGGCGGAGAGGCTCAGAGAATCCGTCTTGCCACACAGATCGGATCCGGGCTTGTGGGGGTTGCATATATCCTGGATGAGCCGAGTATCGGGCTTCACCAGAGAGATAATGACAAGCTTCTGGGGGCACTGATGCGTCTCCGTGATCTTGGAAACAGTCTGATTGTGGTGGAGCACGATGAAGATACCATGCGTGCGGCAGACTGTGTCATCGATATCGGCCCCGGAGCCGGAGAACATGGTGGACAACTGGTCGCAATGGGGACAGCTGAGGATCTGATGAAAAATGAGGAGTCTGTGACAGGAGCTTATTTAAGCGGAAGGCTGAAGATCCCGGTACCGGAAGTGAGGAAGGAACCAATCGGATTTCTTCATATAAAGGGTGCGGCAGAGAACAACCTGAAGCATATCGACGTAGATATTCCTTTGGGAGTGATGACCTGTATCACAGGTGTTTCCGGCTCCGGTAAGAGCTCTCTGATCAATGAGATCTTGTACAAGAGACTTGCCAGAGACCTGAACCGTGCCAGAGTGATCCCCGGGAAACATGATGACATCCTGGGTATCGATCAGCTGGATAAGGTGATCAATATCGACCAGTCCCCGATCGGAAGAACTCCCCGTTCCAATCCTGCCACATATACCGGGGTTTTTGACCAGATTCGTGATCTTTTTGCAGCCACCGCAGATGCCAAGGCAAAGGGCTACAAGAAGGGCCGTTTCAGTTTTAATGTCAAGGGTGGACGGTGCGAGGCCTGCAGCGGTGACGGAATCATCAAGATCGAGATGCATTTTCTTCCGGATGTATACGTGCCTTGCGAAGTCTGTAAGGGCAAACGCTACAATCGTGAGACTCTGGAAGTGAAGTATAAGGGCAAGAGCATTTATGATGTATTGAATATGACTGTGGAAGAAGCACTGACATTTTTTGAGAATGTACCGTCAATCCGGAGAAAGATCGAGACCCTGTACGATGTAGGGCTTTCCTATATCCGTCTGGGGCAGCCCTCCACCACTCTTTCCGGAGGAGAAGCACAGCGTATCAAGCTTGCTACAGAACTCAGCAAGCGCAGTACCGGAAAGACGATCTATATCCTGGATGAGCCTACCACAGGACTGCACTTTGCGGATGTCCACAAGCTGATCGAGATCCTGCGCCGTCTGTCTGAAGGAGGAAACACCGTTGTGGTCATTGAGCACAATCTGGATGTGATCAAGACGGCGGATCATATTATTGATATCGGACCGGAAGGCGGTGACAGAGGCGGAACGGTAATTGCCAGAGGAACTCCGGAGGAAGTAGCAGAGAATCCGGTTTCCTACACCGGTAAATATGTGAAAAAATATCTGGAACAGAAATAACCGGTAAAAGTTCTTTTCAATTTCTGTGGTTTTGTATATAATGAAGTGCGGGAACGTTTCGGCACAGACCGGAACAGAATAAGTCAGAAATGCGTCAGCATACGAATGAGTATGACGCAGGCGGGAGGATTTATGCCGGCAAAGGATATTGGAATCGATCTGGGAACCAGAAACAGTCTGGTGTTTTCCACAGGCAAGGGGATCGTTTTAAGAGAGCCCTCTGTGGTTGTTTATGATAAAGATACAGAGAAGATCAGAGCGATCGGTGAGGAAGCCAGACAGATGGCAAGCCATCTGACTTCCAATATGGAAGTGATCTGGCCGATCCGAAGAGGTGTGATCGTAGATTATAATGTAATGGAAAAGATGCTGAAATATTTTATTTCACAGGCTATGGGACGAAGAGCGTTCCGGAAACCGAGAGTCAGCATCAGTGTTCCGAGCGGGATCACGGAGATTGAGCGTAAAGCAATTGAGGAAGCTGCCTATCAGTCAGGAGCCAGGGAAGTTTTTCTTGTGGACGAGCCTATCGCTGCTGCTATCGGTGCAGGTGTAGATATCACCAAGCCATTTGGTAATCTGATCGTGGATATCGGTGCAGGGACTACAGATGTTGCGGTCATATCGGTAGGGGGAGTGGTTGTTTCCACTTCTGTGAAGGTTGCAGGAGATAATTTTGATCATGCGATCATGAATTATGTACGTGAGAAGCATAGTCTCTTTATCGGGGAGGATGCAGCGGAGAATATCAAGATCAAGATCGGAACAGCCAGTGAAGAAGCGGATCTTCGAACGATGGAGGTCAAGGGCAGAAATATCATCACAGGACTTCCGAAGGTGGCAACACTGACTTCTGAGGAGATCCGGACCGCTTTGAGGGAAACGACCGGGCAGATCGTGGAGACTGTACATGGTGTTCTTGAAAAAACACCACCAGAGCTGGCGGCAGATATCATGGACAGAGGAATCGTTCTTACAGGTGGAGGTGCCATGCTGCATGGAATGGATACATTGATCGAGCAGAAAACAGGAGTCAGCACACTGACTGTACAGGATGCAATGCTTGTAGTGGCTGCAGGAACAGGAAAATATGCGGAAATCATGTCAAGGATGTAAACCGTTATGGGTCGTCTGGACGGCACAGGAGCAGAGAAGAGATTGCCGCAGGAAACTCATACAGATAAGGCGCTGCAGCTGCAGTGCCTTTTGCTGTTATCAGAGGTTTACAGATGGAGAAGAAAATGAGTGAGACAGTTACAGGATATATAGATCATGTGATCTTCCGGAATGAAGATAATGGATATACGGTCATGGTACTGAAAGGGATGGAAGAGGAACAGGAACTGACCTGTGTGGGAACATTTCCTGCAATCACCCAGGGGGCTGCCATTGAAGCTTCCGGAAATTATACAACACATCCGGTGTATGGTAAACAGTTTCAGATATCCTCCTACGTAGAAAAAATGCCGGAGGATGCACTGGCCATGGAACGTTATCTGGGTTCCGGCGCGATCAAAGGGATCGGTGCGGCACTGGCGGCCAGGATCGTACGTCGTTTCGGCGATGATACCATGCGTATTGTGGAGGAAGAACCGGAGCGGTTGGCTGAGATCAAGGGAATCAGCGAAAAAAAGGCCATGGAGATCGCAGAACAGATGACGGAGAAAGCAGATATGCGCCGCGCTATGATCTTTCTCCAGAAATACGGGATATCGCTGAATCTCGGCGCAAAGATCTATCAGAAATACGGACAGACTGTATATGGAGTCCTGCAGGAGAATCCGTATCGCCTTGCAGAGGATATCAGTGGTGTGGGATTCCGTATCGCAGATGAGATCGCTTCCCGGATCGGGATCCATACAGATTCAGATTACAGGATAAGAAGCGGAATGCTGTATACTCTCCTACAGGCTTCAGGAGAAGGCCATATCTATCTTCCGAAGGAGGAACTTTTTTCCAGGGCATCCGGACTTTTGGGAGTAGATTCCTCCTACATGGAAAAACATCTCATGGACATGATAGTAGACCGGAAACTGATCCTGAAAGAAACAGAAGAAGGTGCAGTTGTCTATCCCACACGATATTATTATCTTGAGCTGAATTCAGCCAGAATGCTCTGTGAGCTGAACATTCTCTGCCCGGAAGATGAGGAGATGGTGGAGAAACGGATCAACAGGATCGAAAAGGAGACAGGAACCCGGTTAGATGAAATGCAGAAACAGGCAGTGGCGGCAGCTGCCAGTCATGGTCTGTTCATTCTGACTGGAGGGCCGGGAACCGGAAAGACTACAACGATCAATGCTATTATCCGTTATTTTGAAGAGGAAGGCGCTGAGCTGCGGCTTGCAGCCCCTACCGGCCGTGCAGCCAAGCGAATGACAGAGGCTACCGGATACGAGGCTCAGACGATCCACAGACTTCTGGAACTGAACGGGATGCCGGAGGAAGAGCAGGAAGGCCGTGCAGTTCATTTTGACAGGAATTCGGAGAATCCGCTGGAAGCGGATGTGATCATCATTGATGAGATGTCCATGGTAGATATCGCACTGATGCATTCATTGCTTCTTGCAGTGACAGCAGGGACCAGGCTGATCCTGGTAGGTGATGAAAATCAGCTTCCCAGTGTAGGCCCGGGAAATGTTCTGAGGGATATTATCCGCAGCGGCTGTTTTTCGGTAGTAGAGTTGAAAAAGATTTTCCGCCAGGCATCTGAAAGTGATATTGTGGTGAATGCCCATAAGATCAACCGGGGCGAGCAGGTGACCATCAATAACAAGAGCCGAGATTTCTTTTTTCTGAAAAGATATGACGCGGACATCATTATCCGTGTGGTGATCGCACTGATCCAGGAGAAGCTTCCGCGTTATGTAGATGCAAAGCCTTATGAGATTCAGGTGCTCACTCCTATGCGTAAGGGACTTTTAGGTGTGGAGCGGCTGAACCAGATCCTTCAGAGATATTTGAACCCGCCGGATGAAAAGAAAAAGGAGAAAGAGATCGGACAGCGTCTTTTCCGTGAAGGGGATAAGGTGATGCAGGTGAAGAACAATTACCAGCTGGAGTGGGAAATCCTTGGACGATACAAGATTCCTGTGGATAAAGGCGTGGGCGTGTTTAACGGAGACACCGGTATTATGACGGAGATCAATGAATTTGCGGAAACGGCCACCGTGGAATTTGAGGATGGCAGACAGGCAGAATATTCCTTCAAACAGCTTGAGGAACTGGAACTTGCCTATGCAGTGACCATACATAAGTCCCAGGGCTCAGAATATCCGGCAGTGATCCTTCCGATCCTTTCCGGACCAAGGATGCTGATGAATCGGAATCTTCTGTATACAGCAGTGACCAGAGCCAGAAAATGTGTTACCGTAGTAGGCAGCGAGACCACTTTTGCGGAGATGATCCGCAATGAAAAACAGCAGCAGAGATACAGCTCTCTGGACAGACGGATCCGGGAGCTGGATGAATCTGAACAGAAAGAGAGCGCCATCGGGGAGAAAGGACTTTCTTGAAAAAAACAACAGATTTTTTACTGGACATGCTTTACCCGAAAAAATGCCCGCTGTGTCATCAGATACTGAAAGAAAAAGATCGGCTGATCTGTCCGGAGTGTTCCGGAAAGGTCAGACCTATATCTGGTCCCCGGTGTATGAAATGCGGAAGACCGGTAAAAATGGAAGAAGAATACTGTGAAGACTGCCGCAAGGGTGCTCATCATTTTACGGAGGGCAGAAGTATTTTCTGGTACGGAGAGGTCTGGAGACAGTCTCTGGTACGATTTAAGTATTACGGATGTCGGGAATATGGGGATTTTTATGCAAAGGCAATGAGCGTCTTCGGAAAAAAATATCTGGAACGGTGGAAGCCTGATCTGATCGTTCCCGTTCCTCTGCATCCCAGAAAAAAAAGGATGAGAGGCTTTAACCAGGCAGCGTATCTGGCAGAAAGGCTCAGTGATCTTACAGGGATCCCATGGAATGAGCATCTGGTAAAGAAGATACGAAGCACAAGATCTCAGAAAAAACTCAATGCCATACAGAGGCGTCAGAACCTGAAAAATGCATATCGGGTAACCGAAAAGATCACGGGTTTTTCTGTACTTGTGGTGGATGATGTATACACAACAGGAAGTACAGCAGATGCCATGGCAATGTGTCTTTTTGAGGCCGGTGCAGAGAAAGTTTATTTTCTGACAATATGCGCAGGAAGGGCATGAAACAGCCGAAAAAACACTTTTCATAGGTATGGAACTATGCTACAATAAATTTGATTGCAGTTAAACAGTATAACTGTATGGAAAGCGTAATGCGGATCATATATCGGGGATTTTCCTGATAAAGAAAGCTTATGAGGAGTTATTTTTATGGTAAATGAAGAAAAAGTGAAGATCATGAACCGTCTGGCTATGTATGAACATGGCGAAGGCAGGAAGTATCTTCCGGTGAGCAGATATTATCGAAGTGATTATATTGGACTTGCACTGATCAGAAACTTTTTTCTGGTAACGATCGGGTATGTATTGGGACTTGCAGGTGTTGCTGCATATTTCAGCGAATATCTTATGGATAATGTGAATAAGATTAATCTGGTCGAGGTTGGGATCTATATCGTCGTCGGCTATCTGATCGTACTTGTCATGTATTCGATACTGACCTACATCCAGTATTCTGTGAAATATTTCCGGGCAAAAAAAAGTGTCAGGGAATATTATCAGGATCTTACAAGACTGGAAAAAATCTACGGGCGGGAGGAAAAAAGAAATCCGGTCCGGAGAAATGCAGGAGGACATAGAAAATGACAGCTTTACTTGAGATCAAACAGAATATCAAAAGATTTTACGGACAATATGAAGTATATATACTGCCGGTTCTGAAGTTTGTTCTGGCATTTGCCTATTTTCTCTGGATCAACAGCAATATGGGCTACATGAAACAGCTGGATAATATTTTTATTGTCCTGATCCTGGCGCTTGTATGTTCGATCCTTCCGGTTTCCGTGATGATGTTTATGGGATTTGTGTTGATGATCGGTCACTGTTATGCAGTCGGGATCGAAACGGCAGGATTTATGCTGCTTCTTATTCTGTTGATGATGATCCTGTTCCTCAGATTCAGCAGGTCACAGAATCTTGCAATGATCCTTACACCACTTTCCTTTGGATTTGGTGTTCCTGCACTTATGCCGATCGGAGCAGGCCTGCTGGGCAGCGCATTGTCAGCGCTTCCGGCCGGATGCGGTGTTGTGATCTATTATTTTATACGGTTTGTACATGCGCAGTCGGCGGCACTCAGTGATCCTGCCGCAGAGATCACAGAAAAACTGAAGCTGATCTCTGACGGACTTGTCCACAACTGGGCAATGTGGATCACGGTGATTGCGTTTGTGGCAGTGGTCCTGTTTGTGAACCTTCTGAGAACACGGGCGTTTGATTATGCATGGAGGATCGCTGTCATTGCCGGCGGCGTGATCTATATCCTGGTTATCCTTGCCGGAGATTTCTGCCTCAGTATTACGGTAGCCATGGTGCCGATGATCCTGTCCACAGTGATCTCCGTACTGGCAGGATTTGTTCTGGAGTTCTTTGTTTTTGGCGGAGATTACAGCAGAACAGAACGTCTGGAATATGAGGATGATGAGTACTATTACTACGTAAAAGCCGTTCCGAAGGCATCGGTCGCCACTTCTGAGAGAAGTATCAAAAAGATCAATGCGGAGCCGGTAAAAGAAGAAAAAAAAGACAGTGTTGTGTCTTTCAGTGATGATGTATTTCCTGAGAAGAAAGAAATGCATACAGTAAAGATGCCGGATATGGTTTCCGAAAATACAGTAAGTGAGAAACCGGAGGGATTGGACAAGATCGATTTCGAAAAACAGCTGGAGGAATCACTGAAGGATCTTTAAACAGGAACGATTGGAATAGCTCAGGAAGAAAGGAGGAGACTTATGCAGAATGTGCTGACAGTTGTGGTCGGATATCTGGGAAAAATTTCCCTTCCGGGATTTGGCGTGATAGATATCATTGAGATCGGACTGATTTCCTTTTTTGTATATCAGTTTATGGCATGGATCAAATTCACGCGTGCATATACCCTTCTGAAGGGCATTTTGATCGTCCTTGGATTTATCCTGGTCGCATATATCTTCAAAATGAATACGATCCTCTGGATCTTCCGGAATCTGGCTAATGTGCTGGTGATCGGTGTGATCGTAATCTTTCAGCCGGAGCTGAGGAAGGCCCTGGAGCAGCTGGGACAGAAGAAGTTTGTTTCTAACATTATTCCCTTTGATTCCGGCAGGGAAGTGCAGGAGCGTTTCAATGACAAGACTATCAATGAACTGGTGAAGGCCTGTTTTGATATGGGTGAAGTTAAGACCGGAGCACTGATCGTGATCGAGGAAGAGATCCGGCTTGACGAATATGTGAGAACCGGTATCAATATTGACGGTATCCTTACCAGTCAGCTGCTGATCAATATTTTTGAGCATAATACACCTCTTCATGACGGAGCGGTGATCGTGCGAGGTAACCGCGTGGTAGCAGCAACCTGCTATCTGCCTCTTTCAGATAATATGGAACTGAGCAAACAGCTGGGAACAAGACACAGAGCAGGTGTGGGCATCAGCGAAGCTACGGATTCTCTTACGATCATTGTTTCGGAAGAAACGGGGCAGGTTTCTGTGGCCAGAGGCGGTGAGTTATCCAGAGGGCTTAACAGCAAACAGCTTCGTGAAATACTTGTTTCTGCTCAGAATAAAAAGGTTGTTGACAACGGTAAGCTGAGAAATCTGCTGAAAGGGAGAGTGAAACATGAAGAAAAATCTGACTAAGAACATCCCTTTGAAAATCATGTCGATTATTGTGGGAATCCTGGTGTGGCTGATCGTAGTAAATGTTGATGACCCTATCATTACGAAAGGCTTTGTGATCTCAGATGTGCAGATCATCAACGAAG
This sequence comes from Ruminococcus sp. AF20-12LB, assembly GCF_003478985.1. Taxonomy (NCBI): domain Bacteria; kingdom Bacillati; phylum Bacillota; class Clostridia; order Eubacteriales; family Oscillospiraceae; genus Ruminococcus; species Ruminococcus sp. AF20-12LB. The sequence continues at coordinate 75,949 of NZ_QUGH01000011.1, read as the reverse complement.
CTTATGTGGATCAGCTGGGCGAGATGGTCATGCAGGATGATCGTGAAAATTCAGTACGTGTTTATATTACAGGTGAGCGGAAGATAGTCAACCGTCTCACCTCAAGTGATATTAAGGCAGTTGCAGACCTGCAGCAGGCCCAGTCTACCGATACAGATCCTGTAATGATCCCCATTACAGCAACCTGTTCCGGGATACTTCCGGAGAATGTCAGGGTGTCACCGCAGAATCTAAGTGTCCATCTGGAAAAAAAGGTAACCAAGGAATTTGCGATCAATGTTACCAGTGATGACAGCAAGCCTGCACAGGGGCTGGAGGTTGCTTCTCTTACTGCAAATCCGGAAAAAGTCCGTATTACAGGACCGGAATCCCTGGTTGGTAAAATAGATAGTGTGAGTGTGGATGTAAGTTCAAAGCTTGAGGGAATCGACCAGGATACGACGATCACAGGCGCAGAACTGACCATTACAGATAAGAATCAGGATACACTTTCATCAAATTCCATGAGCTATCTGAAATTTGACAACAACGGAAAGGTCAATGTCACGGCAAAGCTCTGGAAGGTGCGTTCTGATATACGGATCAGTGCGGGATATACGGGAGAACCGGCAGAAGGTTATGTTGTGGACAGTGTCACGACAGTACCGGAGACTTTCAGCGTAGCCGGAAGTGAAGAAGCACTGGATAATCTGAAACTTCAGGGAAATACTATTTATCTTGATAATGAGAATGTGGATATTTCAGGAAAGAGCAATGACGTGGAAAAGAAAGTAAACCTGTCAGAGCTTCTTCCGGATGGCCTTAAGCTGACATCTGGATCCAGCACGGACCTCTGGATCACAGTCAATATCCTGCCGGAGGGCAGTAAGATATACAGCTTCCCGACAGAGGATATCAAAGTAAAAGGTCTGCCTGATGATCTGCAGCTGGCATTTGAAGTTGCAGATATTGAGCTAAAGGTGCAGGCGGAAGACGAAGATCTTTCCAAATTCGATCTGAAGTCGGTAGGAGCAGTACTTTCCATGGATGACTGGGAGGAGGGCAGCTACGAAGTACCGATCAAAATCAGTCTTCCGGAAGGCTACAAACTGCTGGAGGATGTAACTGCGGAGATCAAAATCTCTAAGGTTTCCAATGTAGACAGCAGCAATCAGTAAAAGACCATAGCTTTGGACAAGGTTTGAAGGATAAGTAATATAAAGGGAGACAGCAGCAATGTTAAGTTATAAGGTAACGGTCAGGAACCCGTCAGGGCTTCATCTTCGTCCCGCAGGGCTTTTATGCGGCGAGGCAATAAAATACAAATCGTCCATAACATTTCAGTATGCCGGAGGTACAGCGAATGCCAAAAGTGTTCTGAGTGTTCTGGGGGCCTGTGTAAAAAACGGGGATGAGATCACACTGGTCTGCGAGGGTGAGGATGAACAGGCTGCGATAGATGCACTTGTGGCTCTTATCGAAGGCGGACTGGGCGAATGATACGTAACAGATACAGTAATTATTTACAGCAGCATGATCAGGAGGGATTATTGTGAAGAGAAGAGTTGTGGCAATTTTTCTTAGTCTGACATTATGCATGGGCGGAACTCTGGAAGCCGGCGCTGCGGCTTTGGGAAGTACAGACGTGCAGATGGCAGCAGAGACAGCCGGCGATCCGGCTGAGGATGTATTCAGTGATGAAGAGGGAACGACTGTACAGCAGCCGAAGACAGAAGCGGATCAGACAGGTAGTACTGACAGTTCAGAAGAAACACCGGCTGAACCGGAGAATCCGGCAGAGACACCGGATGTTATAGAAACACCGGAGATTACAGAAACACCGGAAACTACAGAGACACCGGAGGTTACAGAAGCACCGGATGCGACACCGGAGGACAGTACAGATCCGGGTGATGATTTCAGTGCAGGTGATGCACGGGAACTGGATGCACCGGCAACAGATACCGCAGTACAGAACAAAGTAGAGAACAACAAGGCAGAGGAAACTTTTGCTACCGGAGCATCACTGGTAAACGGTGTAGTCGTTGCAAAGACAAGTGACTGGGTTTCTGCAAACGGTTTTTACAGACTCCGCAAAAAGAAGGTTGCTGCATCTGCAGCCCCGGAGGGAAAAGCTTCTGAGGATCCGGCAGAAAGCAGCGAAGAAGAGCAGAAAACAGTTGATGAAACATCTGTAGCAGCACAGGAAGTACAGCAGACTGAAGCGCTTCAGGATGGTGCAGCAGAGAGTGAGCAGGCTCAGGCAATCCAGAATGAGTCAGCAGAAGGAGAGCAGGAGACTGCAGCCGAGGAAGGTGCAGCAGAAGAAGTTTCTACAGAGGAAGTATCCGCAGCAGAAGCTTCTACAGAGACAGCAGCCACAGAGACAGCACCCGCAGAAACAGAAGCTGCAGCCGAAACATCAGAGAGCGTAGATAACGCAGAGACTCTTGCCATGGATGAGGGGAATGCTTCTCTGGCATCAGAAACAGGTTCCATCGAAGACAATTATTTTACTGCACAGGATGGCCTTCTTAAGATCGATACCAACGGACATGTGGGATATTATCTTTTTAATGAAGACGGATATCTGGTAACCGGCCGTATGACCCGTGAGCCGGGTGCAGCAGGTTATACCGGAACACAGAAGACAGAATGGTATTTCCTTGAAAGCTCCAAAGCTTCCCTGTATTCGGATTCCACCGGAAAAACGATCACACCGTGGACATCCAATCTTGGCCAGCAGAAGAGAAATTACTGGTTATGGACAGGAACTATTTTCCGCTATTATAATTCTCAGGGTGATTACAAATCCATAGAGGCTCAGAACCTTGCAGGCAAGATCAAGAAGATCGGAAATGCTTATTATACATTGATGCGTAACGGAAAACCGCGAACAGGGATCCTGAAGCTGACAACCGGTTCCACAACATATCAGTATTACTTCCAGCCGGCATCAAAGGAAGGAGAGATCCCAGGAAAGCTCTTTTATGGCGGATGGACATATGTTTTAAACAGCAAAAATCAGAAACGTTTTATCTATTGTAGCCCGAAGGCTGCCACACGTGGACAGATCATGAAACATGGAGTTTATGTATCACCTGTAATGTCCAAGAAATATCGGTACATGCTGAATGCCAGCGGCTATGTTATGACGAATACAATGGCGAAGGCGCAGAATAACGCATATTATATTACAGACAGCAAGGGCCGCGTCATTACAAAAAAACTTGTGAAGTATAAAGGCAGCAGATATTATTTCGGAGACAATGGCCAGAGAGTTTCCTGGAAGAATTGCTGGCATGGTTGCCCGGGTGCATCCAACAAGATTTATTATTTCGGAAGTACAGCAGGAAAGATTGTTGAAAAATATGGCTGGCAGAAGGTGACCGATGCAAAAGGCCAGTTCTTCGGATGGTTTTATTTCGACAAAAATGGAAATCATTATAAGAGCCAGATGGTAACAAACAAGTCCTCCAAAAAGAGCTATTATTTCAACAGCACAGGACAGCTTGCAACCGGAAAGACCAAGATCGGCAAAAAATATTATTTCTTTGCAACATCAGATGCTAATGCGCGCAGAGGCTGGATGTACAAGAGTACATTGATCCGTTACCAGAATAAGTGGTATTATGCAGGCGGCAACGGCGTTCTGAAAAAATCAGGCTGGCAGAAGGTCGGTAAATACTGGTACTATCTGCAGAACTATACCGTTGTGACAAATAAATCCATGAAGCGTGGTTCCGTAAATGGTTATCTGGACAGCCAGGGACGTTTTTCCACCGGCTGGGTGATCATCAGCGATTACTATGATCAGGTCAAATATATCGATCCGGACAGCGGTTCCAAGTATCTGACCAATACAAGCAGATGGATCGATGGAAAACTGTATTACTTTGATAAGAATGGTTACCGCCGCAATGATGTTTCAAGTATTTACGGAGGACCATATTACCTGGAGGTTGACAAGACCAACGGTGTTATGACTGTATACACAAATAGCAGCAAGACCATTCCGGTTAAGACGATCCGCGTTTCTGTAGGTCTTTCCGGAACACCTACATGGGATGGTACATACAGACTGAGCCGCAGTCTGAGATGGCAGCCGCTGATGGGACCGTCCTGGGGACAGTACGGAACACATGTTGACGGATGTGGACAGGGAGGAATCTTTATCCATTCCGTGGCCGGATCGACCAGGAGTGTTTACAATCTTCCGGCAGGTGAGTATCTGAAGCTTGGTCAGCCTGCATCTCACGGATGCATCCGTACCTGTGTGGCTGATGCGAAGTGGGTATATGAGAACTGTAACGGTTCTACGATCCACATTTACAGCAGCGGAAATTACGTTAATAATGAATCCTTCAAGGGACCATTAGGCCGCAGACCGCTGGCAACTTTCCGTGGAGCCGGAAACTTTGATCCTACAGACCCGGAAGTTCCGTGATCTTTACCGAACAGTACCAGAAAGAAATATATAGAATAACAGAAGACCGATGTTCAGCTGTATGTAGCTGACATCGGTCTTTTTCCATATATGGCTTTACTTTCCATTTTTCCATATGTATAATAAAAGTTATGCAAAAATAAACAACATATTTTATGGAAGGAAACTAAAATGAAAAACTGGAAGAAATGGCTGGTGGCAGGCTGTATGGCAGCACTGCTGGGAATCGGAACAATGGGAACTACAGCGATGGCCATGGGCGGCGGAGGCGTAGACCGAAGCGAGGCAGTTGCTGAGGAAGAAAAGGTCCCCAGCGGGAAGGCAACACAGAATTCCAGGGTAAGTTCAAAGGCCTGGAAGAAGATCAACGGTGTCTGCTATAACGGAAGCGGCCAGAAGCTGGAAGGTGCTGTTACACGTGGAATCGATGTTTCCGAGTGGCAGGATACCATCAACTGGGGTCAGGTCAAAAAGTCCAATGTAGATTTTGCCTTTGTCAGGATCTCCTATGGCCTGAACCATCCGGATAACACATATGATTATAACATGAAACAGGCAGAGAAGGCAGGGGTTCCGACAGGAACCTATGTGTACAGCCTTGCACTGAACACACAGCAGGCACTGAAGGAAGCGCAGCTTGCCATCCGTAAAATGGATGGATATAAAGTATCCTATCCGGTGGTTTATGACATTGAATATGATCAGATGCGTAATCTTTCCGCATCACAGATCGCGGATCTGGCAAAAACCTTCTGCAATGAGGTAAAAAAAGCCGGATATCATCCAATGATCTACTGCAATACAGACTGGTATGACAACAAGCTTGACTGGAGCAAGATGACAGGTTATGATGTATGGCTTGCGCGGTACGGTGATACGATCCCGGCTCCTGACAAGAAAAAGTACAAATATACCATCTGGCAGTCCACCGATGGTGACGGTGGCGGATATCTGAATACCACCAAGGGTCTGGTTGCGGGAATCCCGTCTTATTCTACTGTAGATATTGACTTCGGTTATGTTGATTATACCAAGATCATCACACCCAGATGGCATGCACAGACCGGCTACAAAGCATCCACCAGACCGGATACCAGCAACTATAAAGGAAAAACCGGCTGGGCAACAGAGAACGGAAAGAAATTTTATTATGTCAATGGTGTCAAAAAATACGGCTGGGTTCAGGTGAAAAATAAGAAATATTATATCCATAAGACCGCAGGAATGTGCCGTTCAAAGCTGATCAGGGATTCCAAGAACATTTCCAGATATGTAGACAAAAATGGAGTCCTTGTGAAAAATACCTGGATCACCTATAAGGAGAAAAAATATTATTTTGACAAAAACGGACATGCATTAAAGGGCATGAAAAAGGTGGGAAAGAACTATTATTATTTTCAGGCCAAATATGGATACATGATGAGACACGTGCGGTATATGAACAGCAGGAATGATGTATATTATTTTGGCGGTGACGGCGTTATGGTCAAAAATGTATTCTATACATGGAGCGGAAACGATGAAAGCCATACCTATTATTTTGGCTCCAATGGAAAGATGCAGAGAGGCTGGATCAAACTGGACGGAAAGAGATATTATTTTGATCCGGAAACAGGAATCATGTACAAAAACTGTACAATTAAGAAAAACGGAAAGAGCTATACATTTGATGAAGATGGTGTATACACAACTGTATCCGCAGCAAATAAGAAAAAATAAAAAAATGCCGGCAGCGAACGTAAAGCTGCCGGCATTTTTATGTTCATAAGGTATAAACAAGGATTCCCAGGATGATGATCAGATTTCCGATGATCTTTCCGCGGGAAATTTTTTCTTTCAGGATCTGCCAGGAAAACAGCAGGACAAAAACATAGGCGGCAGTATCGATCACCGGCCCGAATTTCATATCCACTTTGGTGTAGCACCAGGTATTCAGGAGCAGCACTCCGAAAAAGATACCATAGGCCAGGATCACCCGCCAGTTCAGATATTCCCGGAGGGGATTTTTGTATTCCATATTGGCACTCTGCTTCAGAAGTACCTGGGAAATTGCCGAAAAAAAGGTTCCGGCCAGCATGATCAGCATAAATGTTCTATTCATATCTCTGCACCATCCAGACTCCGATCAGAACGATCAGGATGCCGATGATGTTCTGAAGCGAAAGATTTTCGTGAAAAATGATCACAGCCCATACCTGGGACCACAGAAGATAGACACTTTTGTTGGCGTAGGCCGTGGAAAGAGAAAATTTTTTGATCACCTGCTGCCATGCAATGGCGTAGATCCCACAGTTTGCGATCATAAGAAAAAGAAATACATAGAGAAGAGGACTATGAAGTCCTTCTTTATTATAATAAACCGATGCAAGCTTGGAAAAAACGCTGGTAAGAGAAAACAGCAGGATATTCAGATGAAGCTGAATATAATCTTTGATTTTTGTCATGTTTCCTCCATATCATAAATGTGATTATCATAGACTGATAATCAATATATATCATCTGGCAGGTTTATGCAAGAAAATGTTTGAACAATGTAACGGTTTACAACAGGAAATGAAAATGATAAGATTAAACGATAAGTGTCAATTGATACAAAAGAGAGGAAAAACGATATGTGTTTATATTCAGTGGTTGTTCCTGTATACAATTCAGAACATACGCTGCAGGAACTGTACACTCGTCTGGAAAAAGTATTCCGGGAAACGATAAAAGAAGAATTTGAACTGATCCTTGTAGATGACGGGTCCAAAGACCGGTCTTTTGCGGTTATGCAAGAACTCCGGGAAAAAGATTCCCGTGTCAAGATCATCCAGATGGCAAGGAATTTCGGACAGCATCCTGCGCTTCTGTGCGGATTTGCCCACACAAAGGGAGAGTTCATAGTAACTATGGATGATGACCTTCAGCATCAGCCCGAGGAGCTCCCCAAAATGATCAATGTAATGAAGGAACGTGACGATGTGGATGTGATCATCGCAAGTTATGAAGGACGTAAGCATAATCTGATCCGGAAGCTGGGCACAAAGCTGTCTGTATGGGCAACTTCCAAAATGCTCGGCAAGGATCCGAACCTTCAGATCACCAGTTATCGACTGATACGTCGGTTTCTGGTGGAAGCCATGCTGAAAACCAATACATATCTTCCGCAGATCGGAAATCTTCTGGTTTTAAGCTCCAACCGTATCATCAATGTTCCGGTGCAGCATGCAGCGCGTGCATATGGAAAGAGCGGATATTCTTTTCGCCGCCTTGTGAAGGATCTCATCTATGATATTACTGCCCATACGGCATTTCCGCTGCTTATGGTGCGAAACATCGGCATTGCCAGTTTTCTGGTAAGCTTTTTACTGGGGATCTATTATCTGGTGAGATATTTTCTGTGTGGGATCTCAGTGGAAGGCTGGACATCCCTGATGCTTGTGATGCTGGCATTTTTCGGACTGACATTGCTTTCAATCGGGATCATCGGTATTTATCTCATGAATATTCTCAATGAGGCCAAAAAGATGCCGCACTATGTGATTCGTCAGGAGGAGACAGACTGATGAAAAAAGAGATCGGCGGCTATCTGGAACTGGAAGAACCGGCGGGACAGGAATACTATCCTGATCTCTGCGGCGTGAATCTCGGAAGAACAGCGCTTCTGTGGCTGATGGAAGCACGTAAGTGCAGAAAGATCTACCTGCCATTTTTTCTCTGTGATTCCGTAACCGGTGCCTGTGAGAGATCCGGGGCAGAAATCGAATTTTATCATATGGATGAAGGTCTGCATCCGGTCCTTGAGGAGAGAACACTTTCGGAAGGAGAATATCTGTACCTGGTAAACTATTATGGCCAGCTTACCGATGATAAGATTCGGAAATATAAAAAAATCTATGGAAATATCATTGTGGATCATACGCATGCGTTTTTTCAGAAACCGCTGCCTGGCGTGGACACTCTGTATTCCTGCAGAAAATTTCTCGGAGTCAGTGACGGAGCATATCTGTCTACCGATGCGGAGCTGGAACCGGAAAAGAAGCCTCTGGACCATTCCATGGGAAGAATGGAGCATATTCTGGGACGTTATGAATATGATGCCGGAACCTTCTATCAGAAAATGCTGGATAATGCAGCAAATTATCATGAGATGGAGATCCGCCGAATGTCCCGTCTGACCGGAAACCTCCTCAGGACTATGGATTATTCCGGTATCAAAACAAGAAGAGAAAAGAACTACCGTCTGCTGGCGAAGCTTCTTCCTTCAAGGAATGCTTTTACAGGGAAGGTGCCGGAGGGACCGTTTGCCTATCCGTATTATCATAAGAACGGATTGGAGCTTCGACACTGGCTGGCAGGCCGGAAGATTTTTGTGCCAACAAACTGGCGCAATATCCTGGAAGAATTTGACAGGGATACCATGGAATATGACTGGGCTGCCAATGTGCTGCCGCTTCCCTGTGATCAGAGATACGGGGCAGAAGAAATGCAGTATATCGCGGATTCCATAAGAGAATGGGAGGAAACGGAATCATGAAACACAGATTGCTGATACTGGGAACACTGGGAGAATTTGTGCAGCTGGTGCAAAAGGCCCGTGAAAAAGGATACTACACCATTGTCTGCGACGGATATCCGGATGGTCCGGCAAGAGAATTTGCAGATGAGGCATTTCAGATCCCGGTAACAGATACGGAACAGATCGCCTGTCTCTGCCGGAAAAAAGAGATTGATGGTATCATCACATCCTTTTCCGACCTTCTTCTGGAATGTATGGTAAAGATCGCGGACCGGGCAGGAATCCCCTGTTATCTGAAACCGGAGCAGCTTCCCTGGTATCGTGATAAATCAGCGACCAGAGCACTGCTTACCGAACTGGGACTTCCCACTCCGGGCTTTCGAAAAATCCCGATCGCATATTTTAAAGACAGGTCCAAAAAAACTCAGCTGAAAGAGCTGCTTGAGGGACTTCGCTATCCGGTGGTCAGCAAGCCACTGGATAAATACGGCTCCCGCGGGATCTATATATCCGAAGATCTGGATGAGCTGATAAACGGGGCAGAAAAAACAGCAGGATTTTCTGATATGCCGGAGATTTTGGTGGAAGAATATAATGATGGTTATGAATTCAATATGATGACCTGGGTGCGGCATGGAAAAGTCCATGTGATCAGTATTGCAGACCGTGAAAAGACATTTGTTGCCAAAGGTGAGATCCCCATCAGCACAAGAAATGTGTATCCTTCCAGATTATTGTCAAAAGTTGAAAAGCCTGCCACAGAACTTCTTCAGGCATATGCGGACAGAACCGGCCAGAAAGACGGAGCCCTTTCCATGCAGTTTTTCTGGAAGCCGGGAGAAGGTATCCAGGTCTGCGAGATCGCCGCACGGTTTTTCGGATATGAGCATGAATTGACCGATATGGTCTATGGATTTAATATGGAAGAGCTTCTTCTTGCATCTCTCTATGATCCGGATAAACTGGAAAAAATGCTTGCAGAACACGATGTTCATAAACCACAGTGTTGTGGAGCTGTCATTTATTTTCAGGGAAGGCTTCTTACCATCGGAGATCAGTCTGCGGCAGTTCGGTTGGGAGAGAAAGAACAGGTGGAAAAGCCCTGGATCTTTTATCAGGAAGGAGAGAAGGTCATTGAGCATGGTCCTAATCCGTATCTGGCATTATATTATGTAAAAACAGAGAATCGTAAGGAAATGGATCTTCTCACAGAGGAATTTTATGAGAAAATGCATATTCTGGACCCCAACGGCCAGGAGGTGGCATACCATAATCAGATCCCGGATTATGCACCGGCAGAAAAATAAGCATTGAATTTACAACATGAGTGTGAGAAAATGGAATGTACAGTTAATGTAGAAAAACCATGAAGAATGAGAAATAAAGAGGAAATACATGATTGATTTTAACAGACCTGCGTTTACAGGTAAGGAATTTGAGTACATCCGTGACGCAGTAGAACGGGGAATGCTCTGCGGCGACGGGATCTACACGAAGAAATGTTCTGCATGGATGGAAGAGCGCTTTCATGTGGGCCATGTGATGCTGACAACCTCCTGTACCCATGCACTGGAGATGGCTGCTTTTCTGGCAGATATCCAGCCTGGCGATGAGGTGATCATGCCGTCTTATACTTTTGTATCAACGGCAGATGCATTTGTGCTTCGCGGTGCAAGAATCGTATTTGTGGATATCCGGCCGGATACCATGAATATTGACGAGAGGCTGATCGAACAGGCGATCACAGATAAGACCCGCGCGATCGTTCCGGTCCATTATGCAGGAGTAGCCTGCGAGATGGACACGATCATGGAGATTGCCGGAAGACATGATCTGAAGGTAGTGGAAGACGCGGCCCAGGGTGTGGATGCCTACTATAAGGGAAAAGCCCTTGGTACCATTGGAGATTTTGGCTGCTACAGCTTCCATGAAACTAAGAACTATACCATGGGAGAGGGCGGTGCGATCCTGTTCAACGGGGATCAGTACCTGGAGAAGGCAGAGATCCTGAGAGAAAAAGGAACGGACCGCAGTAAGTTTTTCCGTGGTCAGGTAGATAAATACCGTTGGATGGATTATGGATCATCCTATCTTCCGAGCGAATTGAATGCGGCATATCTTTATGCCCAGCTGGAGCAGCATAAGAAGATCAGCGATAAGCGGATGCAGATCTATGATTTTTACAATGAGAACCTCAGGTTTCTGGCGGAGGAAGGAAAGATCCAGCAGCCTTATGTACCGGAAGAATGCACACATAATGCACATATGTACTACATTAAGGTACATGATATCCAGGTACGCACAAGGCTTCTGAAATATCTCCGCGAAAAGGATATCTGCAGTGTGTTCCATTATGTACCCCTTCATTCCGCACCGGCAGGAAAAAAATTCGGAAGATTTTCCGGAGAAGATGTTTATACTACAAAAGAAAGCGAGCGTCTTATGCGACTGCCCATGTTCTATAATCTGGATATGGAGGATGCGAAGAGAGTTGTGGATGCGATTGCTTCCTTTGATGGGTTTTGAAAGAAGAAGGGGAGAACTATGAAAAAAATAAAAAAATTACTGGCAGTTTTCGCAGCAGTCAGTGTGGCACTGATGCTGCCGTTACAGACCATGGCTGCAGTGGATCTGAATGCGAAATATGACATCAGCACCAACCAGATCCAGGGATGGCCGGCAGGACCGGATATTACCTCAGATACCGGTATCCTGATGGATGCAGACACAGGAGTTGTTCTTTATAACAAGGGCGGAGATGAACAGAGATATCCGGCCAGCATTACCAAGATCATGACCTTGCTGGTGGCAGTGGAGAACTCCACCATGGATGAGAAGGTGACCTTTACAGAGACCGGGGTGCGTAATGTTACGGCAGATTCCAGTAATATCGGCACAAAGGTGGGCGAAGTCCTGACTATGGAGGAGTGTCTTCATGCTCTGATCATCCAGTCTGCCAATGACGTTGCGGCACAGATCGCAGAGCATATCGGCGGGACAGAGCAGACATTTATCGATATGATGAACCAGCGCGCCAGTGAGATCGGATGTACCAATACACATTTTGCAAATTCCAGCGGACTTCCGGATGATAATCATTATTCTTCAGCACGGGATATGGCGCTGATCTTCCGAGAAGGCCTGAAAAATGAAACATTCCGTACGGTTGTGGGCACACCGGACTATATCATCCAGCCTACAAATATGAACAGCCAGCAGAGAATCCTGCATACCCATCATCCTATGTTTGCACCGGAAAGCGGATTTTACTATGAAGGCTGCATTGGCGGAAAAACCGGAACTACCGTTGCGGCAGGGCATACACTTGTCACAGGAGTGACCAGAGATAATACCACATATATTGCAGTGACCATGCGTGGAACAGAGCTTTCCAATTCCTGTATGGACAGTACAGCTATGTTCAATTACGCATTTGAGAATTTCACAAAAACAGAAGTAAATGGCGGCTATGTATTCCTTCCAAAAGGGGTGGAGCTGAATTCCCTTACCGAGAAGTCAGAGAATACCAATGGGAAAACAGAAACCGGTTACTATTTCGGAGATTATCTGATCGGTACCGCAAGTGTTGCACAGGCAACTGATACACCGGTACCGGAACCGACCGCTGCGGCAGAGGACAGCCAGGAAGCGGACAGCTCCGAAGCGGAAGCTTCCACAGAATCAGCAGAGGAAGATAACAGCAAAACAACAGAGAAGAGTACAGCTGGAGAGGACACCAGCGAAAAAAAGAGCATTCCTGCCCTGCGTAAGATCCTTCTTATGATCATGGCAGCGATGATCCTGATCCTGATCGCCCTTCTTGCGGCTCTCAGAATAAAAGAAAAGAAACATCACAAATAAATCAAAACAGAAAAGGAGAACAAAAAAATGGGAAAAATAAAAGTAACACAGTGCGGAGATATTGAAGGATTGAAAGTGATCGAGCCAACTGTATTTGGTGATTCCAGAGGATATTTCATGGAAACGTACAATTATAACGATTTCAAGGAAGCAGGCATTGATGTGGAATTCGTTCAGGATAATCAGTCCAGCTCCCGTTACGGTGTTCTCCGCGGACTTCATTTCCAGATCAGCTATCCCCAGGATAAACTGGTACGTGTGGTAAACGGAGAAGTGTTTGATGTTGCGGTTGACCTTCGTGAAGGCTCCAAGACTTTTGGAAAATGGTATGGCGTAGTCCTTTCCGCAGAAAACAAGAAACAGTTCTTTATCCCGAAGGGATTTGCTCATGGCTTCCTGGTACTTTCCGAGAATGCAGAGTTCACCTACAAGTGTTCTGATTTCTATCATCCAAACGATGAGGGCGGACTGATCTGGAATGACAAGGACATTAACGTTGAGTGGCCGATCCCGGAAGGCATGGAGCTTATTTTCTCCGACAAGGACCAGAAGTGGGGAAGCTTCGAGGAATATAAGAATCGATAAGGAATTGCAGAATGAAGAAAATATTAGCTTTGCCGGCGGAGCTGTACCAGAATCGAAAGCTGGTTTTAAGCCTTGCAAAAAATGATTTCAAAACAAAATATGCAGGATCCTATCTTGGTATTGTCTGGGCATTTATCCAGCCTATCGTAACGATCCTGGTCTACTGGTTTGTATTTTCCGTAGGACTGAAGGCCGGAACGGTATCGGATTATCCTTTTGTACTCTATCTGGTATCCGGTATCGTACCGTGGTTTTTCTTCCAGGACGCATTAAACGGTGGAACCAATGCTCTGATCGAATACAATTATCTTGTGAAGAAGGTTGTATTTAAGATCAGCATCCTTCCCATCGTAAAAATCATCTCCGCACTTTTCGTGCATGTTTTCTTTGTGGCCTTTGCACTGATCTTATGTGCATGCTACGGATATACACCAAGCCTTTATACACTGCAGATCATTTATTACTCTGTCTGCACCTTCCTTTTTGTGCTGGGACTTGTGTATGCTACAAGTGCGATCGTCATTTTTTTCCGTGATCTGACCCAGATCATCAGTATTTTTCTTCAGGTGGGTGTATGGCTTACACCGATCATGTGGGATATCAATATGCTTTCTTCACATCCATGGCTGATCAAGCTGTTTAAGCTGAATCCGATGTACTATGTAGTTACGGGCTACCGTGATTCCATGCTTGGTCATGTCGGGATCTGGAACCATGCTTCATGGACGATCTATTTCTGGGTAGTTACGATCCTGCTTTTCGGACTGGGATCTGTGATATTCAAACGTCTGAAGCCGCATTTTGCAGATGTGCTTTAATTGAATGCGGATGGCGGATATCCGTCTGATCCGGACCGGACAGTTCCCATGGAGGATTTGCTCTGTACGGATAAAAAGCAGAACGGCGGCAGATTGTGAGAGTGAACGATTTACACAAAAGTGAGGTTGAAAATGGCAGAAGATATTGCGATTTCAGTAAATGATGTCAGTAAGATGTACAAGCTTTACGATAATCCTATGGACCGTCTTAAGGAGTCCCTGGGATTATCCAGAAAAAAGAAATATAAAGAGCATTATGCGCTCAACCATGTATCCTTTCAGGTGCATAAGGGAGAAACAGTGGGAATTATCGGAACAAATGGTTCCGGCAAATCCACGATCCTGAAGATCATCACCGGCGTACTTTCGCCCACAGCCGGGGAAATAGCCGTAAACGGAAGGATCTCAGCTCTTCTGGAGCTGGGAGCCGGATTTAACGGAGAATATTCCGGACTTGAAAATGTATATCTCAACGGAAGTATGATCGGTTTTTCCAGGGAAGAGATCGATGCCAAGCTGCAGTCTATTCTGGATTTTGCAGATATCGGTGATTTTATCTATCAGCCGGTAAAAACATACTCCAGTGGTATGTTCGTGCGTCTGGCTTTTGCGGTAGCTATCAATATCGATCCGGAGATCCTGATCGTTGATGAGGCTCTTTCCGTGGGAGATGTATTTTTCCAGGCAAAATGTTACAGGAAGTTCGAAGAGTTTAAGGAAATGGGGAAGACCATTCTGTTTGTAAGCCATGACCTGAGCAGTATCGGAAAATACTGTGACCGTGTTGTGCTTCTAAACAAAGGTGAGAAGCTTGCAGAGGGTGGTGCCAAGGAAATGGTCAATCTTTATCGTCGTGTACTGGTCAATCAGTATGACGATGCAGATCTGGAAGAAAACACAGACGATGCAGAAGAGGGACAGGCGACGGAAAACCAGGCAGCCGGAGCAGACGTTTCACTGAAAGCACATACCGGAAGCGGAAAAGCTATGAAGGACAGCCTGAACCTGAATCCCAAGGTCCTGGAATATGGCAGCAAGCTTGGCGAGATCGTGGATTTTGCCATCCGGGATGATACAGGTATGATCACCAATGTGATCGAAAAAGGCAAGGAATTTTCCGTTCAGATGAAAGTGAAGTTCCAGGCAGATGTCAGCGATCCGATCTTTGCATTTACCCTGAAAGATCTGAAAGGCACTGAGATCACAGGAACCAATACCATGTATGAACATACGCCTCTGAAACCGCAGAAAGCAGGCGATGTCCGTGAGATCACCTTCAAACAGGTGATGCCTCTGGAGGCAGGGGAATATATGCTGTGTCTGGGCTGCACCGGATATAAAGACGGCGATTTTACCGTATTTCATCGTCTTTACGATGTGTGTAACCTGACCGTGATCACAGATAAGAAAGCAGTGGGATATTTTGATCTGTTTTCCAAAGTATCTGTGAAATAAGTGGAGGAACGACTATGGCGGAGTTGAATTTAGATTATTATACGGCGAAGGATCATTATTCCGATGGGGATATCGAGGAAACACTTCTGAAAATGGCGCAGGAAGGAAAATCTTTTGATGACCTGCCGGAGGAAGAGGTGAGTTTTCCAATGGTCTACCATTTTTCAGGGCTGCGGGAGAACATCTTAAACTGGTACCCTCTGAAAAAGGCGGATTCCGTTCTTGAAATCGGAGCCGGATGCGGAGCCATTACCGGAATGCTTTGCCGCAAGGCCGGTCATGTGACTTCCGTGGAGCTTTCCAAACGTCGGGCAGATATCAATTATGCGAGAAACAGGGATAAGGAAAATCTGACGATCATGGTTGGAAACCTGAATGACATGACTTTTCCGGAAAAATTCGACTATGTGGTAGTAAACGGTGTGCTTGAGTATGCCATGAGCTTTACCGAGGGAAAAACTCCTTACGAGACATTTCTTCAGCGGATGGGCGCTTATCTGAAGCCTGAGGGAAGACTTCTGATTGCCATTGAGAACAGACTGGGACTGAAGTACTTTGCCGGAGCACCGGAGGATCACACAGATCTTCATTTTTTCGGGATCAACGGATATCCGGGAAATCAGTCTGTGCGCACCTTTTCCAAGAATGAACTGGGAGAGCTGCTGGAAAACAGCGGCTTTCCTTTTCTGCGCTTTTACTACCCGTATCCGGATTATAAATTTCCGACAGAGATTTTTACAGATGAGAGCCTTTATACCAATTCTTACGGAAGAAGCTATCCTGTATACACAGATAAGACAGCAGATCTTTTTGCAGAAAGTGAAGGCGTAAAGGCATTCGAAAAAGAGAAGATCCTGGACAGCTTTGTGAATTCTTTTCTTGTGGAGGCAGGACGTACCGAAAACCGGGACCCGGAGGAAATCCTTTATGTGAAGCTGAACCAGGAGCGAAAAGAAAAGTTCCGTCTTCTGACCAGGATCGTCCGGGAGAACGGAGAGGTCCGTGCGGAAAAAGAGGCTATGGTGCCCCAGGCTGAGGAATTTGTGGAAAAACTGGAAAAAACCGGAACAGAGAGTACCGGATCTGATAAATACAAGAATCTTCCCTGCAGGGCAGAAAACGGAAAGATCTCTTATCCGCTCCTTACCGGAAAAACTCTTCACCAGGAAATCGCAGAGTTTGCCCAGAAAGAAGATCTTGAAGAGATCAAGGCCCTTCTTAAAAAATTCTATCAGGAATTTTTCGGGGCTCGTCAGGTTGTGGATTACAGGACCGGAGAGTTCCGTGAGGTATTTGGTGATCATCCGGGAAGAAATGATTACGAATGCGTCTGCCCGGCCAATGTGGATCTGATCTGCAGCAACATCTTTATGGGAGAAAAGGAAAATCAGATCATAGATTATGAGTGGATGTTTGATTTCCCTGTGCCTGTGAATTTTATCATGTGGCGCCTGATCCATGAATTGTATACACATGTTTCTGAGCTGCCGCGGTTATGTCATGAGGATGAGATGATGGCGGAGTTTGACATCAGCTATACAGACTATGAGATATTTATGGATTGGACCATGCATTTCGTCTATGAGTATGTGGGCTGTGGTTCTCTGATCCCGTTTGAACAGAAAAAAGTGCCGGTTTCCGTAACAGAGCTGGTGAACAGAGAAAGAGAAAAGCACCAGATGCACAGCAAGATGTACTATGATCTTGGTGAGGGCTTCTGTGAAGAGCATACACTTTATGCAGAGGGAAAACTTTCCGGAAACCGTTTCCGGGTAGAGTTTGCGCTTTCCGGTATCAAAGGAATACGAAATCTCCGCTGGAATCCTGCAAACGGTCATTTCCTGAAAGTGAGGATAGAGCGTCTGGATTGCGGATGCAGTGCGGAGCTTGTGCCTCAGGGTGTCCATATGAAAGTGGATAACAGTACCACTGCGTTTTTTACCACCGATGGCTTTTATCTTATCGATGTTACACACCCGGAAAATGTGGACAGGATCGTAATAGAGGGAAAACTTGACTGCCTTGAGCTTCCGGATGTGGAAAAGCTTCTGGCCTTTGAAAAAGAGCGTGAAGTACGAAGAGAACAGGAGCGTGTCAGAAAAGAGGCTGAACGTGCCGCAAAGCAGGCTGCAGCGGAAGCAGCACGTGCGCAGGAAGAGGCCCTTCGTCATCCAGGCAAAAAAGCGCAGGTAAAGAGACTGGTCAAAAAGGTTCTTCGTTATCATACAGAGCCGGCAGCAGTGATGGGGGTGGAGACAACTCCTACCTGTATGGGCAGTGTTGACTTCTTCCATTATGAGAATGGCACCTTAAATGCCATTGGCTGGGCCTTTGATCCGACATTCGCGTCTATGGAACAGCCAAGGATCGCATTTTATCAGGGAACACAGAAGCTTCAGGAGGCTTCCTGTACTACGATCTACCGTACGGATGTGGCTAATGCCATTGGAAATCCGGATGCGGAAAGTGCCGGATTTTCTTTCCTGGCAACGGTTCTTGCGCCGGCAGAGACTTCTGTTTTCCTGGAATACGGAACCGCAGCGGATACCGGGAGATTCCTTATCGGAAAGATCCCGGGAACCAGGGATCAGAAAGAACTTCTGGTATACGCTATCGAAGATCCGAAGAGTATCGGAAATCTCCGCCATTTCAAACAGCGTCATGTACGCAGTGCGAGAAAGGCATATCCACAGTCGATCTATCAGCAGAAGGTGGATGTGATCGTGCCGGTTTACAACGGACTGGAGTATTTTGATGCTCTGTTTTCCGGAATTGAAAAGACAAAGGTTCCATATCGTCTGATCATCGTAAATGATAAGAGCCCGGATCCTGAAGTAGGAAAATATCTGGAAAAATACGCCGCAGAGCATGACAATGTGGTGCTTCTTAATAATGAGACCAATATGGGCTTCCTTCCGTCTGTAAACCGTGGATTAAAGATGGCGGAAAATCATGTTGCTCTTGTAAATACAGATGTGGAGGTTCCGGAAGAGTGGCTGGAGCGCCTGATGCTTCCGATCTTTGCAAAGGAAAATATTGCAACCACCACACCGTTTACCACCTGCGGAACCATCTGCAGCTTCCCGGATTTCTGCCGGGATAACAAACTGTTTGAGGGAATGCCGCTGTGGGAGATCGATGATGAATTCCGCATGATCCGTCCGCAGTATCCGGCCATGCCTACCGGTGTGGGCTTCTGCATGGGTATGAACCTGAAAGCGATCCAGGAGGTTGGCCTTCTGGATGAGGAGAATTTCGGAAAAGGTTACGGTGAGGAGAATGACTGGTGCCAGCGTGCCATAGCTGCAGGCTATGAGAACGTGCATGTGGATAACCTGTTTGTATATCACAAGCATGGTGGAAGCTTCCCGTCTGAGGAAAAGCAGAGACTCCTGAAAGAGCACAGTGAGGCGCTGCTCCGCAAGCATCCGGATTACAACAAGGATACTGCGGATTACTGCAGAAGAGACCCGCTTCGTCCGGTAAGACTTTACGTGGAAATGAAGCTTCTCAACAGGAAGCTGGATGTGCCTACTATTGTGGCCTTTGACCATGATCTCGGCGGTGGTGCCACGGCTTATCTTGTGGAGAAAAGACGTCTGGCTCTGCGGGAAGGATATCGTTTTGTGACCATTCGCTATAATATCGTAAGCAATCGTTTTTACTTTACGTATCAGTATAAGCAGTATGAGATGGAATTTTTTGCAAATGATCTGGAAACTGCCCTTGGTGAGCTGATGCGTGTGGATGAGATCTGGATCAACGAGCTTGTGACCTATCAGAATCTTTACGGAACCCTGGAACGTATCCTGCGTCTTAAGAGAGAGCAGGGTGCGAAGCTCCTTATGCTCCTTCATGATTTCTTTGCCCTTTGTCCGGCAGTGAATCTGATCGATGCAGAAGGAAAATACTGTGGTGTTCCATCCTGTGAGGTCTGTGATAAATGTATTCCGGATAACCGCAGCAATGCCTGCACAGAATACGGAACCGGAACTCTCTGGCGTACAAAATTCCGGGAATTTCTGTCAAACTGTGATGAGATCCGTGCATTTTCCGATGATACGGCAAGGCTGTTCAAGCGTGCTTATCCGGATGTATACAATCTCCATGTGATCCCGCATGCACCCCATTACCTTCCGGCAGTGGAAAAAAACAAAAAGACCACAGAGACCTTTAACATTGGTCTTATCGGCGTACTCTGCTACAAAAAAGGCCTGGAAGTTGTGAAGGCACTTGCGGGATATATCGAAGAGAATGAACTGAATATCCGTCTGAGACTGATCGGTACTTCCGACGAAGAGATCGAAAGTCCGGTATTTTCCCAGACAGGAAGATATACAAGAGAGGAGATCCCGAGACTTACCCTGGAGCAGGATATTGATATGTTCCTGATCCCGTCCGTATGGCCGGAGACCTTCTCCTACACAACCTCGGAGATCATTTCCATGGGATTTCCGGTAGCTGTACTTCCGGTAGGTGCACCTGTAGAACGTGTGAAACGATATGCCAGGGGCCTTGTTCTGAAAGATGAGCAGCCGGAGAATATTGTGGAAGAGATGATTTCTCTGTGGAAAACTCTCGGCGGAAGTGAACTCCCTGTGGAAAAACGCAGGCTTCTTTTTGTAGGAGAGGAGATTTCCTTTGCATCCAGATATCGTGTGGAGCATTTCCGGGAGCAGCTGATCCTTAAAGGCTATGCATCGAAATTTATCCAGATGGATCAGGCAGAGCAGGAAAAGATCGAGGAATATACAGCGATCGTGATGTACCGCTGCAGCAAGCTGATGGAAGCAGAAATGCTTGCCAACCGGGCGAAAGCAGCCGGAATCCCTGTTTACTATGATGTGGATGATCTGGTATTTGATTACGAAAAAATTTCCGGACTGCATTTCCTGAAGGGAAGCGAGTACAGTGACTTCTGCACAACTACAGACCGTATCCGCGGATGTATGGGATTCTGCGACGGATATTTTACATCCACGGAGACGCTGGCAGGAGAGATCCGGGCAGAATTCCCGGGAAAACCGGTGGTGATCAACCGCAACTGTATGAGTATGGAGATGGAGATCCTGTCTCACGAGGCTGTGGAGCAGACAGACAAGGCTAAAGACCGGATCTATATCGGATATTTAAGTGGTTCCAAAACCCATGACCAGGATTTTGCCCAGGTGGAGGCAGCACTTCTGGAGGTGATGGAGCGCCACCCGGAGGTTTACCTGAAGCTGGTGGGTGTGCTGGATGAATCCGGAATGGAGCCGGTGCAGAACCGCATCGAGAAGCTTCCGTTTATGGACTGGAGACAGCTGCCCGCCGTGATCGCAGGACTTGATATCAATCTGATGCCGCTGGAGAACAGCCTGTTCCATTGGTGCAAATCCGAGAACAAGTGGACAGAGGCTGCTCTTGTAAAGGTTCCAAGTGTCATGAGCCGTAACTGTGAGATGGAATACGTGGTCGAAAACGGAAAAGATGGCTGGATGTGCACCACAAAAGAAGAGTGGGTCAATGCCCTGGAAGCTCTGGTAACCGATGAGAAGGCCAGAAAAGCTATGGGTGAGGCCGCACATCAGAAGGTTATGGAACATTACCTTACAGTAAATACCGGAAAAGATGCAATGGAGGAATTGTTATGCAGCGAGAGCTATACGAAGTAGAAAAGGACAGGTTTGACCTGAAGGACATTTCTCTGTATCACCTTCAGGGGATCTGGCCGAAGAATCATAAGCCGGAAGCCGTTCTTGACGGGGAAAAGCTTCCGGCAGCCATCAGTGCCCAGGAGCGTGTCAGCGCCCTGGAGCGCTTTAAGGATCTGGATCTGGTAAACGGAGAACGTGTACAGATGGAAATCTGCCTGCCGGATCTGGAGGGCAAAAAGAAGCTTGTTGTTTATGCGGTAAAGGGTGAAAAACGTATCCGGTGGTTTTCTGTTTCGGCAGCACAGCTTTACAGGAAACAGGGAAAACCGCAGTACTTTATCGAGAGCATCGAGGTGGAAGCTGGGGAAAAAATCTGCCGTGTCCGTGGGTGGGCAGCCTTTAACAGCCCCCTGACCATACGCTTGGAGGATCGCAGCCGGAATGAAATCCCCTGCGAGATCACCAGACTGAAACGTGTGGATGTGCAGAATCAGTACCAGGAAACAGAGATCGATGAGAAGAGCGGTTTTTTCTTTGAATTCCATTATGACAGTGTGAAGGACTTCTACATTGTATTTGAGGCAGGCAATGTGCGGACACTTCGTCTGGTACATCTGCAGCCACAGAAGCGCCTTGCGGAGAAAGCTGCGGTATATTTCCGTAAGGGAAGCCGTTACATGAAGCTTCACGGAGCAGCAGCCCTTACCGGAAAGGTATTCGGAAAGGTGCTGGACCGTAAAAACCGTCCGGTGGATTATTCCAAATGGATCGTGAAGCATCTGCCGGACAAGGCAGAGCTTGCAGAAGAAAGAAAAACGAAATTTTCCAGGAATCCAAAATTCAGTATTGTGATCCCGCTTTACAAAACACCGGAGAAATATCTCCAGCAGCTGGTAGATTCCATAGAAGCCCAGACCTACGGGAACTGGGAGCTCTGTCTTTCTGACGGAAGCGGAGCAGATTCTCCTCTTACCGATTATCTTAACAGGCTGGAAAAAAGTGATGACAGGATCCGCGTGATCCGCAACGACCAGGCACTTAAGATCGCAGAGAATACCAATGCTGCCATGAAAGCGGCAACAGGGGATTTTATCGTGTTTGCAGATCATGATGATGAGCTGACGCCGGATGCCTTGTTCCGGTGTGTGAAAGCGCTGAATGAGGATCCGGAACTTAAGGTTCTGTATTCCGATGAAGATAAGATGTCCATGGACGGGCACAAATTCTTCCAGCCGCATTTCAAACCGGACTTCAATATTGATCTTTTGTGTACAGTAAACTACATCTGCCATCTTTTTGTCGTAAAAAAAGAGATCGTGGATCAGATCGGAATGCTGAAAAAGGAATTTGACGGTGCACAGGATTATGATTTTGTATTCCGCTGTGTGGAAGCTGCGGGAAGAGAGCAGATCCATCATATCCCCAGGATCCTTTATCACTGGAGATGCCATGAGGATTCCACAGCAGAGAATCCGGAAAGCAAAATGTATGCCTTTGATGCAGGAGCACGTGCCATCAAGGCTCATTATGACAGGATCGGAGTTCCGGTGGAAATCGAAAAGGGTGAATATCTTGGACTTTACCGTACAAAATTCCTCTGGGAGGAAAAACCGCTGATCTCCATCATTATCCCCAACAAGGATCACATCGATGATCTGAAGAGATGCATTGATTCCATCGAAGAAAAGGCGACTTACCGCAATTATGAGTATGTGATCGTGGAGAACAACAGTACGGAGGATGAGACCTTTGCTTACTATAAAGAGCTGGAAGCATCCAATCCGAAAGCCCATGTGGTGTACTGGGATGGTATTTTCAACTATTCTGCCATCAATAATTTCGGAGCTGCTCATGCTAAGGGTGACTATCTGCTTCTTCTCAACAACGATACGGAGATCATCAGCCCGGACTGTCTGGAGCAGCTTCTGGGATACTGTATGAGACCGGATGTGGGAGCTGTAGGAGCGCGGCTCTATTATGAGGATGACACCGTGCAGCATGCAGGAGTAGTCGTTGGTTTCGGCGGCATTGCGGGACACTGCTTTGTGCAGCAGAAGAGAGACGCTACCGGATACTGCCACAGGATCATCTGTGCCCAGGATTACAGCGCTGTAACAGCAGCCTGCATGATGGTGAAGCGTGAGGCCTTTGATAAGGTTCACGGATTAAGTGAGGAATTTCAGGTTGCCTTTAATGACATAGATTTCTGCCTCCGTTTGGGAAAAGCCGGATATCTGGTTGTATACAATCCTTATGCGGAGCTTTATCACTATGAATCCAAATCCAGAGGTCTTGAGGATACACCGGAAAAGGTGGCAAGATTTAACCGTGAGATCGCTTCCTTTGAGAAGCACTGGCCGGAGATCCTCCGTGACGGAGATCCTTACTATAATCCGAACCTTACACTGGAGAGCCAGGATTTCTCTCTGAAGCGGATATAGGAGGTTATATTTTGGAAAAGAAAAAAATCTGGAAGGATGAGAGAGTTCAGGCAGGAGTTCTTGTCCTGGCAGCATTTCTGCTCCTGACCGCATGGGCGTTCATGCAGCCGCTGGGGGCAGGCCCCGATGAAAAAATGCGCTACATGGTGGCGCAGTATCTTCATGCACATTCGGGAAAGCTGCCTCTTGGAGATGAACCCACCATCCGTGATGCGACCTGGGGGATTTCCTATGCTTATTATCCGATCCTTTCCTACATGGTATCTGCTGTATTTATGGGAATCGCAGGTCTGTTCCATGCATCTGCAGACGGATTGCTCCATGCGGCGAGAATGGCAGATGTGCTCTTTGTGACCGGAGCGGTATATTTTGTGGTGAAAGCATCCGGAAAGCTCTTTCCGAAAGAGGGAAGATGGCTGTTTGCCGCACTGGCAGGCTTTATGCCGCAGGCATTGTTTCTGGGAACTTATGTAAATACGGATTCCCTGGCACTTTTATCCATGGCGATGATCCTGTATTCCTGGGCCTGTTATTTGGAAGCGGGAGACTGGAGCTTCAGAAATTCAATCCTTCTGGCTGTTGGAATGGCAGTCTGTGCACTGTCCTACTATAATGCCTACGGATGGATCTTATGCAGTTTCCTGTTTTTCTGCCTGACAGTCCTTCTGTGCAGGGAAGAGCCGGTAAAACAGAGAGTTGCATTTCTGTTCCGGAGAGGGATCGTGATCGCGGCAGTAACCCTTGCTTTATGCGGCTGGTGGTTTATACGAAATGCCGTTCTCTATGACGGAGATCTTATCGGAAGAAAGGCCTGTGCACAGTGTGCGGAAAAATATGCGGCTGTTGATTACAGGCCGTCCAGATACCCTACACCGGAGAAGCTGAACTGGTCATGGAAGGATATCCTTCTGTATCAGGACCCGGGCTGGCAGCATAACTGGCTGCTGACAGTTCTGGTAAGCTTTATCGGAACCTTTGGCCTGATGCAGATCTATATGCCTTATAGTGTGAGCAAGGCATATTTCCTGTTCTTTGGAATGGGTGGGATCGGTATTTTGACCATGTTGGGAATGTTTTATCCGAAGAAACGTACTGTGGTAAAAGAACGAAAAGCAGCAGGAAGTGAAAAGCTGAAGATAAAAACGATAACAGTGTACGATAAATGGGACAGAAAAGGAATCTTTCATCTGTTGCTGATCCTTCTGATCCTGATCCCTGTGGGTCTGTTTATGTATTATGTATATTATAGTGACAACCAGGCACAGGGACGTTATATCATGCCGGCACTGTATCCGGCTATGTATTTTGTGACAGCCGGCTGGAACCGTCTGCTTGAGCGTTTTGTAAAAAAAGAAAATATCAGAATGTGGATATACCGGGTCCTGACAGCACTTCTGGCTGCTTCTCCGTTTTTATGCTATATCTTTCTGGTAGTTCCATTTTATGGCTGACACCCCGATGGGTGAGATGGCAGAAAAAAATCCCTTCTATGTATCCGGGTATGACCGGTACATAGGAGGGATTTTTTAATTCTGAAGTATATCCGCTTGGGAACCAAGATCAGGAACGGATGATCCGGATCATGCGCCACAGCAGAAGGATAAGGAGCAGGATGCCCACACCGCCAATGGCAAAATACGGGATCTGGGATCTGGATTCGGAATAAGCTTTTGCAGAATCCATGTTTTCATCATTTTCCAGTACATCGGAGGAGCTTTCCTGGGAGGAATCCTCGACTACTGCAGTTCCCACCTGAGTTCCGCCAAAGGAGTAGGTGCGTAAGATCTGACCGTCAGATTCCGTATCTTCCGTAGTCAGGTCGTCTGCGGTCGCACCGGATGGAACCATTACAGTGCCGCCGGACAGGATGTGAAAATCATCCTCGCTGAGATCCAGAAGCTGGAAATTGGAAAAACCGTAATCCAGAAGAGAGATCGCTTCGTTGGCTGTCTGACCGGTAGCTCCGTTCATGACTACAGCGATCAGAGTAGTACCATTTCGCTGCGCAGCTGTGACAAGAACGCTTCCGGAAGCAGTGGTGGTACTTTCGCGGCCGCCGATGCATCCTTCATAATAGGAAGCGGATGCAGGATCTGTCATGGTAAAAGAGCTTGTCAGGTTACGGGTACCGCCGGAAACATTGGTAGCCGGGATCGTATAGGAGGTGGCTCCGGAGATGGTGCGGAAGCTGTCATTACTGATAGCTGCCTGCATGATCAGAGCCAGATCATGTGCTGTGGTATGCTGAGCGTCATCCGGAAGACCGGTAGGATTGGTAAATACTGTATTGGTGCATCCAAGTTCTCGGGCACGGTCGTTCATTTTCTGGACAAATGCATCTACAGATCCACCAATCTGTTCTGCAATCTGGAGGGCAATGTCATTGGCAGAGGCCAGCATCAGAGCGTAAAGGCACTGCTCCATGGTAAATACCTCTCCGAGCTGTGAGGAAATATGAGCGCCTCCGTCTGTAACACCGGATACACCGGTTTCTGTCATGGTAACCTGATCGTCAAGCTGGCTGTTCTCCAGTGCCAGAAGACAGGTCATGATCTTAACTGCGCCGGCCGGAGAAAGCGTGGTGTCCATATCCTTGGCGTAGAGGAGCGTATCGGAAGTATCTTCCATGATCACGGCAGATGCGGAAGTGATCTCAGGCCCCTGAGGCCATCCGCTGATCCCATTGGTGGTAATACCGGAGGATGCAGCAACAGCGGTTTCTTCTGTGGCGAAAACCGGAGTCTGGAACACCATGGAAGCTGAGATCCCAATAGCCAGAAGCGCTGTGGTTATTCTTGATTTTTTCATGATAAATGGTACTCCTGTATAAAAAATAATTCTTATGTAAGCAATACATACGTAAGCCTAGTATAACACATTTCCTCTCTTCCTTGCAAAAAAAATGATGGAATGGTAAAATATGTTCATCAAACTGTTACTGTTCACTGGAAATGTTCCGCGAAGCGTGTTGCTGAGAACGGAGTGAACAGTAACATCAAACTGAGTAATACGGAGATAATATATGAGTAAAGATGATTCTACAGGAAAGATCCAATGGGACAGACTTATAAAGAAGCTTTCCCCCTATACAGTACAGAAGGGATTAAGATACCTGAAGCATTATGGCCTGAAAGAGTTCTGGATCCGGCTTCATGAGCGTTTTGAGCCGGAAGAGGTTCCCTACGGACCATGGTATGAGGCATACAGACCTGACGAGGAAACACTGGAGAAGCAGCGGAAACGCAAATTTCCGGATGGGCCGCTGATCAGCATTGTGGTACCTGCATATCTGACACCGGAGCGTTTTTTAAGACAGATGCTGGACTCTCTCCTTGCACAGACATATGAGAACTGGGAGCTGTGTCTGGCAAACGGAAGCCCGGAGGATCCGGACATGCAGACTGTGCTGAAATCCTATGCAGAGATGGACAGGAGGATCCGCTATCAGGACCTGAAAGAAAATCTTGGCATTGCAGAAAATACAAACGCGGCTTTTGCCATGGCAAAGGGTGATTTTATCGCACTTCTGGATCATGATGATCTGCTGGCCCCCAATGCATTGTATGAGATCGCGGCGGCATTGGAGGAGCATCCGGAGGCGGATGTGATCTATACAGATGAGGATAAGGTCACGACAGATCTTTCTGAACATTTTCAGCCCCATCTGAAACCGGACTTTAACCTGGATCTTTTAAGATCCAATAATTATATCTGCCATTTTCTGGTGGTAAGACGTTCAGTAGTGCAGACGGTGGGCGGATTCCGTCGGGAATTTGACGGCGCCCAGGATTATGATTTCATTTTCCGCTGTGTGGAGCAGGCAAGGGAAGTGGTCCATGTACCGGAGATCCTTTATCACTGGAGGACACACAAATCCTCCACAGCAGATAATCCGGCAAGCAAGATGTATGCTTTTGAAGCCGGCAGACGTGCCATTGAGGGGAATCTCAAACGGACCGGAACTCCGGGAACCGTGGAGCATACTCCGGATTTTGGATTTTACCGTGTGAAGTATCCGGTGCAGGGAGAACCTCTGGTTTCTGTTATCATTCCGAACCGTGAGGAGAAAGAAACGCTTCAGGCTTGCGTGGAATCCATTTTTGAAAAAACTGCCTACAAAAATTACGAGATCATCATTGTGGAGAATAACAGTAGCTCCGAGGAGATCTTCCGGTATTACAGAAAGCTTTCGGAGGATCCCAGGGTTCATCTGATCCGCTGGAAAAAAGGCTTCAACTATTCTGCCATCAACAATTTCGGGGTGCGCCATGCCAAGGGAGATTACCTGCTTTTTCTGAATAATGACGTTAAGGTCATCGATCCGGACTGGATGTCAGAGATGCTGAGCGTGTGCCAGCGTAAGGAAACAGGTGCAGTCGGCGTCAAGCTGATCTATCCGGACAACACCATTCAGCATGCAGGCTGCGTGGTGGGAATGGGCGGAATTGCCGGGAATATGTTTGTGAATATGCCGGCGGAGCGTACCGGATATCTCCATAAGGCCTCTCTTTTGCAGGATATGAGCTGTGTGACTGCAGCATGTATGATGATGAAGAAGGAAGTTTTTCTGGAGGCAGGAGGCTTTACGGAAGAGCTTGCAGTTGCGTTTAATGATGTGGATCTCTGCCTGAAGGTGCGAAGCCACGGTCATCTTATCGTCTATGATCCGTATGTGAAGCTCTATCATTACGAATCCAAGTCAAGAGGCACTGAGGACAGCGAGGAAAAGGTCCGTCGTTTCCAGACGGAGATCGAGTACATGCGCTGTCACTGGCTGGATATCCTGAAAAAAGGAGATCCATACTATAACAAAAATCTTTCTTTAACCAAATGGAATTATTCCCTGAAGCCCCTTCCGGGAATGGGAAAGAAGAAGGGATAAAGCAATGCAGGAAGTATCAGTAGTCATACCAAACTTTAACGGAATGGCATATCTGGATGGTGTTCTTTCCAGTCTTGAAAGACAGACCATCCGTAATTTTGAGGTTATACTGGTGGATAATGGTTCCACTGATGGCAGCTGTGCATTTGTTTCAGCGGAATATCCATGGGTACACATGATACAGCTTCCGGAAAATTACGGCTTCAGCAGAGCCGTCAATGAAGGAATCCGTGCGGCACGTTCCCCATATGTGCTGCTTCTGAACAATGATACGGAAGCGGAACCGGATTTCCTGGAGGAGATGGTTGCTGCCCTGCGCAGACATAAGAAGGCATTTTCCTGTCAGGCAAAGATGATCCAGCTTCATGACAGGGACAAGATGGATGATGCCGGAAATTATTACTGTGCCCTTGGCTGGGCTTTTGCCAGGGGAAAAGGCAAGGACATCAGCCATTATGACCGAGAGCAGAAGATTTTTTCCACCTGTGCGGGAGCTGCGATCTACCGGAAGAAATTTATTGACAGGATCGGAGATTTTGATGAGGAGCATTTTGCTTATCTGGAGGATCTGGACATCGGTTATCGTGCCAGGATCTGCGGTTACCAGAACTGGTATGCTCCCAAAGCGAAGGTTTATCATGTAGGAAGCGGCACCAGCGGTTCCAGATATAATCAGTTCAAGATCCGGTATTCTTCCAGAAACAATATTTATCTTATCTATAAGAATATGCCGTTTCTCCAGATCGTGCTGAACCTTCCGTTCTTTCTGGTGGGATTCGGTGCGAAGATCCTGTTTTTTGCGTCCAAGGGATTCGGACGTGAGTACCTTGCAGGCATCAAAAACGGCTTTCAGATCAGTCGCAAAAACAAAAAAGTCAGATTTTCCATGAGGAATCTTCCGCGTTATATACAGCTCCAGTTTGAACTCTGGATTAACATTTTTAGGCGTTTTGCCGGTTAAGACATCATATTTTCACAGAATTTTTATATTTCGGAGGGAAGATTTTATTGCTTTTGAGTTTCATCTATTATAAGATAAAAGCAATGAACTTAAATGAGGTGGCGGAAATTGATTAAAGATAACCAGAAAAATTTCAGTCGTCTCCATATGCTGATCGATGTATTTGTGATCGCGGCCTCCTATGCCCTGGCCTGGCTGATCCGTTTTCAGGGAATTTTTGAGCATTCGGCGGTCCAGTCCAAGACCGTCCAGGAATATATGTTTATGCTGATATTCATTATTCCGGGATATTTACTTCTTTATCAGGCCTTTGATCTTTATACACCGATGCGAATGCAGGGGCGTCGTCTCGTACTTGCCGGAATTGTGAAGGCAAATGCGTTAGGGCTCCTTATCATCATGTTTGCACTTTACAATTTTAAAGAGTTGGACTATTCCCGTCTTACTCTGGTTTCTTTCTGTGTGATCAATATCGTCCTGGAATGGTTTGTGCGTATGGTCATATTTTACATTCTCCGGGATATGCGCAAAAAAGGAATGAACCAGAAACAGGTGCTGCTGGTAGGATACAGCCGTGCTGCCGAGGAATATGTAGACAGGATCCTGCAGAATCCGCAATGGGGATACGTGATCAGGGGCATACTGGATGACAATGTGCCGGCAGGCACTACTTATAAAGGCGTTAAGGTGATCGGTCGAATCGCCAATCTGATGATCATCCTTCCATCCAGTCGTCTGGATGAGATAGCCATTACCCTGGGCTTAAGTGAGTATTATCGTCTGGAAGAGATCGTTGCACTCTGTGAAAAATCCGGCGTGCACACAAAATTTATTCCGGACTATAATAATATTATTCCGACCAAACCATATACAGAAGATATTCTCGGGCTTCCGGTGATCAATATCCGGTATGTGCCCCTGAGCAACACGTTTAATGCACTGATCAAGAGATCTATGGATATTGCAGGCGCGATCGTTGCGATCATTGTGTCCTCCCCGGTGATGCTGGTGCTGTGTATGCTGATCAAGCTGACCTCGCCGGGACCGCTGATCTATAAGCAGGAACGTGTCGGGCTTCACAATCAGACTTTCCGGATGTATAAATTCCGTTCCATGGAGATCCAGAAAGAATCAGAAGAAAAAAAGGCGTGGACAGTAAAGAATGATCCAAGAGTTACCGGAATCGGTAAATTTATGCGTCATACCAGTCTGGATGAGCTTCCACAGCTTTTTAACATTCTGAAGGGTGAGATGAGTCTTGTGGGACCAAGACCGGAGCGGCCGTTTTTTGTAGAAAAGTTTAGGGAGGAGATACCACGTTATATGGTCAAGCATCAGGTGCGGCCGGGTCTTACCGGGTGGGCGCAGGTAAATGGCTATCGTGGAGATACTTCTATCAGAAAAAGGATAGAGTGTGATCTGTATTATATCGAAAACTGGTCTGTGGGATTTGATATAAAGATCATGTTTCTTACCATATTCAAAGGATTTATTAATAAGAACGCATACTAAAAAGGGGAAAAGGAAAAGATGTCAAAACCTCGGAAAAAAAGCAAGAAGATTTTATTTATCCTGGAAATCGTTGTACTGCTCCTGTTTATCGGAGGTCTGTTCGTTTATGGTCAGATCTCAGCCAAACTGGATAAGATCGACATCCAGGAAACAGATCTTGCAGACCAGGATATTGTAACTAATGATCAGGCACCGCAGATGACGGGATATACCACCTATGCACTGTTCGGACTGGACCACAGAAGCAAGAACGAGAAGCTGAACACAGAGAACAGTGATACCATCATCATTGCGAGTATCAACAATGATACGAAGGCAGTCAAACTTGTGTCTGTCTATAGAGATACCCTTCTCAATGTAAAGGATGATACCTATTCCAAAGCCAATTCGGCATATGCACTTGGCGGACCGACCAATGCGGTTTCCATGCTGAATACCAATCTGGATCTGAATATCACCGATTATGTTGCTATTGATTTTGATGCACTGGTAACTGTGGTAGACTGCCTGGGAGGGCTGGACATCCCTCTTTCCTATGCGGAAATCGTTCATATGAACAATTACTGTGTGGAGACATCAGAGGAAACCGGAAAGAGCTACACACCGGTTGAACTGCCGGATCCGAAGCCGGAGGATGAGGAAGCGATCGTAGATACCTATCATCTTAATGGCGTGCAGGCTACCTCCTACTGCCGTATCCGTTATACTGCAAGTCTTGATATGGGGCGTACCGAGAGACAGAGACGAGTGATCCAGATGATCGTGGACAAGGCAAAAAAGGCAGGTCTTTCTACTATCTTTGATATTATGGATCAGGTTTTCCCGATGGTCAAAACTTCCGTTTCCAAGACAGAGATCCTGAAGATGATCCCGGCTATGATCGGTTACAGCATTGATGAGACTACAGGTTTCCCGAATGATTACAAATTTGCCCAGGTAAAGGGCAGTGTTATCGTACCTACCACACTGGAATCCAATGTTCTGAAGATACATCAGTTCCTGTATGGAGACGCCAGTTACACTCCGACGCAGGACGTGCTCAACAGAAGTGCCCAGATTACAAATATCGCAGGCGGAGGTGATGTGCAGGACACTGCACCTGCGGTGACAGATACACCAAATGACACAACGGATGATTCGTACACGTGGCAGGGAGATACATCCACAGATTACAGCAGTACGGACACAAGTGGCGATGCTGATTACAGCGCAGACACAGATTATGATGCCGATTACTCCGGAGACGATTACAGCACAGATACGGACTATTCCGGAGACAATTCCGATACGGATACCGGCGATTATGATACGGATTACAGCGATTATACCGACGGAGAAGATTATTCGGAGAATGAATAAAATATCAAAATGATTAACCAGCAGAAGGGACCATCCAGTAACGGGTGGTCCTTTCTGGACAGGAGACAAATATGAAAACATTAAAAACAGACGTGATCATCCCGGCATACCGTCCGGGAGAAGAGTTTGAAAAACTGCTGGAAAGACTCAGCGCACAGAAATATCCTATCAACAAGATCCTTGTCATGAATACGGAAAAGAAATTCTGGAAAGAAATCTGGGAACAGAAATATCCGCTTGTGGAAGTCCGGCATCTTACAAAAGAAGAATTTGACCATGGTGGTACCAGAAGGCAGGCGGCGGAGCTTTCGGATGCGGAGATCCTTGTATTTATGACACAGGATGCAATGCCGGCAGACAGGGAACTGATCGGAGCACTGGTAGGAGCCCTTGCAGAGAATCCACAGGCAGGAGCCGCTTACGCTCGCCAGCTTCCAAAAAAGGACTGCAGATTTCTGGAAAAATATACCCGTTCCTTTAATTATCCGGAACAGTCCTGCCTGAAAACGGAAAAAGATGTACAGACCCACGGAATTAAAACATATTTCTGCTCCAACGTCTGTGCTGCTTATGATCACAGGATCTATGATGAGATTGGCGGATTTCCGGAGCATGCTATTTTTAATGAAGATATGATCTATGCAGGCTGGATGGTAAAAAAAGGCTATGGAGTTGCCTATGTATCAGAGGCACGGGTGTATCATTCTCACAATTACAGCTGTATGCAGCAGTTCCACAGGAATTTTGATCTGGGAGTTTCCCAGGCAGAACATCCGGAGGTTTTTGAAGGAGTGCCTTCCGAAGGTGAGGGCATCCGACTGGTAAAAAAAAGTATGGCATATCTTCTGAAAACAGGCCACGTATGGCTGATTCCCGGACTGTTTTTGCAGAGTACTTCCAAATACGCCGGATATTTTCTCGGAAAACGATACAAAAAGCTCCCTGAAAAAATGATCCGATCCTGCACCATGAATCCGGAATATTGGAAAAAGAACAAATAAGAGCAGGTCACGGTTTTTTAAAAGAGATATCACAGTTTAAACACAATTCCCTGTTAAACTGTCTTTTATAAGAAAAATAAATGTTACTGAGAACGGAGTGAACAGTAACAGATAAATGCATCAGATAACATAGAAGGGAGCACCAGAGGTATGAGTGAAGAGAATAAATGGGGGACAGGCTTGCCGGATGATGATGAGAATGTTTCGGCAGAACAGAAACCGCTGACGCATCCTTATTCTGAGGGACGCAGGATGCAGGAGAGCGGACAGAACAGTGATGCGGATGCCGGACAGAGTGAAGGTGTTTCGCAGGAGAAAACGAAATACGGACATTATGAGGTGCATCAGCCTCAGGCTGGTAATTATGCCGGTGGAAATATACCGCCCAAAAAGCCGCGGAAAAAGAAGGATTTTTCAGGAAACAACAGCTTTGGAAAAAAAGCAGCCACTGCGGTGGCACTGGCTGTGATCTTTGGGCTGGTGGCCGGAGCAGTTTTTCAGGGTGTGAATATTGCAGCAGATAAATACAGAGGAAACGACAGCGGTACAACGATCGGGAAGACAGAAACGGTTACTGGAACAGAGGACAGTACTGGCAGCAGCTCTGCAGATTCCACTGTGAAGGATATTGTGGCAGAGAGTGGTACAGTGGCTGGTGTAGCTCAGGCGACCATGTCTTCTATCGTTGCCATTACATCCGTCAGTGTACAGGAGATCCCAAACTTTTTCGGATATGGAACGAGGCAGTATCAGAGTGCAGGAAGTGGCTCCGGTATTATTGTAGGAGAAAATGACAGCGAGCTTCTCATTGCGACTAACAACCATGTAGTCTCCGGAGCGACTACACTTACTGTGTGCTTTGCAGGCAGTGATGTGGTAGGAGCGGAAGAAGAAACCCAGGCCATGGCAAGCAGTGACAGCACCGGATTCGGTTCCGATGGAGATGTGGACGTGGATAACGCGGTTTCTGCCAAGATCAAAGGCACCGATGAAGAGAATGACCTGGCAGTAGTGGCAGTGGAAAAATCCGATATTCCGGATGAGACCATGGAGGAGATCAAGATCGCGCAGCTGGGAAGCTCGGACGATCTTGTAGTCGGTGAGCAGGTGGTTGCCATTGGCAATGCACTTGGCTATGGCCAGTCAGTTACCTCCGGATGGGTAAGTGCCCTTAACAGAAGCATCAGTACAGAGGATGGAGAAGCCAGCGGACTGATCCAGACTGATGCAGCTATCAATCCTGGAAACAGTGGCGGTGCACTTCTGAACATGAACGGTGAAGTGATCGGTATCAATGCGGCCAAGTATGCAGACAGTCAGGTGGAAGGCATGGGATATGCTATTCCAATCTCCAAGGCAGAGCCGATCCTGGAAGAACTGATGAACCGCGAAACCAGGGATAAGGTGGAAGATTCTTCGAAGGTAGGATATATGGGAGTCAAGGCTGCCGATCTTACAACAGAAGCCATCCAGATGTATAATATGCCGGCAGGTGCTTTTATTACTGAGGTAACGGAAGGCGGCGCAGCAGATAATGCCGGGATCAAAAAAGGCGATATCATTGTGAAGCTGGATGGACAGAAGGTAAGCGGCAAGGATGACCTTGTTGATAAGCTGCAGTATTATGAGGCAGGAGAAAACATCGAAGTGGTGATCTCCAGGGCGAACAGCGGAGAGTACAAGGAACAGACGATTGAAGTGATCCTCGGAAGCAAACCATCTTCTGACAAATAAAAGAAAATACAGGATAATCATTTATAAACCGGGGAGCTGCATAAGAACATGCAGCTCCCCGGTTTATAAAAACTTAATTTGATACAGCGGGATTATGTGCTATAATATGCATAATAAAAACCAGAAAGGAAATGTTATGGCAGATCAGTTTGATAATAATAAAGACAATGACCAGGAGCAGAAATACGAGAAATTCTGTTTTTTATGCCGCAGACCGGAGAGTCAGGCAGGGAAGATGATCGACCTTCCCAATCATATACATATCTGTGCAGATTGCATGCAGAAAAGCTTTGATACTATGAATACCCAGATGAATAATGGAAATTATTCCGATCTTTTTAACATGCCGAATGTGAGCATGATCGATCTCAGCAGTTTCCAGAATCCCGGAAACCAGGCGAAGAAGATCAAGAAAAAATCAGAGACTCCGAAGCCGGTGATCGATCTCAAAGATATTCCTGCACCACATAAGATCAAGGCAACCCTGGATGAATATGTGATCGGACAGGAATATGCCAAGAAGGTAATGTCTGTAGGCGTATACAACCATTATAAGAGGGTTGCCACAGATACCATGGATGATATTGAGATCGAGAAATCCAATATGCTGATGATCGGACCTACAGGCTGCGGTAAGACTTATCTGGTAAAGATGCTTGCCAGACTTCTTCAGGTACCGCTTGCCATTGCAGATGCCACATCTCTTACAGAGGCCGGTTATATCGGTGATGATATCGAGAGCGTAGTATCCAAGCTGCTTGCAGCTGCGGATAATGATGTGGAGAAGGCAGAGCACGGGATCATTTTCATCGATGAGATCGATAAGATCGCAAAGAAGAAGAATACCAACCAGAGAGATGTCAGCGGAGAGGCTGTCCAGCAGGGACTTCTGAAACTTCTGGAGGGAAGTGAAGTGGAAGTTCCGGTAGGTGCTAGCAGCAAGAATGCCATGGTACCTATGGTGACTGTAAATACAAGGAACATTCTGTTTATCTGTGGCGGTGCGTTCCCGGATCTTGAGAATATCATCAAAGAAAGACTGAATAAACAGGCATCTATTGGATTTTATGCAGATCTGAAGGACAAATATGATGATGATCCGCATGTGCTGGAGAAAGTAACTGTAGATGACCTCCGAGCATTTGGAATGATTCCGGAATTTATCGGTCGTCTTCCGATCATCTTTACCCTGAACGGGCTGACGGAAGATATGCTTGTGAAGATCCTCAAGGAGCCGAAGAACGCCATTCTGAAACAGTACAAGAAGCTTCTGGCACTGGATGAAGTAAAACTGGAGTTTGAGGACGGTGCCTTACATGCCATTGCGCGTAAGGCATTGGAACGCCATACAGGAGCCAGAGCTCTCCGGGCTATCCTAGAGGAGTATATGCTGGATATCATGTATGAGATCCCCAAGGACGACAATATCGGTGAGGTTGTGATCACAGAGGGATACATTCGGGGCAACGGAGGTCCGAAGATCCTTATGCGTGGCCAGGAGATCCCGGCACTGGAAGGATAAGAAACAAGAAGATTCTTTAATATATAAAGGAGCGTGACAGACATGGAAAAAAGCAGTTTTTGGGATGATCTGGGAAACACACTGACAAGAAAGGCAAAGGGCTTAAGTTCCAGGGCAGAGAATCTCTATGAGATCCAGAAGATCCGTAACAAGCTCTCTGCACAGGAGCGTATGACCGAAAAGCTGATGATGGATATCGGAAAGATGATCTATACACGTTATGAGCAGGGAGAAGCCGTTGACGGTGAGACGGGAGCTATCTGCGAGGAGATCAGCCAGCATATGCTGGAGGCAGATCACTACAGAGATGCGATCGCTGCCAGCAAAGGGGAGAAGTTTTGCCCGGCCTGCCATAAGGCGGTGATGCGGGAGGCCAGCTTCTGTCCGTATTGCGGAGCGGCGTGTCCTACAGCGGAGCTGGAAGAGAAAGCAGCCGATGTGATCGAGCAGGCAGATGAGGAACTGAAAGAGGCTGCTGAGGCAGAGGTGACAGAAGTATCGGAGACAGCAGAAGAGCCGGAAGCAGAAGAAGCTGCAGAAGAAGCTGCAGAAGTAGTGGAAACAGCAGAAACCGCAGAAGCGTCAGAAATAGAAACATCAGGATCGGATCCGGAATTGGAAGTGGAATCTGCAGGAACAGAGGAGCCTGCGGCTGATCCGGAAAATACAGAAACAACAGAAGAAAAAACAGAATAACCATGAGTATATCAGGCAGGCTTTCCCCAGCGGGAGCCTGCCTGAGTATTATGCAGATCACAGAAATAAGGAGAGGGAATAATGTTGTGGAATTTACTGACGGCGGGAATCTTTGGTACAGACTATTATATAAAGAAGAAAATCAACACATTGGAAGAGAAAAATCTGAAGAAAAAGTATCTGGGAGGCAGGCTGATCGTAAGAAACTGCCATAATCACGGGATGATGCTTGGGATATTAAAAAACATAGATAAAGAACTTCTGAGAAATCTTGCATCTATGGTGCTGGGCGGTGCGATCTGGGAGTACATACGTACTTCCGGAGAAAAAGGCACACGCATATCCAAGCTTGGGCTTTCAATGATCCTGGGCGGCGGTCTGAATAATTATACGGAACGGCGCAGAAAGGGATACGTTACGGATTATGTGAGCCTGAATGTGGAAAACCCGAAGCTTAAGAAGGTCGTATTTAATGTTTCGGATCTTTTCATATTTGCAGGTGTGCTTCTCTGGGGCGGGAGAGAGATCTTTTCTGAAAAAGAAAAATAGTAACTATTTAGAAGGTAACTGTGAGGGTACTGGACAGTTACGAAAAATAAATAAAAAAACAGAAGTGCCGGTGTTGGGCGCTCCTGTTTTTTTGATTTTGGATAAAATAAAAAAGAATGCAGGAAATGGGACTTGAACCCACACGATCTTGCGACCACAGGCACCTGAAGCCTGCGCGTCTGCCAATTCCGCCATTCCTGCATTTTTTCAACCGGCTTACTTCGCTATGTTTTGCTCCGCTTGTCGACTGCTCACTTATAATAACTCAGGAATTGGATAATGTCAATAGAAAAATTCAAAAAAATTAAAAAAATTCAAAAAAAATATTTTGAGTTAGTTTTATACATTTTTTTTGCATATGGTGTTGAAAAATGACGATTCCTGTGATACAATCTTGAAGATTTAGGATAAAATAAGAGAACAAAGAAAGGGAGATTGTATGAAAGCATTTCTGATATTGGAAGATGGCCATGTATTTACAGGAACCAGCATTGGTTCTGCAAGGGAAGTCATCAGTGAAATTGTCTTTAACACTTCCATGACCGGTTATCTGGAAGTAATGACAGATCCTTCTTACGCAGGACAGGCGGTGTGTATGACATATCCGCTGATCGGAAACTACGGAATCTGTTATGATGACCAGGAATCAAGGAAGCCGTGGATTGACGGATTTATCGTACGCGAATTATCACGAGTTCCCAGCAACTTCAGAAGCGTAGACACCATTCAGCATTTTCTGAGCAAAAACGACATTCCGGGAATCGCAGGAATTGATACCAGAGCACTGACTAAGATCCTTCGTGAGAAGGGAACCATGAACGGAATGATCACAGTTGATGAGAACTATGACCTGGATACAATCATCCCCAGATTAAAAGCATATACAACAGGAAAAGTGGTAGAGAAGGTTTCCTGCCGCGAAAAGGAAGTGCTTAAGGGGAACGGACCGAAGGTTGCCCTTCTTGATCTGGGCGCCAAGAAAAACATTGCACGCTCACTGAATGAGAGAGGATGCCAGGTTACTATTTATCCGGCTCTGACATCCGCAGAAGAGATCCTTGGAGACAATCCGGACGGCATCATGCTCAGCAACGGCCCTGGAGATCCGAAGGAATGTACTTCTATTATTAAAGAAATCAAAAAACTCTATGACTCCGATGTACCGATCTTTGCAATCTGCCTGGGACATCAGCTTATGGCTCTTGCAACGGGCGGAGATACCCATAAGATGAAATACGGTCACAGAGGCGGAAATCATCCGGTTAAAGACCTTGAGACAGGAAGAGTTTATATTTCCTCCCAGAACCATGGTTACGTTGTAGACGCAGAGGGCCTTGAGGAGAAAAATATTGCACATCCTGCATTTGTAAATGTCAACGACGGAACAAACGAGGGTATGGCATACAATGGAAAGAATATCTTTACTGTACAGTTCCATCCGGAAGCATGCCCGGGACCACAGGATTCCAGTTACCTTTTTGACAGATTCATGAAGATGATGGGAGGAGAGAAATAATGCCAAGGAATAAGGACATAAAAAAAGTACTTGTAATCGGCTCAGGTCCGATCATAATCGGCCAGGCAGCAGAGTTTGACTATGCAGGAACCCAGGCATGCCGCTCCCTGAAGGAAGAGGGCATGGAGGTTGTACTTTTAAACTCCAATCCTGCTACCATCATGACAGATAAAGACATTGCAGACAGAGTTTATATCGAGCCGCTGACTGTTGAAGTCGTAGAGCAGCTGATCCTCAAAGAGAAACCGGACAGTGTACTTCCTACACTGGGCGGCCAGGCTGGTTTGAACCTTGCCATGGAGCTTGAGGAGAAAGGATTCCTGAAAGAGCACAATGTACGTCTCATCGGTACTACAGCAGCAACGATCCGTAAAGCTGAGGACCGTCAGGAATTTAAGGATACAATGGAAAAGATCGGCGAGCCGGTTGCAGCATCCAAGGTCGTAACAACTGTAGAAGACGGTGTTGCGTTTACTCAGACTATCGGTTATCCGGTTGTTCTCCGTCCTGCATATACACTTGGCGGAAGCGGCGGCGGTATCGCGCATAATGAGCCGGAGCTTCGTGAGATCCTTGAGAATGGTCTTCGTCTTTCTCGTGTAGGCGAGGTTCTTGTAGAGAGATGTATCGCCGGATGGAAAGAGATCGAGTACGAGGTAATGCGAGACAGCGCAGGAAACTGCATCACAGTCTGCAACATGGAGAACATTGACCCGGTTGGTGTCCATACCGGTGACTCCATCGTAGTTGCTCCTTCCCAGACCTTAGGAGATAAAGAGTACCAGATGCTCCGCACATCTGCTCTTAACATTATTACAGAGCTTGGCATCACAGGTGGATGTAACGTACAGTACGCTCTTCATCCGGAGAGCTTTGAATACTGCGTTATCGAGGTTAACCCTCGTGTAAGCCGTTCCTCCGCACTTGCAAGTAAGGCTACCGGTTATCCGATCGCCAAGGTTGCAGCCAAGATCGCACTGGGCTACACACTGGATGAGATTCCGAATGCCATCACAGGCAAAACATACGCAAGCTTCGAGCCGATGCTGGATTACTGTGTCGTTAAGATTCCGCGTCTGCCATTTGATAAATTCATCACAGCAAAACGTACACTGACTACACAGATGAAGGCTACCGGTGAGGTTATGAGTATCTGCCATAACTTTGAGGGTGCTTTGATGAAGGCTATCCGTTCCCTGGAGCAGCATGTAGACAGTCTGATGTCCTATGATTTCTCACATCTTTCTGATGAAGAACTGATGGACGAGCTGAACATTGTGGATGACCGCCGTATCTGGAAGATCGCAGAAGCTCTGAGACGAAATGTTTCCCAGGAGAAGCTTCATGATATCACAAAGATCGACATCTGGTTCATTGATAAGCTGGCTATCCTTGTTGAGATGGAGCAGGCTCTGAAGACTCAGAAGCTGGACAAAGACCTTCTTCTTGAAGCAAAACGTCTGGAGTTCCCGGACTACATCATCGCAGACCTGACAGGAAAGACAGAAGCTGAGATCAAAGACTTGCGTAAAGAGTACGGTATCCGTGCAGCATACAAGATGGTTGATACCTGTGCAGCAGAGTTTGCGGCAGAGACACCATACTATTATTCTGTATACGGCGATGAGCAGACAGAGAATGAAGCTGTAGAAACAAAAGATAAGAAAAAGATCCTGGTACTTGGTTCCGGCCCGATCCGTATCGGTCAGGGTATCGAGTTCGACTTCTGCTCCGTACATTGTACATGGGCATTTGCGAAAGAAGGATATGAGACGATCATCATCAACAATAACCCGGAGACAGTAAGTACAGACTTCGATATTGCAGATAAGCTGTATTTTGAGCCGCTGACACCGGAAGATGTTGAGAATGTTGTAAATATCGAGAAACCGGACGGAGCCGTTGTTCAGTTCGGTGGACAGACAGCCATCAAGCTTACAGAGGCACTGATCAAGATGGGCGTTAAGATCCTCGGAACATCTGCTGAGAACGTAGATGCTGCAGAGGACAGAGAGCTCTTTGATGCTATCCTTGAGAAATGTGAGATCCCGAGACCGAAGGGACATACCGTATTCACAGCAGAAGAGGCGAAAAAAGCTGCCAATGAGCTGGGTTATCCGGTACTTGTCCGCCCGTCCTATGTACTTGGAGGACAGGGAATGCGTATCGCTGTCAGCGATGAGGATGTGGAAGAGTACATCGGAATCATCAACCAGATCGCACAGGAGCATCCGATCCTTGTTGATAAATATCTCATGGGTAAAGAGATCGAGGTCGATGCGGTATGCGACGGTGAGGACATCCTGATCCCTGGAATCATGGAGCACATCGAGCGTGCAGGTATCCACTCCGGAGACAGTATTTCCGTATATCCGGCACAGACCATCAGCCAGAAAGCAAAAGATACCATTGCCGAGTACACACGTCGTCTTGCACAGGCACTTCATGTGATCGGTATGATCAATATCCAGTTTATCGTTGTAGGCGAGGATGTATATGTTATCGAGGTTAACCCACGTTCCAGCCGTACAGTACCGTATATCAGCAAGGTAACAGGAATCCCGATCGTTCCTCTTGCAACAAGAGTCATCCTTGGACACAAGATTAAAGAGCTTGGCTACACACCGGGACTTCAGAAAGAGGCAGAGTATTTCGCAATCAAGATGCCTGTATTCTCCTTCGAGAAGATCAGAGGCGCAGATATCAGCCTTGGACCTGAGATGAAATCCACAGGTGAGTGCCTTGGTATTGCAAAGACCTTCAACGAGGCTCTTTACAAAGCATTCATCGGAGCAGGAATCCGCCTTCCGAAACACAAACAGATGATCATCACTGTAAAAGATGAGGATAAAAAGGATATCATTCCGATCGCAAAACGTTTCGAGGCTCAGGGCTATCGTATCTTTGCAACACGAGGTACTGCAAGCATACTGACTGAGAACGGAATCAAGGTAACACGTACCAACAAGTTGGAGCAGCCTTCTCCGAACCTGATGGACCTGATCCTTGGCCACAAGATCGATGTTGTTATCGACACACCGCCACAGGGTGTTGAGCATCAGAAAGATGGTTTCGTGATCCGTCGTAATGCCATCGAGACAGGTGTCAATGTGCTTACAAGCCTTGATACTGCAGAGGCTCTGGTCACAAGTCTTGAGAATACAGACCTGAACCACCTGACTCTGGTAGATATCGCTACCATCGACAATCGATAAAAAATTGTAAATTTTGCGAAATAAAAAATTAAAAGTTTACGAATTGTCAAATATGTAATATACTGATAAGGACGGGGCCGTCGTTCACATACCGGCCCTGTCCTTATCTTGCTTTTGGAAAGGAGTTAACATGATTTTTATAGAATTACTGAAGGTTATCCTTCTCGGTATTGTGGAGGGAATCACCGAGTGGCTTCCGATCAGCAGTACCGGACATATGATCCTTGTGGACGAGTTCATCAAACTGAATGTATCCGAGGCATTTATGGAATTTTTCCTGGTGGTGATCCAGCTTGGCGCGATCCTGGCAGTTGTTGTACTGTACTGGAACAAGCTGTGGCCCTTTTACATAAGAAAAATCCCGAAAAAAACACAGATGGCGCTGCGTAAACAGTCGGCAGTACCCAGAACTGTCCTTACCTTTGTAGAAAAATACTGTGATAAGGATAAGTGGATCCTCTGGTTCAAGATCCTGGTAGCATGTCTGCCGACGATCATCATCGCTCTTCCTTTTAATGACATTATTGAAGAGAAATTTTATAACTATGTGGTCGTTGCCATCATGCTGATCGTTTATGGTGTGCTTTTTATCGTTATCGAGAACTACAACAAACGCCGCAGACCAACCTGCACCAGACTGGATGAGCTTTCCTTTAAGACAGCGCTGATCATCGGCTGCTTTCAGGTGCTTTCCGTGATCCCGGGAACATCCCGTTCCGGTTCTACCATTATCGGAGGTATCCTTGCAGGAACATCCCGTACGGTTGCAGCAGAATTTACCTTTTTCCTGGCAATTCCGGTTATGTTCGGAGCAAGTCTTCTGAAACTGGTGAAATTCGGTTTTGCCTTCAGCTCCACAGAGCTGATCATCCTGATCGTAGGTGTTGTGGTATCCTTTGTGGTATCTATTCTTGCCATCAAATTCCTGATGGGATATATCAAGAAACACGATTTTAAAGTATTCGGCTGGTACAGGATCATCCTTGGTATTCTGGTGCTCGGATACTTCGTTGGAAAAACATTTTTAGCATAAAACTGCAATCTGGAGGTAATCATTATGAAATATAAGAAGCTTTTGATCGTACTGACAGCAGTGACGGCGCTTGGTATGGCCGGATGTGGAAAATCATCAAAGGAAACAGCAGAGGTGACACCAACACCGGTTCCTACAGCCGCACCTACGGCTGCACCGGCTACATCCACACCGCTTCCCACATCTACACCTGCACCGAAGCTGATCGGTGTAAAGACAAGTACCGCAAAATTCGTTTATCTTACCAACAGCACGAAGGGAGAGATCCGTGAGATCTATCTCCGCGCGGCAGGAGGAGAAGAATGGGGCAAAAATCTTGTTCCTGCAGAAGCTACCATCAAAGATGCGGAACAGGTGCAGATGTATTACACCCCGGATTCTGCAAGGGATGCCATCTATGATATGAAGATCGTAGACGGAGACGGAAATGCCTATGAGATCTACAGTGTACAGCTGAGCGATATGGAAAAGGCAAAACTGATGATCGATAACGGAGAAGCATACCTGACCTATACAAGTCTCAGTGACAAGAGTGAGAAGAGCACTATTGGCAATGTGGAAACTGACAACAGTGAGGCGGATAGCAGTGATTCCGCAGACAGCACAGATGCTTCAGATCTGACAGATAGTTCTTCCGGTATCACAGATACTTCTTCCGACAACAGCGATGGAAGCTATGACAACAGTGATGATGGAAGTTATGACAACAGTGATGACGGAAGCTATGACAACAGCGATGACGGAAGCTACGACAACAGCAGTGATGATGGAAACTATGACAGCAGTGATGATAGCGGCGACTATGTAGATGACAGCAGCAGCAGCGGTAGCGGTGACGATTCTCTTGACAACAGTACAGATGACAGCGGAGACGGAGAGATTGTCTGGGATGATAACGGAGACTGGTCAGAGGAATAAACCGGGATCCTGTAAACAGAGGGAAACATGGAACAGACATTTCTTGAAAAACTGAAACGAGTAAAACCTGGGGATCTGCT
Organism: Ruminococcus sp. AF20-12LB; assembly: GCF_003478985.1. Lineage (NCBI taxonomy): Bacteria > Bacillati > Bacillota > Clostridia > Eubacteriales > Oscillospiraceae > Ruminococcus > Ruminococcus sp. AF20-12LB. Next base: position 31,251 of record NZ_QUGH01000011.1, on the reverse strand, counting down.
TCACATTATTAAGTTTATCCTGGCATTTCCCATTGCGATGGTCTACAGACTTTTTCGCAGGGATCTCTGGCTTCTCTGTGATACGGAGAATGAATGCCGGGATAACGGATTCTGGTTGTACAAATATCTGAGAGAAAATACCAGTGAAGATGCAGTGTACGCCATCAACAGAAAATCTCCGGATTATGCCCGGGTAAAAGATCTGGGACAGGTGATCCAGTATGGAAGCTTCCGCCACTGGATATACTATCTGGCTGCGTCAAAAAATATCAGCTCCCAGAAAATGGGAAAACCAAACGCAGCCATCTGCTATGTGCTGGAGGTTTACGGAATCCTGCGGAACAAGCGGGCGTTCCTGCAGCATGGGATCATCACGGCAGATCTTAGTTTTCTGTACTATCCGCATACAAAAATGAGCCTTTTTGTTACCAGTACCTATGATGAGTGGAAATATGTCAATGACCGGTACGGATATCCGGAAGGCTATGTGCAGGAGCTGGGGCTATGCCGTTTTGACCAGCTTCATGATATGAAGATAAAAAAGAACCAGATCCTGATCATGCCGACATGGCGTATGTATATCCGCAATGAGATATCAGCTGCTGATCACGAGCTGGAAGCACAGAAATTCATGGAAACCGATTATTACCGTTACTGGGATGCACTTCTCAAGGATGAGAGACTGATCCGCTATATTGAGGAGAACGATCTTCAGATCATTTTTTATCCGCACAGGGAAATGCATCGGTTCCTGAAATATTTTCATGTGGATCATCCGAATATCACAGTGGCGTCCTGGCCTGAGTACGATGTGCAGACACTCCTTAAAGAGTCCGCAGTGCTGGTGACTGATTTTTCCAGTGTGGCCATGGATTTTGCCTACATGAAAAAACCACTGGTCTACTACCAGTTTGACAATGAAAAATTCCGGCAAAGTCATCATCAGATCGGGTATTTTGATTTTCGGAAAGATGGCTTCGGCCCGGTATGTGTAACGGAACAGGAAGTAACGGACTGGCTGATCCGTCTGCATGGACAGGGATTTGCCAATGAAGAAATCTATCTGGAAAGACACGGAAAATATTTTGATCTGTGGGATACAAAGAACTGTGAAAGAAATTACAAAGCGATCAAAGAAATGTAACAGGTGGTGAAAAATTGCAGCAGTTAATGGAGGCTCCGGCGGAGATCAAGGTAAAAACCAGGAAATTTTCGCTGACAAAAGGAACCATAAAGATCAGTTTTGAGCTGGAAGGATCCAGAGGAAGGATCCGTTCCCTGAAGCTGAAACAGCGAAATACAGTGCTGGATACAAGCTTTCCTTTTGAAATGCAGACAGCAAAAAAAGGAAATACGATCGTGTATCATGCACAGATCAATGTAGATCAGTATCCGATGGAAACCGCATTCTGGGATGTGGTGGCATCTGTGGATAAAGAAGGAAAAGGAAATTATGAGGATGCGATCCTGGGAGGCTTAAGTTCAAAACTTAAACTTAAGCTGATTCTTTTTCCAAGATGGACCAGAACCGGGGATGGGCATATGGTTTATCCATTTGTTAACGGAGCAAGGCAGTTTACCATTCAATACCGGAAATATGATCCGAAATATGACAGCTATGCATTTATAGCAAAAGAATTTCTTGCATTATTCTGCTATTTTATCCTGAAACCTTACTGGGATCACAAGAAATTATGGCTGATCTGCGAGAAATATTGTACAATGGCACAGGACAACGGCCTCTATTTTTTTCGGTACTGTATGGAGCATGTACCGGAGAAGGACAGAAGTCGGATTTTTTATGTAATAGATAAAAAATGTCCGGATTATCAGGCCGTAAAAGAGTATGATGCCAATGTGATCCAGTTCATGTCATTTAAGTACATGATCTATCTCAGCGCTGCCCGGTATCTGATATCTACTGATGCGATCCGGCATTTTTATATCTGGGATTCGCCCAACAGCATCTACAAGGTTCTGTATCAGGCACGGAAGAACATCGTATTTCTCCAGCATGGAGTGATGGGCTTCAAGCAATGCCACAGGACCTTCCATAAAGGCGGAGGCAATCAGATGGCACTGTTTGTGGTGTCTTCAGGTTATGAACAGAAGATCATCCATGATTATTTCGGATACGATAATGAAGAGATCATCATTACCGGACTAGCCAGGTGGGATGTGCTGGAGGACAAGTCAGATCCGACTCATAAAGAGATCCTGCTGATGCCTACATGGAGAAACTGGCTGGAGGATATCAGCGAGGATCAGTTCAAAAAAAGTGAATACTATCAGCGTTATAAAGCATTTCTGCAGGATGAGAGGCTTAAGACTCTTCTGGAAAAGGAGGATATCACGCTGAATTTTTATATCCATCCGAAATTCCGGGAACATATCCGGAGCTTTCAGGTGGAAGACAGGCATATCCGTCTGATCCCATTTGGGACCATGCCGCTGAATCAGCTTCTGATGAGCTGCCATATGCTGATCACCGATTATTCTTCTGTTTCCTGGGATGTCTACTATCAGGAAAAACCGGTGATATTTTATCCTTTTGATCTGGAAACCTATGAGAAAGTCCAGGGAAGCTATATGGACTATAAAAAAGATGTTTTCGGAGATCTGGCATGGGATCAGAACCAGCTGGTGGATCTTATCGGAGAATATGTGAGGAACGGATTCCGTGAAAAACCGGAATTTTCAGGAAGGAGAGATGAGCTTCTTCCCTACAGGGACAATGACAATAGCAAACGAATCTATGAATATATAGCCAATGCTCAAATACCGGACAAACTGAAAAGAAGGCTGAAAGAGAAAAAATTTTAATGTAAGGATACAAAAGGAGCAATATGAACAGGGAGTATGAATTTTCAGTAGTTGTTTTTGCAAAAGATACCGCAAAGCTTTACAGAACCTTTAAAAATGTACGTGAGGTCACACCTAAAGGAACGGTACAGATCCTTGCAGTACGCACAGCAGGAGATATGGATATCCCTGATGAACGGGACATGAGGGAGTTGGAAGAAGCCGGAGAAAAGGAGAAAGAGCTCAAGGACGAAGAGCTGGATAAGATCTACGGAGCGTTCAATCCGGAAGATTCCCGTTTCCGGGAGATGCTGGATGACAGGGATCTTTTATATATTGACGGACTGGAATGCGGGGATCTTGTGGCAGAGCTGAAGGATAAGATAGCCGGAAACTATGTCGTTTTTGCAAAAGCCGGAATCTGTTTTTCCCCAAAATCCAGTGCAGAGGTCAGACGCTGCTTTGAGGAAGACAACAGAGATGTTGTCATAACAAAGATCCGTGGAAAAGGAAATATCCATGTGCGGGAGCATAATAACTACTGTGACCGTTTCACCGAAAAAACAACGCTGGATAACAATGTATATCTTCTGCATCAGTTGTATGCCGCTTATACATTTGCAGCAGATCAGGTGAAATGGGTATCCGAGATCCGTCCGGAGATATGGTATCTGGATGTGATGACTATGGTATATCAGTCCGTTGTAAGCTGCCGGAGTCTGGGAGTGACTTCAGGGGAAGATATCTATGTGCAGATCCTTGCGGACCATCTCATGGTGGAGGACTGGAAGAATATGCTGCAGGATCCGAAGCAACTGGAAGTATTTTATCAGGAATTTTTCCGAAAGATCGCAGACTGCAGAAGAAAAGAAAATCCTGTTCATGAAAAAAATGCAGATTATGTGCTGCTGTATTACAGCGCAAAAATGGCTGATATCATATTTGATAACGAGGAGCTTGATGAAGAGAAAAAATGCAGATATGAGGAAGACATCGAAAGCTTCCTGAAACAGATGGAGTTTCCGGAGATCGTGATGTCCAATCAGCATCTCAGCAGGGCAAACAAAGTATATCTTCTCCGGAAATATTATCCGGATATCCGAAAAAAATTCCCGGATCAGGCGGACACGATCCTGAATCCCATATATGATAATCTTAATGTCAAGATATTCCAGCCGGAAAAAGACCAGCTGCACTGTGAATTTTCCATTGTGGAGCCTGTGAGCAGGACAAACCGTGCATATATGATGACTGGTGGCAGCACCTATGAAGCCAGATGGAAATATACACTGGGAAGAACCGGCTGGTGCAGGGAAGAAAGTGCCGTTGAGAAGCTGTATATCGTGGACATTCCGCTTTCTGAGATCAGTGAGTTTATCAGCTGGGGTACAGGCACAGATGGACATGTAAATAAAATGTACAATATTTCCTACGGAAAATATGTGCCATTTACAAAGAAGCTGCCGCTTTTCCTTCATATAGAGGATAAGCTTCTGTATCTTAACGAAAAAGTCCGGATGATCCGTGGAGAGGATCAGGAAGATGCAAAAGTTCTGGGCCATCAGTATGAAGTAACTGTAGAGCCATACAGCCAGAGCAGAGAGAAAAAGCTGAAGAAAAAACGCACCAAAGCAATATTTTCTCAGGGAAAGGCCGGAAAAAAGGCAGTTCTCGTGCGTAAGCTCTACGAGATGCAGAAGGCAAAGCAGAAAAAGCAGATCTGGCTGATCTCCGATCGTACAACACGCGGAGATGACAACGGCGAAGTGATGTTCCGCTATCTCTGCGCCAATCCGGACCCTACGGTGGAGCCTTATTTTGTAGTCAACAAGGATACACAGGATTATGTGGAAATGAGGAAGCTTGGAAAGGTTGTGGAGCCTTTTTCCTGGAAGCATAAGCTTCTGTTCCTGCTGAATGAATTTTCACTGTCCTCCCAGGCTAACAAACCGGTGATCAATCCTTTTGGAAAGCTGGAGTATCTGTACCGCGATATCATCTATGACAAAAAGCTGGTATTTCTGCAGCATGGTGTTACCAAAGACAACCAGTCCAAGTGGCTGAACAAATACAACCGTAATCTTTTCGGATTTATCGTCAGCACAAAGCCGGAGTATGATTCTGCCTTTACCTATGACTATTTTTATCCGGAAAAAAATATCTGGCTTACGGGAATGCCACGTTATGACCGTCTGGTCCATGATGAACGCAAGTATGTGACGGTGATGCCTACCTGGCGCAAGAGCCTTTCCTCAGGAACCGATGCCAGAGGAGTATGGCAGCTTGGAAAAGAATTTCAGGAAAGCGAATACTTCCATTTTTATGATGATCTTCTCAACAACGAAAAACTTCTGGGAGCGGCAGAGAAATACGGATATACCATCTGCTTCATGCCTCACCCAAATACCATTGACGGCCTGCATATGTTCCGCCATGATCCACGGGTAAAATTTATGGATTCGTCTTATTCCTACAAGGACATTTTTGCCCAGACAGATCTGATGATCACGGACTATTCTTCGGTTGCCTTTGATTTTGCATACCTGAGAAAACCCATCGTATACTCCCAGTTTGACAGAGACAGCTTTTTCAGTGGTGCGCATTCCTACACAGAGGGATACTTTGACTATGAGAGAGATGGCTTTGGAGAGGTGGAACATACACTGGACGGAACTGTGGAACGGATCATTGAATATATGGCAGACAGCTGTCAGATGAAAGAGGAATATCGGAAACGAATGGATGAGACCTTTGCATTTAATGACCGTAACTGTTCCAAACGTGTGTATGAGAGAATCATCGAGAATCGGTAATATGGAGGTTGGATTTTGGAAGGAAAGCAGGCAATAAAGTTTGATAAATATAATTCTCAGGCGATAAAGGGCATTGCCATTGTTATGATGCTGTTCCATCATATGTATCTGAGTCAAGACAGATTTGAGGGACTGAATGTTGTTTTCACTCCGTTTTCGGCAGATCGGATCATGTATCTGTGCAGAACATTTAAGATCTGTGTACCGATCTATGCATTTATTTCCGGATACGGACTGTATCTCAGTTACAGAAAAAATAATTCCACACCTGGTAAGTGGACAGCCAAAAGACTGATAAAAACAATGGGAGGGTTCTGGATCATATGGGGGCTTTCTGTTGTGATCTTACAGCTTTATAACGGCTATGCCGTGACCAGATATTTCGGAAACGGAAATATTGCCAAAGGTGTTAGCGCAATGGTGCTGGATTTTTTTGGTCTGGCGAAACTTTTCGGAACTTCGACTCTGAACGGAACCTGGTGGTATATGAGCGCGGCGATCATTTTTATCATGTGCGTGCCGCTGTTTATGATAAAGGAAGAATATCTGGTATTTATTCTTGTGGCTGTTGCGGCATTTCCGCGGACAATTTCCATGGAGGTTATGGGAATTACAGGTATTTATGCATTTTTACCGGTATTTCTCATGGGAATGTGTGTAGCCAAGTATGATTTGTTTAACCGATGGTTTAGGATATGGAATGTTGGAGTGAAGCATGTTTTCAAATTTCTTCTGGAACTTCTTGCGGTGTTTATTTTGTATAAAGCCTACAGAACTTTGCCGCTGAAGGTATACAGTGAGATCCACTGGGGTGTGTATCCAATTGTATTTATGGCATTTTGCTGCGAATTTATTAATGTTATTCCGGGAGTGCGACAGATTTTACTGTTTCTCGGAAAACATTCCATGAATATATTTCTGATACATACATTTATAAGACAATATTCTTTTGTGTATGTGAGTGGATATTTTCTGACCAATACACTGACGCTTCTGCTGGCTTCACTGGCCGTGTCCATAGCGCTGGAATGGCTGAAAAAGGTAAGCGGATACAACCGCCTGATCCAGAACATCTGTGTGAAAATAGGATAATAAAGATAAAGGAGAAAGACCTGTCATCGTCTGTGGCAGGTCTTGTTAAAGTATGAAAGCAAAGAAAATAGTTTGTATATATTGGATGATATTAGTAATGATTTTTGGAGGCATTATTGGTATCAGAAGTACAGAGATAAAGGTCGAGGCTGCTGAAAGAACAGTACGATTTTGGGATAACAGTGGAAATTATCTTCAGAAATCCGGCGGAAACTGGTATCTGAAAGATTCAAAGAAGCGAAAACTTAGCGGATTGCGTTATTTGTCAATTCCAAAGACAGAGTTTTTAAAAACAGGATTTTATATGTTTGACAAAAACGGAAAACTTTTGAGAAAACAATCCGTGTATTATTTCGATAAAAAGACAGTTTCTGGTGTCCGCTTTGATAAATACCACATCACAGACTCCAATGGAAGAATTTCAAAGGGAGAGCGTGGCTTTGTAAACGTAGCTGAACAGAACGTGCGGGGCAAAAAAATTATCGCAGGCATTTATTATGTGGAAGCGTACGGAAAACTGGCTGATCGTGGAACAGTACGTTATATAAGACAGAGAAGATTCGGTGGGCGTAATTTTAAAAGTGGTTATTATTATTTCTATGGAACCGGAAGAATCTGCATGCGTCCGTCTTTTCATAAAATGAACAAAACAGTTCAGGGAAAAAAGTTTAACGGAATCTATTATTTTGGCAATGATAACGGAAGAATGGCACAGAAGGCAGGGTGGGTAACCTGTGATGGCCAGCAATATTATGTAGATCAAAATGGAAAAATGCTGGTGAACCGGTGGAAAGATGGCTATTACCTGAAATCTAACGGAACCATTGCGAAAAATATGAAAACACCGGATGGTCAGTATGTGGACTGGAGGGGAAGAAAAAGTACAAGATCAGAGTATGCCTTAAGTGAGTTTAAATCGGAATTAGAGAGTTTTGCTTCTGCCTACGGTGGAAACTGGTCTGTTTATATAAAAGATCTGAAAACAGGAAATGTTGTAAATATAAATGATCAGGAAATGTATCCGGCAAGTACGATCAAGGCGTTTGTGATGGCATCCGTCTATGATCAGATTCGTCAGGGAAAAATGCAATACAGCTCCGGTGTGTACAGCCTGCTGTGGGATATGATCACCGTCAGTGATAATGAATGTTATAATGAACTGGTAAGGCGTCAAGGGGGTGGAAGCTTTGTAGGAGGAACGGCTGTAGTGAACCAATATCTTCGAAAGAACGGTTACAAAAATACCGGCTGCCACAGTTCCTTGCATCCATCTTCCTCAGCCTGGAGCAGTGATGGTTGGCGTAACACGGCATCTGCAAAAGATTGTGGAATGCTTTTAGAAAAAATCTATAGAGGTCGGTGCGTTTCTCAACAGTATTCCAGAGAAATGTTAAATCTTTTACTGCATCAGACGAAACGATACAAAATTCCATCAGGCCTTCCGGCAGGTGTAGTGTGTGCGAACAAAACGGGTGAAACAAGCTCAGTTCAGCATGATATGGCGATCATCTATGGAAAGAAAACAAATTATGTATTATGTATATTTTCTGAAGGAGCTTCCGAAGATCATTTACTGCACGGAATCCGTTCGATTTCTTCAAGAGTATATCAATATCTGAATACATAAAGATCAGCCAGCAGTCATGAGCCCGAGGGCATTCATGAACGTGCTGGCTGATTTTGTATTATCATCAAAGAAATGGTTGCGGAAGAATTTCACAGATAAGATTTTTCTTTATCCTTTAATATGCCGGATGTTTCCGGTATCTGTGGTATCGTAGCCGGTCTGGAGAGACAAGAACCGACGGAAAGGTTCGGATGCAATGGTTTCCGCTACGGCCTGAAAGCCGGGGGTGCTCAGATTTTTAGTCTGCATAACCAGGAAGAGTGATTCCTGGCAAACAGGAAGAAAATCCAGCTCCGGAAAGCTTCTCGCTACACAGGCCTCGCCAAGAGCTATGTCTGCCTGTCCGCCAGCCACCGCAGCAGCCGTGGAGTGATCGGTAACAAGCTCATTTCGATATCCGGATATGGAATCCGGTGAAATTTCGGAAGATAGAAGTGTACGGTCAAGAAGGATACGACGGCTGCTTCCTTTTTCGCGGTTCGCAAAAATAATATCTGCCCGTGTAAGATCAGAAAATCCCCGGATATTCTTGGGATTTTCTTTTTTTACATAGAAGCCGACGGGATACTGACACAGAGAGATCACAGTCAGTGGAATACCGGGTACAAGGCTATGGATATCTTCCGGTGAGGCGGATGCACAGGCAATGTGGACTTTTTCAAAATAAAGAGAATACAGTCCGTTGTAGGTATTCATGTGAGATTGCAGAATCGGCAGACTGTCCGGGTGTGTGGGAAGCTGATTCAGGAGAAGATCCAGAGCCGGAGAAGCCTGCCCGCTGATGATCAGTCCACTGGAATGCAGAAGATAATCTCTTTTCAGAAGAGAACTTTCCGGCTGATAATTGTGAGACTGAACAGAAGGGGAAGAACATTCCGGATTATTAAGATACTGAGACAACTGTTCCTCGCTGACACGCAACTGTTTGCCGACTTTGGAGGATGGCAGCTCTCCCCGCTTGATCAGGTCATATACCGTTGACTTTTTGATCTTCAGCTTATCTGCCACTTCCTGGGCTGTGTAAACCTTATTCATCGATACCTACCATAACATTGGTTGCTTTGATGACTGCGTAAGCATCAGAGCCTACTTTCAGTCCAAGTTCTTCCACCGCCGCACAGGAGATGGTAGCAGTGATGATATTTCCACCACCGATATCAATGGAAACGATGGAATTTACAGCTCCCTGGTTGATGTTGATGATTTTTCCTTTTAACTGATTACGTGCACTGAGTTTCATAGGTAATTCTCCTTCTCTTGAATATTGAATGAACCGGATCAGGCAAGTTCTATGCTTCCGTTGTACAGAGCAATGAACATGATGTGGGATTTGTCCGTATCAGGAGTGCTGCAAGCCACTCATGATAAGAAACGAAGCTTGTCAGCTATGCATTTATGATAGCACTTGGAGAGAAAAACAGCAATGCCTTATAGCTTGACAAGAAACTTTCCTTTCGGTAAAATTAGACGAAACCATTCAAAACTAAACAAAACTGAATGAAACGGAAAAGGAGAGAAGCAAAAGATGAAGAAAAAAATCTTAGCAGCTCTTACCGCGGGAATTTTAACAACAGGCCTTATGACCGGAACTGTTTTTGCAGCAGACAAAGAAGTGAAAGGTGATGAGAACCTGAAGGGAGAGGTTTATGCTTTTATCGCTGCCAGCCTCAGCAATTCCATGGAGGAGATCCAGAAGGATTTCAATGAGCTTTATCCGAATGTAACGATCTATTACAGTGCAGACAGCTCAGGTACACTGCAGACACAGATCGAGGAAGGTGCACGCTGCGATCTTTTCTTTTCAGCAGCAGATAAACAGATGGATGCCCTCACAGAGGAAAAACTGACAAAGGAAGACACCGTTAAGGATCTTCTTGAGAACAAAGTCGTTCTGATCAAACCAAAGGACGGAGAGACAAAGGTAACAGGATTCGAGAATATCACAGACGCTGAGAATCTGGCGCTTGCAGGAGAGGATGTTCCGGTGGGACAGTACTCCCGTGAGATCTTTAGCAATCTTGGAATCATGGACGATGTAAACAAAATGGAGATCAACGAGTGCAAGAATGTAACGGATGTACTTGCAGCAGTCAGTGAAGGAAGTAATGAGGTTGGTGTTGTATATGCGACAGATGCTGCATCTGTTACTGATAAAGTAGATATCATCGCAGAGGCACCGGCAGACAGCCTTAAGACGCCGGTTCTTTATCCTGTGGGACTTATCGAGGACAAGGAAGCATCTGAAGATGATACAAAGGCAGCAGAGGCTTTTCTTGATTATGTAGAGTATGACGCAGCAATTAAGGTATTTGAGGATTATGGATTTACAGCATATGAGGCTGAGGACAGCACAGCTTCCGCAGACAGTACATCCAAATGAGCATGATGTAGAAAATCGGCAGTAAATACTGAAACACAGTAAATGCTTACACAGGAATGAAATATGGCAGAATTTTTGAGAGAAATAAACTGGAGTCCTCTGTGGATTTCCTTAAAAACAGGTCTGGCAGCGACAGTGATCGCTTTTTTTCTGGGAATATTCTGTGCCCGAAAGATTATGAAACTGAAGCCGGGAGCCAGAGCAGTACTGGACGGGATCCTTACTCTTCCGCTAGTACTTCCTCCTACAGTGGCTGGATTTTTTCTGCTTCTGATCTTCAGCCTGAAAAGGCCCTTCGGAAGCTTTCTTCTGGATAATTTTGATATTAAGATCGTGCAGACCTGGAAGGGCTGTGTGATTGCAGCGGCAGTGATCGCATTTCCGCTGATGTACCGCAATGCACGGGCTGCTTTTGAACAGGTGGATATAAATCTTATCCATGCAGGTCAGACTCTGGGGATGAGCGACAGCCGGATATTCTGGCGAGTAGTCATGCCGGCGGCAGGACCGGGGATTGCATCCGGAACAGTGCTGGCATTTGCACGCGCGATCGGAGAATATGGCGCAACCTCCATGCTTGCCGGAAATATCCTTGGAAAAACCAGAACAGTTTCTGTTGCGATTGCATCAGAGACAGCAGCCGGAAATTACGGAACTGCAGGATTCTGGGTCATTGTGATCGTGCTGATCTCCTTTGTGATCGTGGCATTGATCAATATCGTATCCGGAAGAGGAATGAAGACAAGAAGGTGGATCTGATGGCAGTCAAAGTAAATATCGAAAAAAACTTCCGTGATTTTTCCCTAAAGGTGGATTTTGAAGGCAGTTCGGCATCCATTGGGCTTCTTGGCGCTTCCGGCAGCGGAAAAAGCATGACCTTACGCTGTATTGCAGGGATCGAAACACCGGATAAGGGAAGAATCATCATCAATGGAAAAACAGTGTTTGATTCTGAAAAGGGGATCAATTTGAAACCGCAGAAGCGACGGATCGGATATCTATTTCAGAATTATGCTTTGTTCCTAACCATGACAGTGGAACAGAATATCCGCTGTGGTTATCGTGGGGAAAAAGCCTCCGCCAGGGAAAAGGTGGCAGATCTGATTCGGCGATATCATCTGGAGGGGCTGGAGAAGCGCCTGCCCTCACAGCTTTCCGGCGGACAGCAGCAGAGAGTGGCACTGGCCAGAATGATGATCGGAGAGCCGGAAGCTATTCTTCTGGATGAGCCGTTTTCCGCACTGGACGGTTACCTGAAGGATGTGCTCCAGCGAGAGATGCAGGATTTCCTCAAGGACTATCCGGGAGATATGATCCTTGTGACACACAGCAGAGATGAGGCCTATAAATTCTGCAGGGAGCTTTCCATTGTACATGAAGGCAGGATCCTTGTGACAGGGGAGACAAAGCAGCTGTTTGAGAGACCGGGACTTCTGGAAGCAGCAAAGCTTACCGGCTGTAAGAATTTTTCCAGAGCGGAGAGGCTGGGATCTCACGAGATCTATGCGGCGGACTGGAAAATGAAGCTCCATACCGAAGAAAACGTAGATGAGGACATTACTTACGTAGGGATACGCGGTCACTGGATCCGCCCGGAATCAAAGCCGGGTGAGAACTGTATGGCAGTGCGGGTAGACCAATACATAGAAACTACATTTGAACATCAGTATATGATCCGGAACAAAGCAGAAGAGAATGCTGCCGGATTATGGTGGATGCGTCCCAAAAACAGCTTTACGGAGGATCCGGATAAAGATCTTCCGGAATATCTGTATCTTCCACCGGAGCATCTGATGTTGCTGAAATAAAGAAAGCTCCGGAAACAGACATTATCTGCTGTTTCCGGGGCTTTTTTGTGTTCCGGAATTTTTGATGGATTTTTACGGGCAGAATCTATTTTCCATGATTTCCGGAGTAGGTGATGTAATCGGACACCATCATGGCAAGCTTGAAGGCCAGTGCATCCTCAAAGGTACGGATATCCAGGCCAAAACGTTTCTGCAGCTTTTCAAAACGGTATACCAGAGTATTCCGGTGCACATAGAGCTGTCTGGAAGTTTCAGAAAGGTTCAGGTTATTTTCAAAGAAGGTCCGGATGATATTGAGGGTTTCGTCGTCAATAGATTCCAGGGATTCTTCTCCGAAGATCTCGCCTACAAACATGTTGCAGACCTGAGTGGGAAGCTGATAGATCAGACGGCCAATGCCCAGCCGGTTGTAACCGAAAACGTTTTTGTCAGCATAAAAGATCTTGCCGACCTCCAGAGCAGTGCGGGCTTCCTTGTAGGCGTCGGAAAGCTCCATGATATCATCTGCAACATTGCTGTAGGAAACCCAGGCAGAAGTCATGGCTTCTGTATTGAGCATATCCACCAGCATGCAGGCGATACCATCCAGCTCTTCGTAGCTTTCGGTGTTCTGAAGCTCACGTACTACGATGATGCCGGAATCATCCAGTGCAGTGATAAAATCCCGTGTACGGGCAGAAAAGATGTTACGGATGGTAGCAAGGGCATTTTCGTCCTTGTGCTGCTTGGTTTCTACAAGAAATACCGCACGGCGGGCAGTAGGTGTGATATGAAGACGGGCAGCCTTGTTAAAAGCCTCTACCTGGGAATAGCGGTTCAGGAGAAGATTCTGCATAAAGGAGTTCTTGTCTGTTTTTTCCGTATAGGCGGTTAGGAGACTTTCTACCTGGCAGACAGCAAGCTCTCCGATGGTAGAAGCCTGCTCTCCGGAGCCCCATACGATCAGAAGCATATTGCTCTGAGGTGCGTTGTTCAGCTTGTACAGACTGCAGCTGTGATTGGAGATGCATAAGGCAGGATCCTCCCGGAACTGAGCAAGCTTTTCAGAAGAAGGAAGTCGGCGGTTCCCTGTGGAAATGTATATCTGGTCATTTTCATCCAGAATACAGAAATCAAGACCGCTGATCCGGTTCCAGTCATCCAGAGATTTTTGAATTGTTTGCTGTATTTTCATAAAAAGCGTCCTTTCTGATGTAAAATAAAACTAGTGAAATAAAAAGAAAACCCCGGGAAATCATATCCCCGGGGTTACATTCTGTTTTTATGATTCGATGAGAATTAGTTTGTGATAGTAAGCTCTGTCTCTTTGTCGAAGAAGTGAGCTTTCTCCATATCGAATGCAAATCTGATCGGATCACCGGTCTTAGCTGTTGTACGAGGATCAACTCGTGCTGTAACCTGAGTTCCGTCAACATCGAAGTACAGGAATACTTCAGCACCAAGAAGCTCGTAAACTTTAACTACGGAGTTCATTGGTTTGCTTGGAGATGTCTCAAGGAACATCTGAGAATCATGGATATCCTCAGGACGGATACCAAGAACAACTTTCTTTCCAACATAGCCTTTATCTTTCAGGACTTTAGCTTTAGCTGCCGGAACGATAACCTCATGCTCACCACCGATCGTAGCAACTACATTACCGCCTTTCTCGGAGATAACAGCATCAAGGAAGTTCATCTGCGGAGATCCCATGAATCCAGCAACGAAGAGGTTACCTGGTTTCTGATACAGGTTCTGTGGTGTATCAACCTGCTGAACAACACCGTCTTTCATAACAACGATTCTGGTACCAAGTGTCATAGCCTCTGTCTGGTCATGTGTTACATAGATGATTGTAGCACCAAGTCTCTGATGAATCTTGGAGATCTCGATACGCATCTGTACACGAAGTTTAGCATCCAGGTTGGAAAGAGGCTCATCCATAAGGAATACCTTAGGATTACGAACGATAGCACGTCCCATAGCAACTCGCTGTCTCTGACCACCGGAAAGAGCCTTCGGTTTACGATCAAGAAGCTTGTCAAGGTCAAGAATTCTTGCTGCTTCACGAACAGCCTTGTCGATCTGGTCCTTCGGAACTTTACGAAGCTTAAGTCCGAATGCCATGTTATCATAAACTGTCATATGAGGATACAGAGCGTAGTTCTGGAATACCATTGCGATATCACGGTCCTTAGGCTCAACATCGTTCATGACTTTGTCACCGATCTTAAGTGTACCACCGCTGATCTCCTCAAGACCTGCGATCATACGAAGTGTTGTAGATTTTCCACATCCGGATGGTCCTACGAAGATGATGAATTCTTTGTCTTCAATCTCCAGGTTGAAATCTTTAACTGCCTGGAAGCCGTTCGGATAAGTTTTATTAATGTGAGATAATGATAAACTTGCCATTGTTGTTTCCCTCCAAAATTAATATATTGTTTTTACGTAATTTCCTTTGCTGGTTAACAGTATATCGAAAATGAGGGAAAAGGGCTAGAGCTGAATCGTACAAAGTTTCCGGCAGTTTCTTGTCATTCTGACGAAAAAATGAAAGGGGATTTTTCGTCATTTTGTCAAAACGACGGTTTCCAGTGTACCGTAACGCAGAATCTTCAATATGTAAAAAAAGTTCAAATAAGTTATTTACAGCTAACTGAAGTTGGAGTATACTAACTTATTAGATAAAAGAAAAGTTTTCTCAATAAAGGAGGGATCAGAATGCATATTGCAGAAGCTGAAACAGAAGAGAAAAAAACAGGATGCTACCGTCATACAGAGATGCAGAGGGATCTTATTATAGAGAAACTGAAGGAGAAGGGATTCCGCATCACCAGACAGAGAAAGATCCTTCTGGATATTATCCTGGAGGGAGAGTGCTCCTGCTGTAAGGAAATCTATTACAGGGCTTTCGCACTGGATCCAGGAATCGGTGTGGCCACAGTATATCGTATGATCAATACACTGGAGTCCATCGGTGCTATCAGCCGAAAGAATATGTATCGCGTGGCATGCAGCACAAAAGGAGCCTGTGCAGTAGAACTGGATGATGATACGATATGCCATCTGTCCGGGCAGAAGCTTAATGAAGTGATCCTTGCAGGACTTCGGGCCTGCGGAGAGATCAGTGAGCAGAATATCCGTACCCTGGCACTGCTGCCTGTTCATGAGGTCGGGTGAGTATGGAAAAGCTATGGCACAATATAATAGGAAAGAAGAGGTTTGTGCAGACTAATAATTAGACAAATTAAACTATTAGTAAAAAATAACTGTTAGGCAAAAATAACTGAAAATTCAACAAATTGTATCAAAAACACAAAAAAAACACTGGACTTTTTCTTACAGACATTTTATAATGATGAAAATATCGGGGCGGACATGAAAAAATCCTCACCGGAAATCAGAAAAAATAAAAATCATATATCAGGAGGATACTTATTATGGCAGACTTTAAATTCAAAAAATCAGGACTTTTTGCAGCAGGCGTTCTTTTCGGAACAGCAGGAATCAAGATCCTTACAAGCAAGGATGCGAAGAAGCTTTACACAGGATGCACAGCAGCCGTTTTAAGAGCTAAGGACTGCATTATGAAAACAGCTACGAATCTGCAGGAGAACGCTGAAGATATTTTCGCTGAAGCTAAGGAGATCAATGAGGAAAGAGCAGCAGCTGAAGAAGCTGTAGAGGATGTTGAGACAGAAGCAGAGGAAACTGTAGCTGAGGATGCATTCAAAGAAACAGCAGAAGAGACAGAAGAAGCAACAGAAGAGACAGCAGAAGAGACAGCAGAGTAAAGAGGCGATTTTCCGTGAAATTTTATATCAAACATGAGACAAGAGGCCGGCTTCGTATCCATCTTGCTCAGAAGAGAATGAGTTACGGGCAAGCAGATACGCTGCTGTATTATCTCGAGAACCTTGATGGAGTGGCTTCTGCTAAGGTATACGAGAGAACCTGTGATGCAGTTATAAATTATCGGGGCAGCAGAGCAGCGGTTATCCGTGGCATCAGCGAATTTCATTATCAGGATGTAGAGGTTCCTTCACAGGTGCTGCAGAGCTCAGGGAGAGCACTGAATGCAGAATATCAGGAGAAGCTGATTTCCAAAGTGATCTGTCATTATGGAAGAAGGCTTTTTTTGCCATATCCGCTGAATGCCATTTATACAACAGCTACTTCCCTGAAATACATCTGGAAGGGAATTGATACACTTCTTCACCGTAAGATCGAGGTGCCGGTTCTGGATGCCACTGCAATTGGAGTGTCTGTATTACGTCAGGACTTCGGTACTGCAGGCTCCATCATGTTCCTGCTTGGGATCGGAGAGATCCTGGAAGAGTGGACACATAAGAAATCCGTAGGTGATCTTGCAAGAACCATGTCCCTGAATGTTGGCAAGGTATGGCTGAAGAGACAGGATCAGGAGATCCTGGTAGAGTCCGGAGAGGTCCAGCCGGGAGATGAGGTTGTTGTACGTATGGGTACCGTAATTCCTTTTGACGGAAGTGTTACGGATGGAGAGGCTATGGTCAACCAGGCTTCTCTTACCGGCGAGTCTGTACCGGTATGCAAGAAAGAGGGCAGCGTTGCCTATGCAGGCACTGTTGTGGAGGAAGGTGAGATCACCATCCGCGTAAAGACAGTAGGAGGTTCCAGCCGTTATGACAAGATCGTCACCATGATCGAGGAGTCTGAGAAGCTGAAATCTTCTTTGGAGGGAAAGGCAGAGCATCTGGCAGATAAGTTGGTTCCCTATACTCTTGGAGGAACAGCACTTACATATCTGATTACCAGAAACGCTACCAAAGCTCTTGCGATCCTGATGGTAGACTTCTCCTGTGCGCTGAAGCTTGCAATGCCGATCTCCGTATTGTCCGCAATCCGTGAGGCCGGTACACACAAAGTTACAGTTAAGGGCGGTAAATATCTGGAGGCAATGGCAGAGGCAGATACCATCGTATTTGACAAGACCGGAACTCTGACAAAAGCGAAACCGACCGTTGTGGACGTGGTTCCGTTTGATAACAATAATCCAGATGAAATGCTTCGTATCGCCGCATGTATGGAAGAGCATTTCCCGCATTCCATGGCGAAAGCCGTTGTCAGTGCAGCCAAGAAGAAACATCTGGCACACGAGGAGATGCATTCCAAGGTTGAATATGTAGTAGCGCATGGAATTTCCACTACGATCGAAAACCATAAGGCCGTGATCGGAAGCTATCACTTTGTATTTGAAGATGAGAAATGTCTGATCCCGGAGGAAGGCAGGGAGAAATTCGACAATATTCCGGAAGAGTATTCTCATCTGTATCTTGCCATTGACGGACGCCTTGCGGCAGTGATCTGTATTGAAGATCCCCTTCGTGAGGAAGCGAAAGCTTCTGTAGAAGCACTGCGTGGGGCAGGAATTTCCAAGATCGTTATGATGACAGGGGACAGCGAGCGTACAGCAGCAGCCATTGCCAGACGTGTGGGAGTGGACGAATATTATTCCGAGGTACTTCCGGAGGATAAGGCCAACTTCATCGAAAAAGAAAAGGCAGCCGGAAGAAAGGTTATCATGGTAGGTGACGGAATCAATGATTCTCCGGCACTTTCCGCAGCCAATGTCGGTATCGCCATCAGTGATGGTGCTGAAATTGCCCGGGAGATCGCAGATATTACTGTAAGTGCAGATGATCTTCAGGAGCTTGTTGTTCTGAAAGAGATCAGCAATGCACTGATGAAGCGTATCAGACGCAATTACCGTTTTATTATTACCTTTAACGCAGGCCTTATCGCCTGTGGCGTTGCAGGTATCCTGCAGCCGACTTCATCCGCACTTTTGCATAATACCTCCACACTGGCGATCAGCCTGAAGAGTATGCAGAATCTGCTCCCATAGAAATTTTTTCAAAATAAATATAAAAAGCCGGCCAGGTTATCGAAGAGATAAGAGCTTCGTGCCTGGCCGCTTTTTTTGGGCTGCTCAGACTTGGATCGCAGGTATCAGCCTGAAGGTGCAGGGGTATGAAGTAAGTTTTATTCCTGAGGAAAGGGTTCACTTTCCAGCTTCAGTCCGTCAATCATATGATAGCGTTTCTTTTGAGTATCCGAACGGAGAGGACGGGTATGAAGGCTTCGGTACCTGGAAGGGCTCATATGATAAAATTTTTCGAAGGTATGTGCAAAATGCTGCCGGCTGTTGCATCCGGAAGAAAAGGCAATATCCGTAATGCGCAGAGTACTGTTGCACAGAAGAAAGGCGGCCTGTTCCATACGCTTGCGGTTGATATAGGTATTGATGGTGCAGCCGTTTTTTTCTGTAAAGAGCGCCTGCAGGTAGGATTTGTTGATCCCTGCATATGCGGAGATGGCAGGAATATCAATGTCTTCCAGATAATGCTCATCAATGTAGCGGAGCGCTTTTTTCAGATAGACGATTCCCTGGGTGCTCCGGCTGGAGCGGGCGCAGAATGCAAGCTCTGTAAGCATACGGCTGAAAAGAAGAAAGAAGAGGAATTCTTCCTTTTGTATCTGACCGGAATTTTGTTGTAAAAATGTGAGCAGATCCTTCAGGCTGTATCCGAAGCTGCGGGAATCCGTGCCAGAGCAGAAGCCCTGGGAGACGTCCGTAAAATTCCAGAACCGGGAAAATCCGGGATCCTTTTTCAGGAGAAGCTCCAGAGCAACCGGGCTTTTTTTGGAAGTAAGGGAAAATTCCAGATTCAGGATCGAGCAGGGAAAACCGTCTGGAATCTCCAGCCTGTGAGGTACATCCGGCCGGATAAAGATAAATTGCCCGGATTTCAGTGGGAATTCTGTGTCCTGCGTGCCGTCCAGGCAGAAAACCCGGCAGGAACCGGAGGTGATATACATAATCTCATAGCTGGAATGTGTGTGATGCTCCATATGATAATAAGGCAGGGAGAGAGCATAAAAAGCAGAAATATGGAAATATTGGGAAGAGTCCTGGAAAATATCTGGCATGAAAAAACCTCCTGAGTACGATGCGAAACGGAATGTAAATATTTCAGCTGTAAATTTCGAGTCAGACAGATGCAGATATCCGGTTAAAAAACTCTGCCCGCCTGAATGTACCCTTTGCTGTCTGCAAATAAGTATATCACGCAAAAATAAATACGACAATATATTGCATTTTTACATTCAGGGGATGATACCTGTCACCTCATAAAAAAACAAATGTTATACTGTGATCAGAATCAGAAAAACGGAGGGTATTTTCTATGAGCTATAAAAATGAAAACATGAAAATGATCGAATTACATGAGAATGGCCTGGATATCCGGTTCCGTATCCGGGAAAACGGCGTGGTAGAGCTGGCAGATTTTTCTTCACAGGAAGTAAAAAAAGCAATCATGGAGCCGAAGGAGGATATCTGTTACCCGGCTGTTGAGATTCACAGAAGCGGCACTGGAAACCTGAACATGCATGCTTACAAAAACAACATTAATCAGTCCTCTGTGGATTTTGTTTATGAGAACCATGAGCTGAAGGAACAGGATGGCGGAAAAGAGCTGGAGATCGTAATGGTTTCCCCGGAAAAGCTGAAGGCGGTATATCATATGCGCCTGTTTGACGGAGTGCCGGCAGTACAGACCTGGACAGAGGTCATCAATGAGGGAAGCGAGGATCAGGGGCTGACTTATGTTTCTTCCTTTATGTATCAGGGAATCTCCAGAGGCGGCGAGAAGCCTTATTATAAAAAAACAGATATCTATGTGCCGTTTAACAGCTGGTGCTGTGAGGCACAGTGGCAGAAATACGATGCAGAAACGCTGAATTTAAACGGAATGGTCGTAGATGGCTTCAATCATCAGGGATATGGTCTGAACCGTTATTGTTACAGTGGAAAGGGCACCTGGTCTACCTGTGAGTATCTTCCCATGGGAATTGCCGAGGACAGAGAAACGGGGGAGACGTATATTTTCCAGATTGAAAGCTCCGGACAGTGGCTGGCAGAATATGGCTCTGCACAGGGCGGAAATCTGTATCTTGCCTTAAGCGGGGCTACAGAGCAGGAGCACGGCTGGTATAAGAATCTGAAACCGGGAGAAAGCTTCACAACCGTTCCGGCAGGGGTAGCCGTTGTAAAAGGTGGTCTGAATCCGGTGGCAGCGGCACTGACCAGATATCGGAGAAAAGTACGCAGACCTAATACGGACGATGAGAAGCTGAACGTGGTATTTAATGATTACATGAACTGCCTGATGGGAGACCCTACAACGGAGCGGGAGCTTTCCATTATTGACAAGGCAGCAGAGCTTGGATGTGAATATTACTGCCTGGATGCAGGCTGGTATGACGACGGATTCTGGTGGGACCGTGTCGGGGAATGGAAAGAAGCATCCGGAAGATTCCCGAATGGTCTGAAAGAAGTCTGCGATCATGCGCACAGTAAAGGCCTGAAAATGGGACTCTGGCTGGAAATCGAGGTTATGGGAGTTGCCTGCGAGCTGGCAAACAAGCTTCCTGATGACTGGTTTGTCTGCCGCCATGGAAAACGCCACATTGACAATAAACGCTATATGCTGGATTTCCGCAATCCGGAAGTACGAAAATACTGCCGTGATGTAGTAGACAGGCTGATCAATGATTACGGTGTAGAGTACTTTAAAGTGGACTATAACGTAACTATGGGATATGGAAGTGACCTGAACAGTGACAGCTGTGCAGATGCCATCCGTGAGCATTATGAATGCCTCCACCAGTGGTATGAGGAAATCTTCCGGGATCATCCGGAGCTTGTTGTGGAGAACTGCGGTTCCGGCGGACAGCGTATGGATTATGGTATGCTGAAGATATTAAGCCTGCAGTCTACCAGTGATCAGACAGATTATCTCTACAATGCCAATATCGCTGCCAACGTAGCCAGTGCGGTAACTCCGGAGCAGGGAGGTATGTGGGTATATCCGTATGAGGATGAAGAAGAGCATGTGATCTACAATGTAGTAAATGGTATGCTTCTCCGCCCATATATCAGCGGTATGGTATGGAAACTGGGAGAAAATTCCATGAACCGGATGAAGGAGGGAATCTCCCTGTATAAGGAGATCCGGGAGGAAGTCCGTGACGGCGTGCCGTTCTTCCCACTTGGTTTTGGAACTCTGAAATCCGAAGTTCTTGCTTACGGAGTGAAAGCAGAGAAGAATACTTATCTTTCCGTATGGACACCGGGAACAACAGAAGCAGTGATCCCTCTGGAAAATGCAGATCAGATCCGCAGAGTATCTGTGATCTATCCGAAGGAAGAGATGTGCGAATATAAAATCGAAAATGGAAATCTTGTAGTGAAGATGCCGCAGGAAAAAGCAGCGAGATTATTTAGAATCGAGATGAAATAGAAAAAGAGGAAAGTCCTGATTATGGGACTGAAAGAATATGAAAGTAAAACCACATCAGTAACAGAAGAAAATTGAGAGAATAAAAATACAGCCAGAAATATCGGATATAAGATCCGGATAATTTCCTGGCTGTATTTTTATTTACCGGATATCCGCACCAGGCTTCATGATCTGAAGCAGGATCATCGCACAGATGAACGCTCCGATACCGGGAACTGCACCGCCGATCCCTACAAAACGAAGTCCAGCATATTTTACGATCACTCCACCCATGGCAGAACCGGCTGCAATACCAAAGTTAAAGAAAACTGAGATCAGAGAAGATGCCAGGTTTACACAGGCAGGATGCTCTCTGGTGGCGATATTCAGAAAATGCATCTGCAGTGGTGAGTTCAGAAGATACATCATAACACCGAGGATAAACAGTACCAGTCCTCCGCTTATCAGATTATGGGTGGCAATAGGCAGAAGCAGCAGACATACAGTTTGGATGACGTAGATCAGGGGCAGCATGCGGATGCCGGTTTTGTTTGCCACCTGACCGGAGCTTACATTGCTGGTGATCGCTGCAATACCAAAGATCAGAAGCGCAAGGCTCAGCATGGAATCCGGAATATGGAGCTCCTGCTGGAAAATCGGTGTCAGATAAGTATAGAAACAGTAAGTGGAGGCGCCTGCCAGGAAAACGATGGCACAGCCAATGGAGATCCTTTTGTCCAGAAAAAGCTTAAACTGTTCCAGAATACTTCCGACCTTCAGCCGGTTCTGCCGCGGCAGTTTCACAAACAGAAGCGCCAGCAGAGCCAGGGTTGCCACGAAGATCGTGATAAAAGCCGCACGCCAGCCAAAAGTTTGCGTGATGGTGGAAGCGATAGGCACACCCACAACAGAAGCGACACTGAAGCCTGAAAAAACACCTGCGATCACACCTGGGATATGCTCCGGGATGGAAGCAACATCTTCCGCATAAGTCATGGAGATGGAAACCACAGTACCGGAAACCACAGCCGTAAGAATACGGAACACCAGAAATACCATGTAATTGACAGCAATGGCACAGATCAGATTGCAGAGCGCAAACAGTGAGATCCCCAGCATGGTAATACGAAAACGGTTGTATTTTCCCACATAGGCAGCCAGAAACGGAGTGCCAAGGCCATAGGCAAAGGCAAACAGAGATACAATGCTTCCGGCCTGAGTCAGTGAAATTCCGAATCCGTCCGCAATTTCCGGCAGGATACCGATCACAGTATATTCACTGGTACCCAGAAAAAAGCTGAGCATGATCAGGCCTACAACAGCCGGATTAAAAAATCGAGCTTTGGATGATGACATGATGATAAGTCCTCCCTGAAAAAATTAAAAATTAAATATCTGCATCAGAGAAATCTTTTTCAATAAGAAAATCTTCTTCAATGCGGTAAAAGAATATCACAATTTACACTATGTTTCTTGTTTACAGCTGTCAGATTTTTGTAGTATATTGATATCAGAAAGTGGGGAGGAGAAGAGAAGATGGAAATACCGGTATTTGGAAAAGAACAGTATCCGCTGAACAGAGAGTCCGGACTTTCCTATACGATTTCGGATATTTACAAGCATGTGCCAATACATACTCATAATCATTATGAACTTTTTATCATTTCAGAGGGTACGGCCTATCATATGATCAATGATTCCGTGCAGACAGTAAGAAAGGGGGATCTGTTTTTTATACGCCCCAATGATATGCACAGCTATAACTTTTATCATTCGGAGAATTTCTGCGTCCGGAATCTGGGCTTTTCTACCCAGGTGCTCCGGAATGTTTCTCTGTTTCTGGAGCAGGAGGAAAAGATGGATAAACTGATAAACAGTGAGATGCCTGCCTATGTACATCTGGAAGGGGAAAATTTCCGCAAGGTTCTGGATGCAATGGATACTGCGGGAAAGCTGGTAAACAGCAGCCATCCCCGGCATGCAAGATATCATGCACAGTGTGTCATTGCGCTTCTTCTGGAGGATTATTTCTTCACTTATGATGAAAAGGATCCCTGGAATCAGATGCCTTCCTGGTTGTCAGAGCTTCTCTTAAATATGTCAAAGATTGAAAATCTCCAGGAAGGCTACGAGAAAATGTGCGAGTTGGCTCCGTGCTCTCCCAGCCATCTCTGCAGGCTGCTGAAACAGATCTGTGGGAAAACGCCTACCCAGTATATTAACCAGGAACGTCTGAAATATGCAGTTTATCTTCTGGCACAGACAGACCGGGAGATCCTGGATATCTGTGAGTGCTGCGGATTTTCCAATGTGAGCCACTTTTATCATCTGTTCCGAGAGCAGTTTGGAGTGTCACCGGCGAAATTCAGGAAGACGGTGTGATCGGGGATGAGTTAGAAGAGGCAGAACAAAAGTTTTATCTGAGAGATCACAGATGCGGACAAGCCATATTACTTTAAGGATCGTAAGTTTGACGAAGAGGCGTGGGCAAAAATAAATGGAAAATAAAAGAGCCCCGGTATTTTTACCAGAAAGCTCATCAGTCTGGATGAATTTGTAAAGATTCCGGTTGTGTACCTGAATTATAAGAAATACAGATGGGTGAAGGATCTGACAGTGAAAAGCGAATAGAAACAGAAAACAGCAGAGCTGTATGTCCCAGGATTACAGGGAATATACAATTCTGCTGTTTTATTTTATGAGATTATCTGTTTTCCGCAAGATATTCTTCTGTAAGAGCAACCGCATCTGTGATACACTGCGGGCAGCTGCAGAGAACCTTGCCTGTCTCTACACCTTTTAATTCACGGCAGATACAGGAACCGTTTTTTTCTTTGAATTTCTGGATATAGGTGCGGAGCTTTTTGTAAGTGTCACCTTTGGAACCGGAACCTTCTTCAGTGTTTCCGCGGCTGTTGGAAAGTCCGATGATCATAGCCATTCCGGAAAGAGCACCGCACATTTCCATAACACCCATTCCAAGGCCGAAGCCCTCAGCAATACGGAACATCTCGTTTTCATCGATGCCAAATTCCCGGCAGAAAGAACAGGCAACTGCCTGTGCACAATTACAGCCATTCTCGTGTAATTTTGCAGCGTATTCAGCTTTTGTGCTCATGATTTCTTATCCTCCTGATTTCAAATCGCAAGTAGGTTTTTGATCGCTTCCATATAGATCAGTACCGCTTCTTCCATACCGGAGACCAGGATAAATTCATCGGCTCCGTGGATGCGGTAGTCAATTCCCTCTTTTTCAGGTCCGAAGGCTATGATGTTTTTGAGGGATTTTGCGTAAGTGCCGCCTCCGATGACCATTGGTTTGTGCTCGGTATCGCCGGTCACATCTGTGTAAGCTTTGTAAAGAGCATTTACCAGCGGAGATTCTCTTGGGAAGAATAACGGGGCAACAATCTGTGTGATCTCAATACGACCGTTTTTATCTTCCAGTCTGTCCTGGCACATTTTGCGGATATCGGTCTCATTAAGAGTTACCGGAACACGGATATCGATGGTACAGGAAATGACACCGTTTTCTGTTTTTACGATTCCGTTGCATAACGTCAGATCGCCGTATTCATCTGCAAATTTCAGACCAATGCCGGAGCCGTCACATGCAGTGCCGATATGGGAGTTATAGAATTCTACAAAGTCATCTTCAAAGCCTGCTTCTGCCAGGCATTCAAAGGTTACTCCTGCAGCATTGACACCGAGATGAGGAGTGCTGGCATGGGCCGGAACACCTTTGGCGTAGATGGTGAGTCTGCCATTTTCTTCGCTTACCTTATATTCCTGGAGCTTCGTCCGGGAAAGTGCGGATTCCAGTTTTTCCTTCAGACCGTCCTCATCGGGAACAACGGTTGTACAGGTGTCACACATTGCATTGGATACAAAACCGCCGTTTATGGAGATGATCCGGGTGTTTTTTGAGCAGGCGATCATGGCAAGCTGGCCTTTTTCGCCGTGGATACATGGGAAGCTGGCATCCGGTGTGAAACCGCAGGAAAGCTCTTCTGCGACCTGATTGTAGTGATCCATACATCTGGAACCTGTTTCCTCGTTGCAGCCCATGATCAGGCGGACTCTTTTGTTCAGCTTCACGCCGTGATCGCGGAGAAGCTTCATGGCATAGAGCGCTTCCAGGATAGGGCCTTTGTCATCAGTGGTCCCGCGGCCATATACATGATCGTCTTCGCGGGTAAGGCGGAACGGATCGTAGGTCCAGTCTCCGCCTACAGGAACGATATCCAGATGACCGGCGATGCCGACGATCTCATCGCCCTCACCCATTTCGGCATAACCGCAGTAGTTATCCAGGTTTACGGTTTTAAAGCCAAGTTCTTCGGCAATCTTCAGTCCCTCTTCCAGAGCTTTTGCAGGGCCCTCACCAAATGGCTTTCCCTCGGAAGGGGTACCGAGCTGGGAGTCAATGGCAACCAGTCTGCCAAGATTTGTGAGCATTTCTTCTGATAATGCGTGGATTTCCTCTTTAATATCCATATTGATTTCCTCCTGTTTACAGCGTTCCGGAAAGTGACAGGATGGAACGCTGGTGTTATGAGCTTTATTATAGCATAGATTGTAATGAATGGCAGAACAGATTTTTACCTGTTGAAGACGTACCGATCCATTCGGCGGAAGGCTTCCTCTATGCGGGAACGGGGTGAGGCCAGATTCATTCTCAGGTGACAGGAACCGAAAAACATCCTGCCGTCCTGGACGGCAACACCGACATCCCAGCAGGCTTTTTCCACATCCTCGATTGTTTTGCCATGGGCGGCACACCAGTCGGTGCAGTCGGCAAAGAGCATGTAGGTGCCTTCAGGCCTGGAAACGTTGACACCCTTAAAGTGCCGGTCAATGTAATCACAGGCAAAGTTTACATTTCCGCTTAGTACTTCGCATAGTTCATCGGTCCATTCATAACCCTCGGGCTGATAAGCGCCAAGCAGAGCGTGCATGGACAGAACATTCATCATATTATAATGGCTCAGACTGGACTCTTTCAAAATACGATCCCGCCACCAGCTGTTGTATACAATGTGATAGCTGCCAACAAGTCCTGCAAGATTAAAGGTTTTGGATGGAGCGTAGAAGGCCGCTGTACGCTGGCGGGCATCTTCACTGACGGACTGGCTGGGGATATGCTTATGGCCGTTCAGGATGAGATCAGACCAGATCTCGTCTGAGATGACATAGACATCATGTTTTCGGTAAAGCTCCATGGCTTTTTCCAGCTCCCAACGCTCCCACACGCGTCCACAGGGATTATGCGGATTGCAGAGAATGGCAGCGTGGATCTTCTTTTCCCGGAGTTGTTTTTCCATGTCTGCATAATCCATTCTCCATATGCCGTTTTCATCCCTTACCAGCGGAGAATGTACGGCCTCGTAGCCGTTGTTTTTCAGACTTTTGGTGAAGCCTATGTATGTCGGGCTGTGAACCAGGACGTTATCACCGCGGGAGCAGATGCAGTTCAGTGCACTGATAACTCCGCCCAGAACGCCATTTTCGTAGCCAATGTGTCTGGGCTTCAGACCGGTGACACCGTGGCGTGTTTCCTGCCAGCGGATGATGGCTTTATAATATTCCGGCGGGGCTTCGAAGTAACCGAAGGTCGGGTGACTGGCCCGTTCGATGATCGCCTGCTGTATGGTAGGTACAGTAGGGAAGTTCATGTCTGCTACCCACATCGGGATGGCATCGAAGCCTTCTTTCGGAGGGGCAGGAGAGAAACCATCGCCCTTCAGGCCGTCTACTGCGATGGAATCTCTGCCATGCCGGTCAATGATGGAAGTGAAGTCATATTTCATATGGATTCTCCTTCTGAAAAATTCTATTTGCTTCACCTTATCATATTTTTTGGGGAGAGGCAATTCCTTTCCATTTCAGTATGATGTTCCGAACCCTTCAGGTCCTTCTGGCATATGCTAAAATCAGAAGTCAAAAAAGGAGTATCTGCATGAAAAATAAAAAACGGATCGCATTGGCGGTGGCAGTCATGCTGGCGGTGACGGCGCTGCCGATGACAGTTTTTGCATCAAAGAAAGATAAGGAAGAGGAGAAATTGAGCAAAGTTACTTTAAATGAGGTAGCACATTCTGTTTTCTATGCACCCCAGTATGTTGCAATCGAGAAGGGATATTTTGCGGAGGAAGGTCTGAATCTGACACTGGTGACGGGATTCGGAGCAGATAAAACGATGACTGCTGTGATTTCCGGTGAGGCAGATATTGGATTTATGGGCGCAGAGGCATCTGTTTATGCTTATCAGGAGGGAGCCACGGATCCTGTCGTAAATTTTGCACAGTTAACCCAGCGTGCGGGGAATTTTCTTGTGGCAAGAGAAGCGATGCCTGATTTCAAGTGGGAGGATCTGAAAGGAGAGAAGGTTCTTGGCGGTCGTAAGGGTGGCGTACATACAACTATGTAAATTATGAGACGATTGTGATTTTGTGTAATTGGGTGGATGGGATGAATAGTGCGAAGAATGTATAAAAGAAGTGGCGGAAATACCAGCAATGATATTTCCGCCGTTTTACAACTCTGAATATCCGATTCAGAGCTACTTTGTATTTATATAATACTGCATGGATTACTTACCGTCAATAAAGAAGGAGCCAGATTGTCCCGACTCCTCCAAGTATATGTCCGCAAACACATACCCCAATTGCTATTAATATACTGCAACAACTCTAAATATGCAATAAACAAGATAAAACTTTTATTTGAATTTATATTTTGCGAAATTTTGTTATCTCTTTCCAGTTTGATGGGAATCCCATATATTCAAAGAGGACATTCAGCTTAAGATTTGAATTCTGTTTTTCGTACTTCCTGAAAATGTGTAATAGTTGCTTTTTAAATAGCATAAAATCTGTCCTTGGAAGTAGATAGCGAAAAGCAATAACAACACTGAATAAGTCATTTTTTCCATAAATGTATTTTGAACCATTTTTAGAAATCTTTAATTTTTTATGTAATAATGTATCTGGAATGTCGATATATGTATGATAAGAAAACAACCGTTCGTTGTGTGCACATACATTCCGGTACAGCGTTAAGACCTTCAAATACTTTATCATTTCATTTTTCTTAACATTTCCAAAATCCTGGCAAACTGTTCCCTGTATATTCTGAGGTAAAAATTCAAACATTTTGGATATCTGACCAAAAGTAAGTGTATTCATAATCACCCATAATGGAATATTATGATATTTATTACGCTGATAAACAAGGTATTCATGATCCCTATTTTGTTTCGCCATCATATCAAGCATCTTAATTAATTTTGCGATTCCATTTTTATTTTTTGAAAGATTGTTATAATTGTTAGGATTGAGATATTCTTCCTGACGCTCCCCATGCTTTTTACAGAAATGATAAGAAATGGACGAACGCATTCTTCTTTCTACACGGCATAAATATTTAAAAAAGAGTCCACGCAGTTCTTCATCAAATTCATAAAGAGATACGATATCTTCAAAACGTGCTTCGTTAATATATTTACGAGTATGAATATCAATAAATGGATGTTTATATCCACCAATCAATGCATAATAACTGATATTTTGCAGAGCTTCTACCGCGAAATCAGAATCTACAATAATCAGATTTTTTTCACTTTTCAGTTTTTCAATCTGTGTAGTATATGTAATAAATGGTTTGCTCATATGTACCTCTCAGCAAAATATTTCCAGATAAAGAAAAAGGAGAGGGGCCTCGGCACCCTCCCCCGATCGCAGGCTTCACGAGTTTCTGCAATCTGATCACTAAAGATAATATAGCCGATATAACTTGGAAAGTCAATCAGAAATTATCTTTGCGTTAAATTATATTCAATCAGGATTTTTTTATACCCACTTGTTTACAAGTATGCAAATTTCAATTATTATGTTGGTAAGATTATTTGAGGTGGTAAATTTCGTTGCAACCACGCACTCTATGGGTTAAAAGAGATGCAGGAGCCGTGACGCCTGCCAAATAATCTCTCATCTATAAATGCTCTGTTCACGGCGGATAGGGCTTTTATTCATGAATAAATTGATCCCACGGTTCATATCCATTCATGTAAGAAAATTCTTCTTCAGTTCTGAATCCTTCCAGTAATGCCTTCTTCATTTCTTTGGCATACGGATTTTCAGTATTCCGGAATTTCATGTGCTGATATAATTTTGATTCTCGAAAATCACCCATGGTATCTACGTTCTCCAAGAGTTGCTTTGCCACCTGAAAAGTGCCTTCCACATCTTTTTCGGCAACAACAACATTTAACATTGCCGCGCATTCATGATATTTTCCCATGTCAAATGCATTGGCTAAAACATTCATTTTTTTTGCAAGATATTTTGCATATTCATGATTCTTTTCTTCAAGAGCTTGGGTGATCATGGTACCAAAAGTCAGATTTAATGTAGTATACGTTGAAAAGACTACATCTTCAAGTTTTTCATATGCATCTTCTGTTTTTCCCTGCTGCATATATAATTGTCCCATTTTTACTTTTTTCACAGGATCATAGTCGGAAAAATAACGTAGATATTTTTCTGCCATAGCATAATCCTTTTTCCTTAAATAAAAGCCAAACAGGGAATCTGCTGCATGGTGCTGGATTTTTTCCTCTTCGTCATTCAAGGCTATTTCATACCAGGCATTGATTTGTTCATCGTACTTATCTGGATTATCACATTCACCAATAATTCTTCGGGAATCGAGCATTACTGCGATCTGCCAGATAAGCAAGTTGCAGTTTGGGTATTTTTTTATGGTATTTACAGCCCATTGATATGTTTTTTCGTAACCTTCTTCTGAAAACATTTTGTCCATCTTCTGAATAAATTCTCCGATTTCAAAATCTGTCAATTTTTCTTGAAAAGACAACAGGGTATCCAGAGAAATATGCAACAATCTTGCAATAGGTGACAACAATTCAATGTCTGGCTTAGAGTTGCCATTTTCCCATTTATTTACTGCTGGAGTTGTAACACCAAGTCTGTTTGCCATCTCTTCCTGGGTGTATCCGGCTTCTTTTCTGTATTTTTTTATCACACTGCCAATATTCATTTAAATTCTCTCCTAACAGATTTTCCAAAAGCTTTTGTAACTAAATCATAACAGCATTCAAGATATAGCACAATTGAATTGTTGTTAATTATCTTTCAGATTTTTTAACTGCCGGGAAACTTTTTAACAAATGTAGCAAGAATTCTCCCACCTCTTCAGGTGGTGAGATGAATTGCACGTCTGAGCATATCTGCTCAAAAAAATCTCTATAGTATAAAAGGAACACTTGTTCTCTATTCCCTGATGTAGTATACTGAAAAAGAACAATTAGTTCATAAATACATATCCGTCGATATAAGAAAAAAGATGATAAATATAATGGAGTTAGACCATGAAAGATGCATTCTGGAGTCAGATCTTCTGT
>NZ_QUGH01000010.1:172281-172547 GCF_003478985.1 Ruminococcus sp. AF20-12LB | reverse complement strand
TGTTATCCCCCTGTACAAGGCAGGTTACCCACGCGTTACTCACCCGTCCGCCACTAGAAACAATCTAAATCTGCCGAAGCTTCAATAAAAGGTTTCCCGTTCGACTTGCATGTGTTAAGCACGCCGCCAGCGTTCATCCTGAGCCAGGATCAAACTCTCTGATAAAATGTTTGATTCATTTACTCAAGACAACCGTTTGGCTATCTCTCGTTTTTACTGCTTTTGGTTCGTTAGAACCGTTCTTAAAAATGTAAAGAAATTTTCGA
>NZ_QUGH01000010.1:97205-172271 GCF_003478985.1 Ruminococcus sp. AF20-12LB | reverse complement strand
GTTTAAACCGTTCTTTAAATGTAAAGAAATTTTCGAGAATCGTATGTGTTTCACTGTTTAGTTATCAAGGTTTGTTGCGTCTGTCTCTCAGACAGCTCATTTATTTTATCTCATCTCAAATCGTTTGTCAAGTACTTTTTTCAACTTTTTTCAAACTCTTTTTTGATGAATCTCTGTCTCGTTGACAGCTTGTTTACTTTATCATGTCTGCAAGCATTTGTCAACAAGTTTTTTTCATTTTTTTGAAAAATTTATTTTTTTCAAAAAAATAACGGAGAAGGAGGGATTTGAACCCTCGCGCCGCGTTAGCGACCTATACCCTTAGCAGGGGCACCTCTTCGGCCTCTTGAGTACTTCTCCAGACTCCGAACTTATAATTTCTTATTAAATTGGAGCGCATTTCTTCTGTGTTTCATCCGAAACGCATGGTTAATTATAGCTGAACGTACTATAATTTGTCAACACTTTTTTTATTTTTTTTACATTAATTTTATTCTACTATGATAGATATGGAATCGAACAAGAGATATACTGTAGTGTTAATGGCTTTACAGCCTTTAGATCCATTAGAAAAGGGGCTGTGAAATAACAGTCATCTACGCAAAAAGAGGACTTTTCGTTCATTTTAAAAGAAAAGTCCTTTTTAAAATTTCATATTCAAATCTTAAGACACATTCTTATAATTCCTAAAATCAGCAAATGTACTGGATAAAAAAGATAATTAAACCACTTATTCTGTTTTCCACGTTCTCCATTATAAGTAAGTGTCAGGCCAAATCCAAGCAAAGCCCATGGTTCTTTGAACATGGAAAGATAGGAAAATGGAATCGCAAGTGCCTGTCGGTCATGAAAAATATAATAGAAATATCCAATCAGCACCGCATGGTGTTCATAATCTAATCCTAGATTCATTGCAGCAAAGCACAATACTGCCACAATGAGAAATGATACGAAATACCATAAAGCTTTCGGCAATGCTGCCATCTTTTCCTTGAGTACATCAATCAGCCAGATCATGGCAAGCACCAAGGCTAACGTAAACATAATATTGTTCCAGTTGGCTTCAAAAAATGTAGCTGTTGTACACATATCAAAAGGAATTTCTGATATTACTCCAAATACAAGAAGTGTAATTAAATACTTCCATTTATTTTTTGTGTGGAAATAGCCTTCCACGAGAAGGAAGATGAATATTGGAAATGCGATTCTTCCTAAAATATCAAAAAAGTCACTCAACCGATTCAATGCTCCTCCATCCAAATTCGGATAGATTAACGCTTTGTTTGTGTGATCGATAAGCATAGATAGAAAAGCAATGTATTTAAGCTGTGCCCCTGAAAATATTTTTATTCTTTCTTTTATATTGTTCATAAAAAATAGTCCTTTTTTTTAATTTCTTCAATTACATTCACTTATTGGGTCATCTTTACCCACCCCACTGGATATGGCGAAAAGGAACCGTTGAATAGTAGGAAGCTAAGATTGTGATAACTCTATATTACTATAGTTGTTTTGAAAAAACTATATAAAAGAAGAGTTTATGAAGCATAAAGCTTTAAAGAAAATCGAAGGAGGAAAGTCCACTCAAAGAGTGAATATACAAAAATAAAAGATTAAGGTGCAGAAACTTTATCTGGAATTGTTGGAGAAATTGCAGTAGCATACAGGTTACTGTTCACTCCCGTGTCAATCACTTCGCTGATTGACACGGAGGATGCATGTTTTGGCTTGAATGCATCTCGCCCCATCGCCAAAGGCGATTTAAAATGGCGAGATGCGTTGCTGGTCGCACATCGTGTGAACAGTAACGCATACAGCGAAAACAGAGGCTGAAATGAAGAGCTGGATGCAAATGAAAGATATATTTTTTATCAGATCATCCAGAAATTATCTGTGCAGACAATCTTTCTGTATGTCTCAAACTTGAACCACTTATTATGGAACTCTGACTTATTATCAGTTGATTTAAACTCATCCAGGAACTGCTGGTAATCGGCATCGCTGCGGATTTCGAGGGCAAAGCCTCTCTCATCCACAACAGGAAGTCCCATAAAGGCATACTTGTCTAACGTAATAATATCCAGTACCTTTTTATCACGGATCAGAACAGCCGCATTATCCTCCAGAGAAACAATATCAAAATAGCCCGGATACTCAAAGCTGTCACCCTCAACAGGCACCACGTCCCCTACATGGTAAGTCTTAACCTCTTTATCCGCCTTGGAAAGCAGCGCATTCTCAAGGTTAAAATAAAACTCCTCAAAAACATAACCGCCAACCTTCACATCATCCTTCTGGAAATAAGGCTTCTCCCCCTCAGTATCAACCGATTCCACAACACCACATGCAGAAGTCATATGACTCACACGGTCGATCAGGATCAGCTCACCAAGAGTCTTATTCCTCTTAAACTCATCCAGCACAACCTTATCAGAAAGACCGATTTTGCAAAGAGCGATCTCATTCTTCTCAATCGTATCCGCATGCAGATGCTCCCCGGTATTTACATCCGTCTTAAACTCAATACTCTTAACCACACCTGCGATCTTCTTGGTACCAAGCTTCACAAGATACTCCTTGCCCACTTCAAGCCTGGAATCATCCATCCATAGAAGAGTAGCCTCAAATCCCTTTGCAACAGGAATCTCATTATTATTGGTAAGAACACATCCACGGCTTACATCAACCTCTTTATCCAGCTGGATCGTAACAGCCTGGCCGGCAACAGCCTCCTCACGATCATCACTACCCACCAGGATCGTCTTAACAGCCGCTGTCTCGTTGCTTGGGAGCGTTGTGATGATATCGCCTACATGAACCCGGCCACTCTCGATCTGGCCCTGGAAACCGCGAAATTCATGGTTTGGACGGGAAACACGCTGAACAGGAAGATAAAATTCGCTGACATTCTCAGCCTCTGAAACATCCACAGTCTCAAGATGCTCCAAAAGAGCTTTACCCGTATACCAGGGCATATTCGGAGACTTCTTCGTTACGTTATCACCCTCTGTAGCACTGACAGGAATAATCACAACATCCTGAAGCCCCAGAGTCTCAGAAAGCTCATTGATATCCTTTACAATCTCATTAAAACGACTCTCACTGTAATCAACAAGATCCATTTTGTTAACAGCAAATACAAAATGATGGATACCCATCAGAGCGCAGATACGTGCATGACGCCTTGTCTGAACCAGAACCCTCTGCTTCGCATCCACAAGAATAATGGAAAGCTGAGCAAAGGAAGCTCCAACCGCCATGTTCCTTGTGTACTCCTCATGTCCGGGAGTATCCGCAACGATAAAACTTCTTTTATCGGTTGTAAAATAACGATACGCAACATCAATGGTGATTCCCTGCTCACGTTCTGCCATCAGGCCATCCAGAAGAAGAGAATAATCAATGGCACCACCTCTGGAACCTACCTTGCTGTCCAGAAGAAGGGCTTTTTCCTGGTCCGCATATAAAAGCTTGGAATCATAAAGAATATGACCGATCAGTGTAGATTTTCCATCATCCACACTTCCGCAAGTGATAAATTTCAGTAATCCGCTCATCCTAGAAGTACCCCTCTCTCTTTCTTTTTTCCATGCTTGCAGCTCCGCCGTCGGAATCAATAACACGTGTGGTTCTCTCAGATTCCACAGAGCTTAAAGTCTCGTCAATGATCTCGTCCAGTGTCTCCGCGTCAGACTCGATACCACCTGTCAGAGGATAGCATCCGAGAGTACGGAAACGCACCTTTTTCATCTGCGGCTCCTCACCCGGGTTCAGGCGCATCCTGTCGTCATCCACCATGATAATATTTCCGTCTCTGTATACAACCGGACGCTCTTTTGCAAAATAAAGAGGAACGATCGGGATATTTTCTCTCTTAATGTACTGCCAGATATCAGTCTCAGTCCAGTTGGAAATCGGGAAAACACGGATGCTTTCGCCTTTATTGATCTCCGTATTATAAAGCTTCCACATCTCCGGACGCTGGTTCTTCGGATCCCATGCCTGCTCTGCGTTACGGAAGGAGAAGATACGCTCTTTTGCACGGCTTTTCTCCTCGTCACGACGACCGCCGCCAAAAGCAGCTGTAAAACCATATTTCTTAAGAGCCTGCTTCAGAGCCTGCGTTTTCATGATATCTGTGTATGCGGAGCCACTGTCAAAAGGATTGATTCCCTGCTTCACACCATCCTGATTAATGTACTCAAGCATTTCGATCCCCAGATCCTTCGCGGTTTTGTCACGGAACTCAATCATCTCTCTAAATTTCCATGTCGTATTTACGTGAAGAAACGGGAATGGCGGTTTCTCAGGATAAAAAGCCTTCATTGCAAGATGAAGCATTACAGAACTGTCTTTTCCTATAGAATAAAGCATTACCGGCTTCTCGCACTCTGCTGCAACTTCACGGATGATATAAATTGCCTCTGCTTCCAGCTCATCCAAATGTGATAATCCACTCATATCTGATCTCATCCTCCTGTTCCGGCCGCCAGAACCGGCAGCACTTATCTTCTGGTCTAATATTTATTCGAATTCCGTCGATCCACATCGATCACGGATGTAGAACCGTCCGTTTTTGTAATGATCCAGTGAAGGATATCCCCTTCGCTTTTTACATTCATGATACTTCCGTTACCGCCGATATCTGCACCAAGGAAAAAGTCGATGGCACCGGCTTTACATTCCTTTACACAGGAAACGCAGCCCCAGCAGTTTTTCGGATATTTCATCACGGCTTTTTTGTCTTCCATGACGATCAGGGTTCCCGGACATACTTCACTGCATTTTCTGCAGCCAACACATTTTTTCTGATCAATTCGTATGCTCATATGTGTCCTCCTTTACAATGTCACGGAAAATTATCCTGATATCGCCGTTTTCCAGTTTCGAATTTACATATTTATAAAATTTCTCATCTGTTTCCGGATGATCCAGATTTTCGTTAAAAGAATGCCATCTGGTCTCTTTGCGGTTTTTCAGATGAGCGATCAGTGAACGGCACACAATGAGACGCTCACGAAGTTCATATGCAAACATCAGCTCATGCATATCTGCTGCCGCTGTTTTTTCGGCAAGAGCCTGAAGCTGAACGATTTTTTCATCTGCAAGAGCAAGCTGCTTCTCATTAAACTGATAATTAGAAGCAATTCCTCCCGCATATTCATCCATGACTTTCTGCATAGCCTCTTCCAGCTCTTCCACGGAAAATGCCGGTGCGTCTTCATTTCGGAACTTTTCGTACTGGGAAAGAATCTCCTCTTCCTGAACCTTGATCTCTGTCTCAGTCTGAACATCTGCTTCCTTCAGAGTTCCGGCCTTAAACTGTTTCACCATATCCAATGCTGCAAGCTTTCCTTCTGCAAGAGCTCCTGTTACATATTTCTGCGGGCATCCGCCTGCAACATCACCTGCTGCATATAGTCCCTTTACCGTAGTTTCACGGCCTGTATTTACCCAGTAACCGCTGGCTGTATGACCGCCTACGATATATGGCTCTGTTCCCTGGATCTCCACATCCTGCTCGCTGGGGTTCTTTCCGCTTTCGATCCATTTCAGAGTCTGGCTCGGTGCCATGTTGAGATAAGCCTTCAGAAGATCTTCATCCTGTTCCTTCGTGATCCCTGTAGTCTTCAGGTAACACGGGCCGTGGCCAAGCTGATTTTCCCGAACTGTTCCGTAAACTCTCTCGCTTGTGGTCAGTCCGTATTTTGTCTCATAGATCTCGCCAGCTGCATTGATCTGTTTTGCGCCGACACCCTGTGCGATGGTTCCCGTAGGAGCAATGGTATCCTTGCAGCGAAGTGCGATAAAACGCATCTCAAAGGACGTCATCTCCGCACCTGCCAGAATTCCCATTGCGTATCCGGCACCTGTGTTAAACGGCGGATACCACATCTTATGCCTGGAAAATCCGGGATTGTTTGGTTTATAAAGTCCGGCCGCTCCGCCTGTTGCAGCAAGAACTGCCTTTGCCCGGATAATGTATGCGGTTTCTTCCATAATAGAGAAACCAACCGCTCCGTAAACCTGTCCGTCTTTTACAAGAAGGTCTGTGATATTTACATAATTCAGAACGTCTACGTTCTCAGCTTTATGAACTGCATCAGCAAGAAGAGGTTTAAAATTTTCGCCATTGATCTTGATATTACGGTTTCCTCTGGCTACATAATCACCATTTTCATCCTTCAGGATCACAAGCCCAAGCTTCTCCATTTTTGCGGTAACTTCGTTGAAATTCTCCGCTGCTGTAAGAAGAAGGTCCTGCCTTACGATACCGGCGGCATCCTTTGTGGCATAATCTACATAATCCTGCGGCTTGCGGCCTTTTACAATGTAGGCATTGATTGCATTAACACCTGCTGCCAGACAGCCGCTTCGTCTGATATTTGCTTTTTCTGCGATCAGTACTCTGCCGGCTTTCTGTTCTGAGAGAACCAGCGCCGCATAGCAGCCTGCAGTACCTCCGCCTATGATCAGCACGTCTGTTGTAATTTCCTTTGTGTTTAATCTGTTTTTCATACTCATCACTCTGTTATCTGAAGCTCATGTACAGTTACATTTTTCTCTTTATCTACGCCAAAAGCCTTCAACACCGGATTTTCTGCATCCATAAGGGAGAGGATCAGATATTCGATGTTCGGGTCAAATGCAAGTCGTTTATCTTCTTCGGAAGGCCTTGACGGAGACTCCGGATGAGAATGAAAGTTTCCGATCATCTGATATCCGTTCTGACGGATATCTTTGATCGCGCTCAGCTGTTCCTTCGGGTCCATGGAAAAGTGTTCGTTGCTTTCATCGATATTTGTCAGCAGATACACCTTCTCGATGGTTTTTACATCGCCCTCAATGTTCCCTCCCAGAAGGCCGCAGGACTCATTGGGAAGTCCTTTTCTGCAGTGGTCTAATATTTTCTCGTAATCTTCTTTTTTTAATTTCAGCATTTCTTCGCAGCCTCCAATGGATTTCTATACTTAATTTTCAGTGTTTCAATTCACACACAGCCTGCTCATAATCGATCAGTTCTGTGATCGTCGGATCATCGCCGCATACCGGGCAATGATGATTCTTCGGAAGCTTCACAGTACGGAAGGTCATCTTCAGTGCATCGTAGGTGAGAAGTCTTCCTGTAAGGAGATCGCCCTGTCCGATGATATACTTGATAGCTTCCATTGCCTGAAGGCTTCCGATCACTCCGCCCATAGCTCCGATCACGCCAGCCTGCTTACAGGTCGGTACGGCATCCTTAGGCGGCGGGCTCTGAAATGCACATCTGTAGCATGGGCCCTGTCCCGGAACGTAAGTCATCAGCTGTCCCTGGAAACGGATGATTCCTGCATGTGAAAACGGTTTCTCAGCCATTACACAGGCATCGTTGATCAGGAATTTTGCAGGAAAGTTGTCTGTTCCGTCAAGAATGAAATCGTAATCTTTGATCAGATCCATGATGTTGCTGGAATCTACAAAGGTATGATATGTATTTACAGTAACGTCCGGGTTGATTGCTTTCATGGTCTCAGCCGCAGACTCTACCTTCAGTTTGCCTACATCTGCAGTTGTGTGGATGACCTGTCGCTGAAGATTGGAAAGATCCACCTCATCTGCATCCGCGATCCCGATTGTTCCCACACCTGCTGCTGCAAGGTAGAGGGCTGCCGGTGCTCCAAGTCCGCCGGCTCCGATGATCAGAACCTTTGCATTCAGAAGCTTTTTCTGACCTTTTACTCCGACCTCTTTCAGGATGATATGGCGGGAGTACCGCTCAAGCTGCTCATTTGTAAAAGCCATTATCTTGCGCCTCCTCCCATGTAGTACAGGAACTCAACAACATCGCCGTCCTTTACCTCTGTCTCCGGAACGTCTGCCTTACTGATGAATTCATCGTTGATAGTTACGGTTACATACTCAGGACTTTCGATATCCTCTTTCTCAATAAGCTCTGTAAGCTTCAGTCCGTCTTCGTATTCCTTTTTATTTCCTGCAACTGTGATTGTCATTTCTCTGTTCTCCTATTCTTCAACTTTTCTTACGATCAGTGTATAAGTTCCGTCTTCGTTGTCCTCGAGTTTCAGGATCTGATGTCCTTCTTCCTTCACGCTTCTCGGCACATTCTGTACCGGCTCGCCATCGTTCATTTTGATCGCCAGGATCTGTCCGTCATCCAGCTCCTCAAGTGCTACTTTTGCTTTTACAAAGGTTACCGGGCAAACTACATCGGTAATATCTACTGTATCATCAATCTTAATATCAGCCATTGTATGCTCCTTTCAAAACTTTCTGAAGTTTTTCAGCACCTACCCGGTCGATGGTAAATTTAAAACGCTCTCCCGGATTTGCATGATCCTCAAAGAACCGGATCGCTGCATCGGTCACTCTGAAAAGCTGCTCCTCAGAGGTGATCAGCGGAAGGAATTCCTGTCCCCTGCTGATGTGATTTCCAAACGTTCCTCCAAAGGAAACGATATATGCTTCGTTTACATCCCATACATCCACAGGACAGGATTTTGCACATCTGCCACAGTAGTTACATTTCTCTGTATCGATCACCAGCTTGTCATCCTCAAAGGAGATGGCGTTTTCTCTGCAGGCCTTTTCGCAGACGCCGCAGTGGATACATGCATCCTCTTTCCAGCTGACCTCAGCTGCTCCCTTGATCCCTACATCATTCTCCTCTGCCTTCAGACAGTTGTTCTGACATCCGGTAACACCGAATTTAAATTTATGAGGAAGCTCTCTTCCGAAATATCTCTCATTTAATTTCACCGCAATGTCATAGCTGTTGATATTTCCGCTTGGACAGACAGCGTTGCCCTGGCAGGCTGTAACTGTACGGACTCTCGGTCCGCAGACACCAGGCTTGCATCCGCCTTTTGCAAGATCATCCTTTACATCATCAATATCATCTAATTTAATGAACGGGATCTCAACTCCCTGTCTGGAAGTAAGATGTACATATCCGTCACCGTATTTCTCAGCTACCTCTGCGATCTTCTTAAGGTTTTCTGCGGTAAGTGTACCGCCTACACAGGCAAGACGAAGGGAAAAATTATTTTTCTGCTTCTGTCTCATGAAACCACCTTTTTTTAATGTAGCGTAATCTACTTTTGCCATAACGAACTCTCCATTTCTCTGCTGGTGCAACTCCTGGTACATCGTTTTCGGTGTACCATATTTTATCGGTTATTTTCTATCGCTTGTTTGAAATCTTCTTTTAAATCTTCAATATCTTCAATTCCCACACTGATACGGATCAGATCCTCGAATACTCCGGACTGCTGCTTCTCTTCATCGGAGATGTGTGCCGCAATGGTGGATTCCGGATGAATCACCAGGGTCTTCGTATCTCCGATATTGGAGATGATCAGCGGGATCTTCAATGAATTAATAATGGAAAAAGCCTTCTCCTTGCTTCCGGTTCTTACGGTTACGATAGCTCCGTAGCCATTCTTAAACTGCTTTTCCGCAATTTCGTGATAAGAGCTTTCTTCCAGTCCCGGATAATTTACTTCAATGTCATCACCCAGGCCCTGTAAAAATCTCGCAAGCTCCAGTGCATTATCACACTGTCTCTGCATTCGAAGTCCCAGAGTTTCCAGTCCCAGGTTATTAAGGAAAGCATTCTGCGGAGCAAGACACGCGCCAGTGTTCCGGAAAAGTCCGTTTCTAAGCTTGGCGATGTATGCAAATGGTCCGAATTTCCGGTATGGAGCAAGTCCCGGATATCGGTCAGGGTCCCATTTCAGACCCTTACCACAGACAAGAATGCCGCTGATCGCATCACTGCTTCCATTAATATATTTGGAAGAGGAATGAACCACAATGTCAGCTCCAAGCTTCAGTGGCTGGATCAGATACGGTGTTGCCACGGTGTTGTCTACGATCAGCGGTACGTCATACTTATGTGCCACTTCTGCAACTGCCTGGATATCGGTAACGTCCAGCTTGGGGTTTCCGATGGTCTCCGCAAAAACAATTCTCGTCTTCTCTGTGATCTCTGCCTCAAAAGCTTCCGGCTTATTCTCTTTCACATATTTTACGGAAATCCCGAAAGGCTTCAGATCATCGAACAGTTCCACGGTTCCGCCGTACAGTCCGCAGGCTGCCACGATCTCGTCTCCCGCCTGAAGAATGTTCAGAAACGCATTGGTCAGCGCTGCCATTCCGGATGCACAGGCCACACTTCCGATCCCATCCTCCAGCATGGTCACTCTCTTCTCAAAGGACTCTACCGTAGGATTGTTGATCCTTGTATAGGAGAAGCCCATTTTTTTATTGTCAAAAATTTTCTCCAGGTCTTCCGCACTGTCATGTCGGAATGCGCTGCTCTGATAGATTGGAACCTGTGTGGCTCCCTGCGGATATTTCTCATTAGTGCCGTGGAGCAGTCCTGTATTAAAGCCGTATTCGTTCATAGCCTCTTCCCTTTCTTTTGTTGACACTTATATTAACCTACTATTCATAGTATGTCAATAGGAAAACTGTATTAAATGTATTTTTTTGTGTACACAACTATATGACAGCATGATACAATTATAGCAGTTACGATAATTACAGCACCAAAAGAAAGATGCCCGCAGGCATACAAACCTGCATTAAGAACAGGAGGTGATCCCTATCAATATAAACCCGAAACTCCGGAATATTTCTCATTCTTTATTCAGTCCCACCCTTGATTTCCGCGTCCGGCTGTTCAACATCCTCGCCCTGGGAGGTACTGTAATCAGCCTGATCATGACCTTTCTCAGTCTCGGGACCGGTTCCTGGGAAAATGTACTAATCAATTTTGCGCTGGTTGCAGTCTCCGGAGGACTTTTTCTTTATTCCTATTACAGTGGAAAATATCAGCGCAGCTACCTGATCACCATTGTCGTGATCTTTCTGATCGTTTTTCCGGTGATGTTTTTTACCAGCGGCGGTTATCGTGGCGGCATGCCGGCATGCCTGATCCACCTTGTGATTCACATTGCCCCCTCTGCCGTTATTTTGCAGACCGGAAAATCCATAGCTGCATGAGATGTTGACAGTTGCTATATATCAGGTACAGATTTTCCA
Organism: Ruminococcus sp. AF20-12LB; assembly: GCF_003478985.1. Classification (NCBI taxonomy): domain Bacteria; kingdom Bacillati; phylum Bacillota; class Clostridia; order Eubacteriales; family Oscillospiraceae; genus Ruminococcus; species Ruminococcus sp. AF20-12LB. The sequence goes on along the minus strand of NZ_QUGH01000010.1, from coordinate 161,222 downwards.
GTCGCAAAAGGCACATCATATTTACATAAAAGAAGCTGCAGACTCTGTTTTTCCACTGTTCTGCAGCTTCTTTGTGTTATTCCGTCCGACTATAGCTTCTGCTGTCTATCCTTCGTAAATCTGATCAAAAATCCCTCCATCTGAGAAATGTGTTTCCTGTGCCTTTTTCCATCCACCGAAATCATCAATGGTGACAAGATTGATGTTCAGGTCAAAGACATCGGAGTACTCTTTCAGGATATCCTGATTGGATGGGCGGTAATAATTATCCCCTGCAATCCACTGTGCTTCATCGGAATAGAGATAATTCAGATATTCCTCTGCCACATCCCTGGTGCCTCTTTTGTCTACGACTTTATCGACTACTGCTACAGACGGCTGTGCAAGGATGCTGATGCTTGGTGTTACGATCTCGTAGTCGTCCGGATAATCTTTTACGGAAAGATAGGCTTCATTTTCCCAGGCGATCAGTACATCACCCTGTCCGTTTTCCACGAAAGAGGTCGTTGCGCCTCTGGCTCCGGTGTCCAGGACAAGTACGTTTTTGTAAAGGTCTCCGATGAATTCTTTAATTTTGTCCTCGTCTCCGTTATATTTATCTTTTGCATAGGCCCAGGCTGCCAGATAGTTCCATCTTGCTCCGCCGGAGGTTTTCGGGTTTGGTGTGATCACACCTACGTCTTTCTTTACCAGATCGTCCCAGTCTTTGATGTTCTTCGGATTTCCTTTTCTCACAAGAAATACAATAGTCGAAGTGTAGGGAGAGCTGTCCTCCGGAAATTCATCCACCCATCCGTCATCGATGAGTCCTGCATCCTGGATCGCATCCACATCATACTCCAGTGCCAGTGTTACCACATCTGCTTCCAGTCCGTTGGAAACCTCAAGTGCCTGCTTGCCGGAACCGCCATGGGACTGTGTGATCTCCACATCCTGGCCTGTTTTTTCCTTCCAGTGCTTCTGGAAGATTTTGTTGTACTGCTCGTAAAGCTCTCTGGTCGGATCATAAGATACATTGGTGATGCTGACACTGTCCGCCGCATAGGTGGTTACGCCTGTAAGGCTTCCAATTGTTGCTATTGCTGCAAGAACTGCTGCTGATTTCCATCTTCTTTTCATAATACTTACCCCCTGTGTTTTGCCTCGTGTTTTGTTGTTGGGGCTATTATAAACATGAGTAAGTCCATAAGAAAACTATTAGATTGGAAACCGTTTTCAGGAGTTTTCGAAAATATGGCTGTTTATGCTAGTTTCACAGATTTTTGTATTTGATTCCACCTGATATTATGTTGTTTTTGTTGATTTTTGCATCGTATTTTATTGTTCCCGGAGTATATGTGAAAACGTCATCAGTCTTATAATTTCCGTGTTTTTCGGGAATTTTGCCAAAGTATATCTTGTTTTTGCGGGATGTTTTCCTTCATCTGTGAAATTTTGGGTCAGTGTCAGACGGATATTTACGATCGAAGCAGTGAACTTTCCTGAAACGCCCCGAAAGAACCTTCCGGGGCATGTAACATTCGTTTTTCCGAAACAGTTATCCACACTCACCCTGAAAAATCGCTCTTCCGGGCGGATGGTTTTCCACATATTCCACAGAAGTTATCCTCTGTTGTCTGTGCGATCCGATTTCGTCGCCTTCATCTCACAGATAAATATAATCATTCATCACCGGCTGCAGGCCATGGTCTTTCAGGGCGTTAAAGACTTCGTCCACGGATCTTCCGTCTGAGATTTCAAACTGATCATCACCTTTATCCTCGATATCATCCACATGGCTTCCGATTCCTGTGCTGACACCTGCAGAGATCTTGGTTGCTGCAATATTTACCAGATTGTCACGGACACGCTCGCACTCTCTGGTGGATACGGTAATACTTGCAAACGGCATAAACAGACGATATGCACAGACTACCTGCAAAAGCTGTGGTTCGTGGACATCCTTCGGGTTGATCCGGTCATTATTGATGATCGGACGAAGTCTCGGGCAGGAAAAAGCGATCTCTGCATGTGGATATTTTCTCTGCAGAAGATATGCATGATATCCCGTTGCAAAAGCATCCTTGCGGAAATCATCCAGTCCCAAAAGTGCCGCAAAGCCAACACCTCGCATGCCGCCCTTCAGTGCACGCTCCTGTGTATTTAACCTGTATGGAAAAATCCTCTTGTGACCTGCAAGATGCAGGGTTTCGTATTTATCGGAATTATAGGTTTCCTGGAAAACTGTCACATAATCTGCGCCGCATTTATGAAGATATGCGTACTCATCAGAATTCATCGGATACACCTCAAGACCGACTACCTTGAAATATTTTCGGGCAATCTCACAGGCCTTTCCGATATATTCTACATTAGATTTCGTTTTGCTCTCTCCGGTAAGGATCAGGATCTCCTGGAGTCCGGTTTCTGCAATAGCTGCCATCTCCTTCTCGATCTCGTCTGCATTCAGCTGTGCACGGCGGATCTTGTTGTGGCAGTTAAATCCACAGTAAATACAGTAGTTCTCACAGTAATTTGCAATGTAGATCGGTGTAAACATGCAGATACTGTTTCCGAAATGTTTCCTTGTTTCGATCCGTGCAGCCTGTGCGATTTCTTCCAGAAGAGGTAGTGCTGCCGGTGAAAGCAATGCTTTAAAATCCTCCGGTGTACGGTTGTCATGAGCAAGCGCTCTCCGTACATCTGCCTCTGTGTACTTATCATAATCATATGCGTTCATTGCGGAAATAACCTGATCCATTACATCAGATTCTTCCAGCTGTTCCATATCCGGAAGGTACTTCATGTGATCGATACGGTTCTTTTTCATATCTTCCAGAATTTCTTCATTTACGATACTTTCATTAAAATGGCCGTCCTGCTGACTGGCCTGTATTGTTTCTGCCATTGTTGCTGTGTCTCTCCTCTCGTACTTTTATTATTTTCAAATTTGTAATATTTCAGTATCTGTTTTTAGCCATTTGTTTTCTTTTCTGCTCTGGTTAATCTGTATCAAGTGAATATTCGTAATCCGCTTTCACTACACAGATTTCCCCTTAATAACCGTATATTTCCGAATCTTTCAATATACTGTCATTATTTTACTCATGCAAAAATCCGGTCAGCGGTGAGGACGCGCTTGCACCTCTCTCCAGAGTTCTTCCCATGCCGGAAAGGTATGCGCTTCTTCCTGCCTCAATAGCTTTCTTAAATGCCTCTGCCATAACGCGGACATCTCCTGCTGTTGCAATAGCCGTATTTGCCATAACTGCTGCAGCACCCATTTCCATAGCCTCACATGCCTGTGATGGACGGCCGATTCCTGCGTCCACGATGATCGGAAGATCGATCTCATCGATAAGGATCTGGATGAATTCTTTTGTACAGATTCCCTTGTTGGAACCTATTGGAGAGCCAAGTGGCATTACACAGGCAGCTCCTGCGTTCACCAGATCTCTGGCTGCATTCAGATCCGGATACATGTATGGCATAACTACAAAGCCCTCTTTTGCAAGGATTTCTGTTGCCTTGATGGTCTCATAGTTATCCGGAAGAAGATATTTGGAGTCATGGATAACTTCAATCTTTACAAAATCTCCGCAGCCAAGCTCGCGGGAAAGCCTTGCAATGCGTACTGCTTCCTGAGCATTTCTGGCTCCTGAGGTGTTCGGAAGAAGCGTAACATCCTTCGGCACATAGTCAAGAATATTGGCAAGTCCGCCCTCATTTGCACGGCGCAGGGCAAGTGTTACGATCTGAGTTCCTGCTTTTTCGATACATGCTTTTACAAGCTCCAGAGAAAATTTTCCGGAACCAAGGATAAAACGGGAAGTAAACTCATGGCCTCCCAGGATCAGTTTGTCTTCATTTGTGTTTGCTGTTGTCATTTTTTATGTCCACCTTTCTGTTATTTATCTGCATTGTATTTCAGCTGCAATAACTGCTCAGTTATTCAAATTTCAAGTCAGCAGTTATCTGCGATTCTGCCCATCCCACAGCCGGATATTCCTGCCCATCTTCAGACTTCTGAACAGGATTTTCTGTATCCATTCTTATTCTTTCTGTCTCAGCAGCTTCCGCCGCCCATAAACTGCAGGATTTCCACAACGTCTCCGTCTTTCAGCACGGTCGTGTCGTAAGTCTCTCTCTTGATGATCTCTTCATTCAGTTCTACTACCACCTGCACCGGAACATAGTTACATGCTTCCAGATATTCCGTTACGGTCACCGGAGCTTCCAGGGTTCTGCTCTCACCGTTTACTGTGATCATGTTCTCTCCTTTCCGGAAATTTCGCCAAGTCAGAAGTAATTCGCAATCTCTTCCGGTCAATCGGATATTCGCGATCCGTAAAAAAAGAGTTCACAAAGAAATACACCCGTGGTGGTGCACCCCTTCATGAACTCTGTTCACTCTCAAAATTTCCCATGTTTAATTGTAAAATATTTCTCTGTAAATCCTGATCTTACGTATATTCAGTCGGATAAAACATCCGCATCCAATAAAAAAGGAGATACGCCAAGGTATCTCCCGTAAATTCATCTTATACGTTCCTACGTTGGCATTATCCAAATCAGGTATAAGGGTCGAAGTTGAAGACTTCCTCTCAGCCTGCCGTCACAAGCTCCCCCGTTATTTACATGATTTAGTATAATTCCGATCCTGCTTCATGTCAAGAATAATAAATTTTTGTCTTATTTATAATTTATAAGCAGTGAATCCCAGATCATTCATTGTCAGGTTTAAATTCTTTTTCAGATAAGCATTTGCTGCTATCATTGTCGCTTTCATCATAATGTTGGAAGTATCCTGCAGATCTGTCATCGCTTTTTTTCCGTTTGTATACAGGAAAGTCAGATTCTGACCTTTATAAGCAGATGCTTTTGTGGAAGAAGTCAGCAGCACAAAGACTCCATCCGAAGACAGGGCGGACTTCACACTGACCGTATCAGATTTCACACAGTTTCCGATAATATCCAGTCCGGCAAGTACTCCATCGGAAGGCACAGAAATCAGCATTCCAATATCTATCTTATCTTCTTTCTTCAGATAACCGATTATCAGAGTACTTTCTTCATTTACTTTGACATTTATAAACTGACTTCCGTCTTCGGTATATCTGCCTTTCTGACTGATATATTTTTTCAGTTTGGCATAATTCTGCGTCAGTTTTGCGTTAGCCGATGCAGGATTTTTTACAGTAACCTTGCAGGTGAATTTTCTGCCGCCAAGGATCGCTGTGATATTCGCTGTTCCTGTTTTTACTGCGGTGACCTTTCCGGCTGAAGTTACACTGACAACCTTTGTGTTGCTGCTCTTCCATGACGGTTTCAGACTGGTGCCGTTGATCTTCAGTGTATAAGTTTTTTTCGGTGTCAGTGTCAGGCTGGTCTTATTCAGGGTAAGAGAATTCAGCCCTGCGATCGCTGTCAGGCCTTTTTTATTATAACCGCTCCAGATTATATTTTTTCCGGATTTCCGGTAAGCTTTTACCGTATAAGTATAACGTGCTCCGGTGCTTACTTTTGTGTCGGTAAATGTAACATTCTTACTTCCTGTGATGGTTTTTACTGCTTTCCATCCGCTGTTTCCGGTCTTGCGGTATACACGGTATCCGGCTGTTCCTTTTACCTGTTTCCAGCTGAAAATGATCTTATTCTTTCCGACGATCTTAATAGAAGACATGGCCGGCGCTGCTACAGTTACTGCCGCCTGTACTTCTGCCACGCTGATCAGCTCCGGAACCGCAGCTGGTGTCGCCGTCGCAAGCATAAAACCTGTCAAAATGCCACATAAAGCTTTTTTCCAATTTCTTTTCATACGCTTTTTTCCTTTCTGCTTTGTGGTGTATCTGGATTTCCTAACAAATATAGTATACATTATAAAAAATATTCCTGCTATGATATTTTTCGCCAAATCGGAGCTTTCGGTGAAATTCGGCAGTTTTTACAATGGCATAAAAAGGGGCTGTAAAAAAACATAGCCAACAAAAAGATCTTTGAAACCGAGCACGTCGATCTGCAGCACTTATATATAGATGGATCAAAATTTGAAGCAACTGCAAACAAGTATTCCTGGGTATGGAAAAAAGCAACTGAAAAATCCAGGTACCGTTCAGATATGGACTGTTTTATTCCTCTCATGAAAAAATTTCATGAGACCTATGGCTTTTATCCAAAATATCCTGTAGCGGACGTCCTTATGCAGAGAAATACAAAAAGGTCAAAGGAAACCGTACAGTACGGGTCAATCAGGAGTTGACGGTAATGCACCAGGAAGTGATCCGTAATCTGGAAAGTATTCAGGGAGCATTGCTTAGAATGAATCGTTCCATCCAGGCGGAAGGAACTTTTGGAATCATGAAAAATGACCGGTGGTACAAAAGAATGAAAGTAAAAACAGCCGCACAATTTCAAAAACAACCGAATTTATGGGGAGAGGGGAAAGTATGCTCTGAATCTCTCCTCAATTCTACGATTTGTCCTAAAAGAGCATAAAAAGGAGCGTGCTCCAAAATGATTTCTCATTTTTTCACACGCCCTTTTTTCAGTGCCCTTGTAAAATCAAGGGTTTCTGCCACTTTATTTTTATTTAACTGTCGAAGATGGGATTAGCTTATGCTTTCCCCACGGATTTGTCAACCAGAATATATTACAATTCCGGAACCACTGTAGTCCATAGATGATTTCCTATTTTCTGGAAATCCCCCTCCAGAGACATTACAGTTACTACTGCATCCTTGTCAGGAAACGCCAGACAGAACTGACCATAATTTCCATCGGATCGATAGGAACCGGCTTCCGGATTCATTACAAACTGATATCCATATCCAAAACCGGAATATAGATTTCCCGAACTTCCTGCCGCTGAATTGTCTACAAGATTGGAAGTCGCAACTTTCATATATTCTTCCGGCACCAACTGTTTTCCATTATATTTTCCTTTATGAAGAATCATCTGTCCATATCTGGTGAACTCATCAATATTTACATAAAGACCATTCGCCGCATGTACATGACCTTTCGGGCACAAAGTCCAGTCCGGATTTCCAATTCCCAATGGTTCAAAAAATCGATTTCTCAGATATTCCAGAAGATTGACACCCGCACGTTTCTCAATAGCACAGCTGATCATATAGGTATTGAAATTACTGTACAGCCACTGAGTTCCTGGTTTATTTACAACCTTCGCATTTTCAAAGAAATATCTGATCCAGTCCGGCGTTGTATAACGTTCCGGCCAGTCACAGAAAAATAGCGAGCTTTCCAGACCGGTAGTCATTGTCAGCATATTTTCCAGAGTCACATCACCAAGATATCCTTCTGCTTTCTCCGGAGCATATTCCGGAAAAATATCAACGATCTTCTCATCCAGATGAATCAATCCCTCATCCAGTGCAATTCCCACTGCACAGGATACCACGCCTTTGCATGCAGACCAGGTATTCAAACGGGTTTTCACCGGCATTCTCTTATATTCTGCCGTTAACTGTCCTTCACGCCATATCTGCGCATACATAACATTGAGATTTTCTTTTAAAGTTTTGATAGCAAATTCATTGATCAGGTTTTGGTCTTTATTCATAAACATTAATCCTCCCACACACTTGTTTCCATCTTTACATCAGGACTTGCACTTCTAAACCATCCGTAAGCCATGCATACTACAATGGCTATCAGGCTGATGATTACTACCGGAAGTTTCAGGCTTCTGCAGGAATTGATAAAAATGCAGATATATGCGAGCAGGCTCAAACAGCAGAGGAAATAATATTTTCCGTTAGAAATATGCATTGGTGATTTTTCCCAAGCTTCCGCATGTTTCTTTGGGAGCTGAAAATATGCGTAAATCTGTAAAAATGCCAGAGCAGATGCCAGAAGCATAATATTATTTACAACATCACTGATAGAAAAATCCAGTAATACCGGTAAAATTCCCATGAGATAAGTAAATGTCATCAGTTTCCAGTAAGCACCGCGTCCATTTTGTGCTGCCCAAGATTTCGGAAGCCATCCATCTTTACAGGACTGAGCAACCGGAATACAGTTATTGGAAATTGTAGAGTTAATAGAAGATGAAAGTGCAAGCACCGGACCACCGATCATAAATACTGTAAAAAGAGCCGGATTTAAAATATTTTTAGCTACCAGAGTAAGTGGCTGTCCTGCCACCTGATCCAATGGAAGCACACCACTGGCTACAAGTGCAACACCACCATATACAACCATTAGTGTCGGTACGCAGTACAGAAGTGCCTTTGGAATATCCTTATGTGCATCCTTCGCCTGTTTACCATAATTCATGATACAGGAGTAACCGTTTGTTGAATATACATATAGCAGGATTGCTGAGAAAAATCCAGATGGTCCGTTTGAAAAAAAGTCTGGTGCTGTAAAGTCAAATACCGGATTTTTCAGCTGCAGAACACCAAGAATAATAAACAGCCCCAGTGCGACAAACAGTAAAATAACCAGGATTTTCTGAACTTTCGCCATTACATCCACGCCGCAGAGATTAATTACAAAGAATACACTCAATGCCGCGATACCAAACCATTTCGCATTGATTTGCGGCCAAAGGGAATTGGCATACATACCGATGGCAACACCATAAGTCGCAAGGTTAATCGTCTGTGGTAAAAATCCAACCGCATACATACCGGCTACTCGTTTGCCGGCCATATCTCCTACCAGAGAATAAAAGCCCCCTCCAAGTTTCAGTGTGGATGTGATCCACGGGATCGGTGCGATCATCATAAATCCCCAGATACATGCAGCTACATACGCCAGCCACGCTGACTGTCCTGTCAGCAAAATCGCCGGACCGATTAATGTCAGAACTCCCGAACCAATTGCCTGTCCTACACCAATCGTATAAAGATCACTTCGTTTCAGATAACCTGTTTTTTCTTTTACTTCCTTTGCTGTTGATAACATAAAAGCCCCCCTTTTCATATAAGTTCCAATGTCGATAGTGTATTTAATTCTTTTTCTGACGTCATGCGAATTATTTAATGCTATATTATCATTTAAAATTCAGAATTTCTATTGACAATATCATTAAAAATCCGCCTTTTTAATTGTGCATTATTTACATTTTATTTTGTTTTAGAAGAATTTTTTGCTCCATTATATTGTAATTAAACTTCGCACCTGTTATAATTCATTATACAAACTACACAAAACAGGAGGTTTTTCATGAAAGTAGAACAGTTGATCCGTGAAAAAATATCTTCTCTTTCTGCCGGTCAGAAGAAAGTTGCCGAATATATATTACAACACCTTGATTCTTTCAGTTATTCCACCCTTGCGAAACTCAGCAAGGAAATTTCCGTAAGCGAAACCACTATCATACGCCTTGCTTATTCTCTGGGTTTTGAAAGTTTTTCTGAAATGCAGAGAACTGTACAGAATGACATCCTTTCCATTCCCACAACTACATCAGATGACACACTGGATAACGGAAATTTCTATCAGACCATCATTGCAAAAGAGCTCCATTCCATGGAAAACTGGGCTTCCCACCTGAATCGGGAAGATATGGATCAGATCGTTACTCATCTGACCAATGCGAAAAAACGTCTGATTGTCGGTGCCCGTTCCTCTTACAGTGCAGCACTCTGGATGGGAACTCTGCTGAATCAGCTTCTTGGAAATACCAAGGTGGTTCACGAATTTTACGATTCCAATTTCGAATATCTCACAGAAGCATCCGAGGATACAGTTGTTCTTCTGATCTCTTTTGCCCGCTATACCAAATGGTCTCTGAAATATGCACAGGTTGCCAAAAGCCATGGTGCAAAGATACTCGCCGTCACAGACAGCATTTCATCACCGGCATGGGCGCTGGCAGACCACGCTATCATTACAGAGATCAATCTCAATGAAATGGGATTTAACTCCTTCTCATGCCTCTATTGTCTGTTTGACAGTATTGTTGCAAAAATCCGAAAAACCAGGTGCAAATCCATCAGTACACGACTTCATGACCTGGAAGAACTTTATTCAGACTTTGATCTTTTTTACGAATAATAATTTCAGGGGGGGGATTATCATGCATGAAATTTTAGATATTTTCTTGGAAAAATCGAAACAGCATCATTCCAATATTATCTATGCCCAGATATACAAAAATGACGTTTTAAAAGAAGAATTCAGACTTTTTCCGGTAAAAACCCGATTAAATATATGGTCTGTCAGCAAGCCCTTTGTTGCAATGGCTGCAGGTATCGCAGAACGTGAAGGACTGATCACACTTGATGAATATATTTATCCTTGGTTTGAAAAATATTTTCCGTCAAATCCTTCCGAAAATCTTTACAAAATAAAGATCCGTGATCTTCTTACCATGTCATCCGGTCAGAACGATCCTCTCTTTTTCTGCGATGGACCGGAACGATACAGAGAAAAGGACTGGGTAAGATATTTCTTTCAGAATGATTCTTTTCCCTATACACCCGGTACTCATTTTGTGTACAGCAATTTCTGTTCCTATATTTTGTCTGTTCTTCTGGAAGAGAAATCCGGAACGGGTCTGCTGAATTATCTGCGATATCGTTTCTTTGAACCGGTTGGTATTCCGAATCCTGACTGGACCCTTTGCCCTCAAGGACATTGCATGGCAGCTAACGGACTGTATCTAACAATTGATGAACTGGCTCGTTTTGGACATCTGCTTCTGCATGAGGGTTCCCTGAACGGAAAACAGATCGTCCCAAAAAAATTCGTTATTGATGCCTGTCAGAAACACATTGATTCTTACAATCCACTGACGGAACATCCAGATTACCAGAGCTATGGTTATGGATATTTCATATATATGGGACCTATGGAAGATACTCTGATCCTGTCCGGCAATTACGGCCAATACTGCATCATTGACAAAAAACATCAGATGGTATCCTGTGTCATGTCCCTGGATGGCAATGACCACAAAAAAATCCGTGATGACTTGGTAGATTCTCTTGCAGAATATTACGGTGTGAAAATTTCACATATATAAAAAAATGCCGCTCCCGCGGCCATGTCATATGATATTCGCAATCCGCTTCGCTACTTGCTCATAAAAAAATGCCGCTCCCGCGGCCGCATCATATGATATTCGCAATCCGCTAACGCTACTTGCTCATAAAAAAATGCCGCTCCCGCGGCATTTTTTTATATCACAAGCCAATCCTCAACCATAGCTGTATTATGTAGCAGCACTGCCTCATTTCCCTTCGTTACAAAAATCCTCTGCACAAACACATCCACAACTTCACCTTCCAGGACAGGTTCTTCGTCAAGGCTTCTTCTGGCGCTGAGTATGGTGTTTCCTACACGGACTTTCAATTCCAGGCTGCTGCCGCGGAATGATACTCGTTCTACGACGCCCTCTGTTGCGGAGCTTTTATATTTCTGTTCCTCGTTCTTCTTTGTCACTTTTACAAACTCCGGACGGACGATGGCTTTTTCGCCTCCCGGAACTTCCTCGAAATGATTGAACACCTGGTAATCATCGATCACGGAAGTCTGCCCAAAAAATCCCGCCGTAAACGCAGTATCCGGATTCTGGTAAACCTCCAGTGGAGTTCCCTTCTGTTCAATGCGACCACGATTGGTGATGATGATCTCATCTGCCACCTCAATAGCCTCATCCTGATCATGGGTAACAAAAATGCTGGTGATCCCCAGCTTCTCGATCATATCCTTCAGCCAGCTTCGAAGCTCCGTACGGATCTTCGCATCAATAGCCGCAAAAGGCTCATCCAAAAGAAGCAGCTGTGGATTGGGAGCCAGCGCCCGGGCAAAAGCAACTCGCTGTCTCTGACCGCCGGACAGCTGACTTGGATATCTTTTTTCCAGACCTTTCAGCCCGATCAGCTCTACCAGTTCCATAACTCTCTGTCTGATATACTTCTTATCCGCCTTCTGTACCTTCAGGCCAAATGCAATATTATCATACACCGTCATATACCGGAAAAGAGCGTAATTCTGGAAAACAAATCCAATGCCTCGCTCGCTGGCAGGCTCATCATTGACCACTCTTCCATCGATTATGATCTCTCCGCTGTCCGGCTGCTCCAGACCGGCGATCATACGGAGAATCGTAGTCTTTCCGCTTCCACTGGGACCCAGAAGACCGATCAGCTTTCCCTTTTCGATACCAAAGCTTACATTATCAGATGCCTTGTAATCCCCATATGTTTTATTGATATTTTTTAACTCAACGTACATCGCCTTTTTCCCCCTTTCCCTTATGCTCCAGAACATTTCTTGCGATCAGAAGGATCACCGCCAGAATCACCAGGATCGAAGAAACCGCAAATGCCGGAACATACTGGAATTCGTTATAAAGAATTTCCACATGAAGCGGAAGTGTATTTGTTTTTCCACGGAGATGTCCGGACAGTACAGACACGGCTCCAAACTCTCCCATAGCTCTGGCTGTACACAGCACAACGCCATAGAGGAATGCCCACTTGATATGCGGAAATGTCACTCTGGTAAAAATCGTCCAGCCTTTTGCTCCCATCAGTGCTGCCGCCTCTTCCTCATCGGACCCTATGGATTCCAGAACCGGTATGATCTCTCTGGACACAAATGGAAACGTGACAAAAATCGTTGCCAGGATAATTCCCGGAACTGCAAATACAATCTGGATTCCTGCACTTTCAAGAACAGAATAAAGAAGACTCTGCTTTCCAAAAACCAGGATATAGATAAGACCTGCGATAACCGGTGATACTGTAACCGGAACATCGATCAAAGTGGTAAGAAGCTTTTTTCCCCGAAAATGAAATCTGGTCATTGCCCATGCCGCACACAGACCAAAGATCGTGTTGCATACAACAGCCGCAGCCGTCGCCCCAATGGTCAGCTTCAGCGCTTTCAGCGTGTACTCATCTGTCAACGCCTGCACGTAGCACTGCCAGCCCTTGCTCAGCGCCTGGGTTACAACGACCACCAGAGGCAGTACCAGTATCACAAAAAGAAAGATCACGGAAATCCCGATAAGGATCCATTTCACCGGCCCGGAAGCCTGCTTCTTTTTTTCATCCATTATGCATCCCTCCCTCTGATACGTTTCGTATTTCTTGCCTGCACCAGATTCACACCAAACAGGATCAGGAATGATACTGCCAGTGTAACCAGTGCGATAGCTGTTGCGCTTTCATAGTCAAACTCCTGAAGCTTTGACATGATGATCAGCGGCGTGATCTCTGTATAATAAGGCTTGTTTCCTGCGATAAAAACAACGCTTCCGTATTCTCCCAGGCAGCGTCCGAAGGCAAGTCCCGCCCCGGAAAGCATTGCCGGCAGAAGCTCCGGAAGAATAACTCTGCGAAAAACGGTGAATGGCTTTGCACCCATGACACGGGCCGCCTCCTCATAAGAACCGTCCAGCTTCTCCAGAACCGGCTGAATAGCCCTGACTACAAAAGGGATTCCCACAAAGATCAATGCCACCGTGATACCGATCCTGGTATACGCGATCTTAATGCCGAACTTTGCAAAAAAGCTTCCCACCAGACCTTTATCGGAAGTCAGTGAGGTCAGCGAGATACCGGCAACCGCTGTGGGCAGCGCAAAAGGCAGCTCGATCATTCCATCCATGATCCTTTTTCCCGGAAAATCATATCTTACCAGCACCCACGCAAGGACCAGTCCCATAATGGCATTGACCACTGTGGCAGCAAATGCGGTAATAAAGCTTACATAGAATCCCGACAGGACCCTCGGCCGTGTGATCACCTCAATAAATTCCCGAAAACCCAGCCGCGCCGAGTATACTGCCAAAGACGCAAGAGGGATCAGAACTACGATACTCAGCATCGCCAAAGTTACTCCCATTGTCAGTCCAAAGCCCGGTATCACACGTTTACTCTGTTGTTTCTTCATTTCTGTCTCCCCTCTTTTCTAAGTCTCTGATCTGCTGCAAATCTCTGACTCTTCTGCAAATCTCTGATCTGTTACAAAACCTCAGACTCTTCTACAAATCTCTGAGCTGCTGCAAATCTCTGACTCTTCTACTCTTCATAGATCTCATCAAACACTCCGCCGTCTGCGAAATGCTTTTTCTGAACTGCATCCCAGCCGCCGAAATCTTTGATCGTGGTCAGCTTCACTTTCAGGTTAAAAGTATCTGCATGCTTTTTCAGGATCGTCTGATCAACCGGTCTGTAGTAATTCTCAGCGATCAGCTCCTGAGCTTCATCGGAATACAGATATTTCAGATATGCTTTCGCAGCTTCTGCATTATCATGCTTTTTCACATTTTCATCTACAACAGCAACGGATGGCTGTGCCAGGATACTGATGCCCGGCGTTACGATCTCGTAATCATCCGGATTATCCCTTACAGAAAGAAACGCTTCATTTTCCCAGGCGATCAGCACATCACCCTGCCCGTTTTCCACGAAAGAGGTTGTGGCCCCTCTTGCTCCGGAATCCAGAACCAGGACATTTTTGTAAAGCTTCTTGATAAAGGCTTTCATCTCTGTCTCATTGCCGTTATATTTCTCATTGGCATAAGCCCATGCTGCCATGTAATTCCAGCGGGCGCCACCGGATGTTTTCGGATTGGGAGTGATCACCCCCACACCATCCTTTGTCAGATCATCCCAGTCTTGGATATTCTTCGGATTTCCCTTCCGAACAAGAAATACAATGGTGGAAGTATAAGGAGCACTGTCATCCGGATATTCATCAATCCATCCCTTGTCGATCAGACCGGCATTCCGGATCGCATCGATATCATATTCCAGCGCAAGTGTCGCCACATCTGCAGGAAGTCCATTGGAAATCTCTAGAGCCTGCTTTCCGGAACCGCCATGAGACTGGATCACATCCACACTCTGACCTGTTTTCTCTTTCCAATATTTTGAAAAAATCTTATTATATGCTTCATAAAATTCTCTGGTCGGATCATAGGATACATTGATGATCTCCACGTGATTTTTATCCTTTGTATTGTTTCCCGATACTGCAAAAGTTCCTGCCAGTACCACTGCTGCCAGTGTGATGCAGACACCTGCGATGCGTTTTCTTTTCATGATCTGTGTACTCCTTTACAACCACATTTTTATTTAGAAATCTTTTTCCCAACAATGTAAATGCTTCATTTCACTGTCAAATCATACCTGTTCTTTCCGTTTACTGTGGTTCTGTAATTTTTTTATTTGAATTGAATACATTAAACCATATTATTCCCATTAATTAAATATGAATATTTGAAAACGTTTTCACAGAAAATATTCTGGCCATAGCGCAACCGCATCCTGTCTGTCATTATATCTGCGTATCCGCAATCCTCATATACAATAATCGCTCCACATACTGTCCTCCACACTGCTGCAGCTGTTCCGTATCATCAGTCTGCCTTCCAGCTCCATTCGCACAATACCGGAATGCCCGCCCTTCAGCCGGTCCAGCAGCAGGTATAATGCAAATTTTCCCATATCTTTCTTAGGCAGGCTCATCGTTGTCAGCATCGGCCTGGTAAACTGTGCCTCCTGGATATCATCACTGGATATGATCGAAGGCATATAATACCGGTTCCGAAATTTATTCAGGCACTTCAGCATTCCGATCGCCGAAATATCATTGGCACAGTAAATTCCGGTCGGCATGTCGTCCGACTGAAAAAACTTTTCCATAGCTTCATAACCCTCGGCCTCAGTCTGCTTTGTTTCGATAACATATTCAGGTATCACATCCAGATCATGCTTTTTCAGTGTTTCCAGATATCCGTTATACCGGTCTTCGCTGTGGCACTGGCCAACATATCCGATATTTTTGTGACCCAGGGAGATCAGATATTCCACCGCCGCTGCTGCGATCTTTTTCCCATCACAAAGGACCTCATCCACTTCATAATTGGTAGAATTCCGGTTCACCGATACCACACTCTTATACTTCTTATTCAGCTTCTTCAAAGCCTCTTTATTACATCTGCCGATAATGATCAGACCATCCCTTTTCTCGTCCACCTCGTCATACATTCCGTCGATCAACCGGTCCAGATTCTCTCTTCGGCACTTCCGGTCATCGGAAAACACAGACATATACCATACTTTGGAAAGAATGCAGTTTTTATCATGGATCTCACTTTCGATCACCCGAAGCAGCTCTGCAAAAAACGGATCGGTCGTGGAAGAATCGGTTCTTGTCATCAGGATATTGATGTACCAGGTTTTCTCCTGCTTTGCGGAAACGCCTTTTTTCAGATTCCGGGCCGCCTCGTTGGGCACATAATTCATCTCGATAGCTGTTTTCCATATCTTATCCCTGAGTCCGGAAACAGAACATTTATAATTGGGATTATTCAAAACTCTGGAAACCGTCGCCGGTGAAACCCCTGCCTTTTCTGCGATCTTCTTGATGGACATGTACCCGTCCCCTCCCTCTGAAAAAAAATTTGCCCGCTGCCAGTCCTGTAAGCTGCTCAACGTCATCTGTGTAACTCAGCATCATCAGTGTAACAGAACTTTTTATCATTCCTTATTTCATAGTAATTAAATATGCTTTATATGATAATGAGAGTTTTGAAAAAAGTCAATCTTATTTTGTGAAAACGTGTTCTTTTTTTGCCTGCAATATATAAAAACAGACTGAGAACCTGATATATATTCTTATCAAGTTCCAGTCTGTTTTGCGTGCTCAAACATATAAGATGTAACTATGAGTAAATAACAAATGCTGATTACTAATATCCTTTGAATTATTTAACCGTTACCTTACAGGTCAGTTTTTTGGAACCACTCTGAACGGTAATGGTTGCAGTTCCTTTTTTGATGCCTTTTACAACACCTTTGGATGTGACCGTTGCGATCTTTCTGTTAGATGATCTGTAAGTGACCTTCTCATCGGTATTTCTTGGTGTTGCAACGGCTTTGATGGTGAAGGTTTTTCCTCTGTTCACGGTCTTTGTTTTTGGTACACCGGTGAGTTTTGTTGTTTTGACTTTTGGCATTACCTTGATGGTAACAACTGATTTTTTGCTTCCGGCTTTTACTGTGATCTTGGCAGTGCCTACCTGTTTTCCTGTGACAACACCTTTGGAATTTACAGTTGCGATGTTCTTGTTGGAAGTGCTGTATGTAACCTTATCCTGACTTGTGATCGGGTCAAGAACTGGTTTCAGAGTTACTGTTTTTCCTTTGTAGATGCGGGTGGATTTCAGGTTGGTGATGTAGCGGGTAGATACCTTGCCTTTCTGAACGGTTATCATTACAGCAACTGATACTCCACTTTTTAAATTAATATCCACATACGTTTTTCCGGATTTGTTTTTTGCAGTAAGTTTGAATGTACCATTTTTGCTGACATTGGACACTGTTACAAGATTCTTATTTCTTGCTGTTACACTCTTTACATAATCTCCTTTTGTAAAACCGGAAGCACGGACTGCAGTTGTGGACTGGCCATATTTCAGGGTAATCTGATCTACATTAACATGGACCGTATAAGTCAGAATTTCTCCAAATTCTATCTGTCCGCACCGCTTACAAGTTCTCTCATTCTGATAAGCCTCTGATGCATCTATCGGGTAGCTTTTTCCAATCTGGTATCCATGAGCACCTGTTGCAATCTCCCGCAATTTCCATTCTGACCATTCATGCCCCAGTATAGGAGTAATCAACTCATCATTCGGATCAAAAATCTCCTTTTTTGCCTCTTTGTCCAGAAAACACTTTCCGCATTTCATGCACTGATAGTATTCACGTCTGCCTGAGTTCCAGCAATTGGCAGCTAATCCCGGAACTAATTCCAGTTCATGGCCTGTTGCAGGATATACTACAGATTCTAATTCATTACCATCGTATGGATCATCATAATTTTTTCCACAAGATTCACAGTGCCAGTACTCCCTGTTTCCATCTTCGGTACAGGTTGCTTCTTTCCAGTCAACCCAGGTAAATTTATGTTCAAGCTTCTCGATTTTGGTCTCACCGGAAACTACAGTTCCTGCCTCATTACTGAAATCTTTTCCACATACATTACAATGCCAGTATTCGATATTTCCCTCGTTTATACAGGTTGGCTCAACACTTGCATAATGTGTTAACGGATCTGCAACATTATGGAAGGCAAAGCTTTCTCCTGCTGCATAGGTTTCGGCTGTGGAACCTTTATGGCCTATGATCACAAGTGTACTGTTCTTCTCAGTATCTGAATTGTAGCCGATCGCACGTTTCTCGATTTTTACAGAATTTCCTGGAATGTAAACACTTCTGAGCGCCTGGCAGCCTTTAAATGCATCGGTGTCAATCTTGGTTACATTTTCTGGGATGGTGATGTCTTTAAGTTTACTGCAGTCTACAAATGTACCATATACAACACTTGTCAGTCCTTTTGATAAATGAATTGCTTCGAGACCATAACAGATTGAAAATGCATATTCCCCAATTTCTGTTACACTATCTGGAAGTTCTAGACTCTTAATGCTACGACACCAGGTAAATGCATGCTCTCCAATTGTTTTCAGATTCTTCGGGAATTTTATGCTTTCAAGATTGTCATCATCATCAAATGTACCGTCTTTGATTTCGGTGATACTGTCCGGAAGTTCAACTGTTTTTAAATTGTCATTACTTGCAAATGCATATTTTCCTATATCTGTTACGGATCCCGGAACTATCATCGTACTGTATTGACCACTTGAAAATGCACTGTCTCCGATTGTTTTCAGACCATTTGGTAATTTGAACTCTGTTACCCCAGTGTTCCTAAATGCGCCAGCTTCAATCGTTGTCATTCCAGCTGGCAGATTAATTTCCGTCAGTCTTCCACAGCCTGAAAAAGCCGCTTCTCCAATTTCTGTGACACCGTCTGGAATTACAATACTGTTCAATCTTCCGCACCCTGAAAACATAGAATTATTTATACGTTTAAGTCCGTATGGAAGTTTAACACTTCTCAAATCTGAACAACCGGAAAATACTCCTGTTCCTATATCTGTCAGATTATCCGGAATTTCAATAGCTGTTAGGCTACTGCAATTATAAAAAGTATTCGCTTCTATACTTTTCAGATTTTTGGAAAGTGTTACATTGCTGAGCTTCTCACAATTTCCAAATGCGTTCTCTCCTAAAGTTGTCAGGCTATCCGGCAAAACAATATTGCTTAAGCTGCTGCAGTTCTCAAACGCAGCCTTTCCAATTGATGTCACACTGTTGGGAATATTAATACTGCTCAGACTATTGCAATTATAGAACATACTTTCTTCAATAGTTGTAAGTCCCTCCGGTAATACAATATTATTCAGCTTTCCACATTGGCTAAATGCTCTCTGTTTTATTGATGTTACACTTTTAGGAATATTAATATTGCTCAGACTGCTGCAATACTGAAATGCACCTTCACCTATAGTCGTTACTCCATCCTTTAATACAACATCTTTCAGATTGCTGCATCCATAAAATGTCTCTCTTTCTATTGTTGACACACTCTTAGGAATATTAATACTGCTTAAACTATCGCAATTGCTGAATGCGCATTCTCCAATACTTGTCAGGTTTTCCGACAATATAATTGTACTTAAATTACTACAACCTGAAAATGTATAATTTCCCAAACTTGTTAAACTTTTTGGTAATGTAACACTGGTTAAATTCTTACAATCCTGAAATATACCATCCCATGACCCACAATTAAGAGAAGTAATTCCTTCTCCAATTTCTATGCTTTTAATCCTTTCATCATTTCTAAACTGCCAGGAAAATGCCACACCACTACCTTCAATCACAAGCCGTCCATCCCCATACAGCTTATAAGTAGCATTACTTCCACAGCTTCCACTGTCAACAACTTCCGAACTGTCGCCCGCACCAGCTATCACAGCTTCTCCATCTGAAAAACCATTTTCCACTTCTGCTTCCAGTTCTACATTCTCAGAGCTGTCTGCTTCTGTCTCTACATTCAGTTCCTCTGCACTGTCGTCAAACATCTCCAGATTACTGGTATCGTCAGCCTGCGCATTCTCATCGGATACTTCACTTTCAATTTCTTCCTCGCCTTCTGCGTCTGACGCTGCAGCGACAGTTTCCTCACTTTCATCCGCTCCTGCAGTTTCATTTTCCGCTGCATCTACTGCAATTTCCGCTGTTGTCTCTGTCGCTGTATCTCCGTTTTCTGTTCCTGCTACTTCTGTTTCATCTGCCTGAAATTCCTCAGCCGCATACACAGACACTGTCTCCACCGGAGCCGCCGCTGTTGTCAGGATCATAGCCGCAGACAGCAGCCATGCAATATTCTTTTTCTTCATAGATTTCCCCCATTTTCAAATTCACATTTATAATAAAATTATAAATTTCCCATCACATTTAATCAAGCTTTGTTTAGAATATTTTTGTCATATTTTGTCTGTTTACAGACATTTTTTAACATTTTTTCTACTATAAAAACCCGGCAGCTGCACATGTGAAAAATCTCCATGTTTCATCTGCCGGGCTTCTGTTTTTATTTTCTTTTGTATTCTTTCACTGTTATGGCGATTTTACGTACGCCTGCTTCATCGTTACTTCACCGTTACCTTACAGTTCAGTTTTTTCGCTCCGCTCTGCACGGTGATCACGGCCGTCCCTTTTCGGATTCCCTTTACAACACCTTTGGAATTTACCGTAGCGATCCTGCGATCCGAGGAACGGAAAAGAATCTTCTCGTCGCTGTAATACGGCACGGTCACTGCCTGGATCGTGTATGTTTTTCCACGAAGTATGGTTTTTGTTTTGGGCACGCCGGTCATCTTTGCGGTCCTTACTGCGGCAGTATTGTTCAAAAAACGGAACCCATTTTTCTTTGCATAAGTCTGAGCAGTAGAACTCTTTTTTCCGGCAATGACAAAAGTTTTATTTTTTCCACTATTGAAATTATAGCCGATCGCTTCTTTTTCTATCACTGTTTTACTGTTGAGGATCGTAATCTTTTTCATAGCCAGGCAATCATAAAAAGCATGGCTTCTGATCTTTTTCACACTGGCAGGTACTGTAATATTCCCCAGTTTTCGACAATTATTAAATGCACCGTTCCCGATCTCTGTAAGCTTCTTCGGCAACGACACCTTTCTGAGATCTGCACAAAAAGAAAACGCACCTTCACCAATAACCGTGACACTGTCCGGAAAACTTACTCCTGTCAAACCGCAATGCCGAAAGGCCGCTCTTTCTATCCTGGAAACACCCGGTCCAAGCGTAACCTTTTTCAGCTTCATATCCGCCTCAAATAACGATTCCGGTAATATTTTCACACTTCCCGGAATGCTGACAGATTCCAGACTGTTACAGTAACTGAAAGCATATTCATCAATTTTTGTTACAGTTTTCGGTACATCCAGACTCGTAAGCTTACTCTGGTAAAAAGCATATGCACCAATGCTTTTCAGTCCATCAGGAAGCTTGATCCTGGTGATCGCAGTATCTCCAAATGCTCTTACCCCAATACTCCGCAAAGTTCCCGGCAACGAAATCCTCTTCATATTTCTGCAGCCTGAAAAGGTTCTGTCACCGATTCCCGTGATCCCAGATGCAACGGTTACTGTTTTTATCATTGCTGATCTGTATGAAAAATTATCGGTAACCTTAACCTCCCCTTTTCCCTGTATCTGCAGGTTTCCATTGGAGTACAACCGGTAAACAGCTTTACTTCCGCAGGAGCCCTTCGCAACAAGCTTTGCAGTGCTCTGCACGCCTGCTGCCGATGCTTCCTGTGCATATTCAGCCGCATAACCGGTCTGTGCATGTACAGCCACAGAAGATACACAGGACCCTGTCAGGATCATTGCCGTTGATAACAGTATTGCGATTTTTTTCCCAAACATAAAAGCTCCCTCCCTGAGAATCGATCGGATATCCACGATCTTCTCCCATGCAGCAACAAAAGGACCAGCATACATCCGGTCCTCATGTTCATCATTTAGAATCTGTTGGTTAATCCAACCACATACATATCTTCTTTATATTCCGGGATTTTCACAAGAAGTCCCTCTGCAGTATCTTCAGTTTCTACCTTCACTGCCGGATCAAATGGTCTCAGCGCTCCGTGGTAGCCTTTGATCAGGAATTCATTTGCGCCTTCCTTAAGATGATCTGCAAACACATTCAGATTTCCGTCTTTCTGTGTATAATGAAGCTCGATTCCATTCTCAAGCAGCTCAGATTCACGGTCACTGCAGCGTGTTCCGTAAATACCGTCATGGTTTACCTTCAGCCATGCACCCAGGATCTTCAGTCTTCTTACCTGCTCCTCCGGGATAGTTCCGTCTGCCTTCGGTCCGATGTTCAGGAGAAGATTTCCGTTATTTGCCACTGTTCCGACAAGAAGTGAGATCAGATCCGGAACAGAGATCAGCTTGTCATCGCCTTCGTTGGCATTATAACCGAAGGATAAGCCCATTCCACGGCACATCTCCCATTTCTCATTTCTGTTTACAGAACCGGATTTATATTCCTTAGTAAGGAAATCGTGATAACGTCCGTTGAAACGGTCATTTACCACACCTTCCGGAACCTTATTGTAATAATGTGCTAAGAAATACGGCATCATCTCTTCACTCTGTGTCGGCCATCCGATATCATTCCAGAACACACTCGGTGCATAATCATCTACAAGCTCTTTCATCTGATTATAGGAATAATCTGCATATGCAAATGTCGGGCTGGCTGTTCCAAACAGATCATCATCCTCAAAAATAGGATCGTTTGCATACTGCCAGTCGATCAGTCCGGAATAATACAGGCCCATACGGATTCCTGCGTCACGGACAGCTTCTGTCAGCTCACCGGTGATATTTCTCTTCGGTCCCATTTCTACGGAATTGAAATGTGTATATTTACTTGGGAACAGGCAGAATCCGTCATGATGCTTGGTTGTCAGAACAACATACTCCGCACCTGCTTCTTTGAAGATCTCTGCCCACTGCTTTGGATCCCAGTTTTCAGCTTTCCACATAGGAATAAAATCTTCATATTTGAAATCTTTTCCGTATTTTTCTATATGATGCTTATATGTAGGGCCTTTTCCAATGTTCAGAGAATTGTAATACCATTCTGCATACGGATTATCCGCAAACCATTCCTTGGAATCAACCTCTCCCAGTTCCCATGTATGCGGTGCAAAAGCCGGCACGGAATAAATTCCCCAGTGGATAAAAATTCCAAATTTACAATCATCATACCATTTTGGAACTGTGTGTGCATTTACAGAGTTCCAGTTTCCTGTGAATCTTACATCTCCCATAATTTAAATACCTTATCCTTTCTGTCCTTTAAAAAGGACATTATAATTTACTTGCTTCCCCCAACAGCTATTCTACTGTGATCTTCAATACCACTGGCATATCACCCGCCTCAATAACCCCTCTTCCGCAGGAAATATCCAGTTCTTTATTTCTCGCAAATGCCGGATGCAGATCTGTTCCGAGGATCTCAATATCCCGGATCGTGGATTTCAAAAGCTTCATATCATTGCCAAGAGCTTTGATATGGATTTCTCCATCCTCCGGCCAGTGCAGAACAGTCGCATAAATATGATTGCTCTTACTTGTAAAACGGATATCCTCAGAAGTAAAGTTCTTATCATAGGTATCCGTGAAATGTCCCTCCGGAACTACCGTCGGTCCCTCTCCGAATATCTTCCAGTATCTGGTTCCGTATATTGCCTCTCCGTTTACCTTCAGCCATTTTCCCATTTCTCTCAGGATATATGCATCCTCTTCCGGAATTGTTCCATCCGGCTTCGGTCCGATATTAAGAAGAAGTGCACCATTTTTGCTGACTACATCGATCAGATCCAGCACTACATCGGAAGGCTTCTTATAATCATTTCCAATGGTATAACCCCAGGAATTCTTGGCTACAGAAGTATCATTCTGCCACAGATCCGGTGTGATATGGTCTAACTGCCCTCTTTCCAGATCATTGACTGCGCTGCCGTAAACATATGCGTCAAATTTGGCATCAATGGCTGTTTCTTTTCCCCACTGTGCAGAACGGTTGTAATAATATGCTGCAAATTTACGAAGATACGGTTTCCATGCATACTGCTGTATCCACCAGTCAAAATATACGATGGATGGCTGATATTTATCTACGATCTCGCAGGTGCGGACAAGCCAATCCTGCATATGCTCCTCCGTCGGGGGATTGTCATAAATATCAGTCATATCTCTGGTAATTCCTGCTGCCGGCCCATAAAGATCCGCATATTCCGGATCATTGACATCAGCCTCCGGAATCTGACGACCTCCGTTAAAGAACCAGTAATGCTCTGCTCTGTGAGAAGAAGCACCGAGAACCATTCCCTCTTTCTCAACCTCTGTCTTCAGTTCTCCGAGAATATCTCTCTTTGGTCCCATCTCAGCGGCGTTCCAGCGACAAAGGTCACTGGCATACATCTGAAATCCATCGTGATGCTCCGCTACCGGAACTACGAACTTCGCCCCCGCCTCTTTAAATAATGCCGCCCATTCCTTCGGATCAAACTTCTCAGCCTTAAACTGAGGAATAAAATCCTTGTAGCCGAATTTATCCAGAGTTCCGTATTTCTCTGTATGATGCAGGTTCTCCTTAGAGCCTTTCACATACATATTTCTGGGATACCATTCGTTTCCGAATGCCGGAACACTGTAAACACCCCAGTGGATAAAAATTCCGAATTTATCTCTTGCATACCACTTCGGTACAGGATGCTCACAAAGAGAATCCCAGGTATCCGTGTATGGTCCCTGTGCGATCACCTCATCGATCAGAGAAAGGTATTCTTCTTTTTTCATTTTGTAGTCCTCTTTTATATTTTTTGGTCATTTTCAACAGATGCTTATATGTTACCATCAAACTTTTCGGTTGTATACGTTTGACAATTCACAAATAAAGCGTTTCGTTTTTGTGCAATATATACATTTCAAAAGTAAAAAATACTCCGATGATGTTTTTATTTGAACATCATCGGAGTATTTTCTGTTTTTATCAGATATTCTCTTCGATCACCTTTTCGATCCGTCTCTTCACTTCTTCTGCGATCTCTGTGGTATGCATATCTTTGTATTCCTCATAATACATCGGAGGAAGGATATGCACCTGTACGGTGATCCTCTCTGTAGAACCTGTATCAAAAGCCTTAAAGGAATCGATCAGTGCAACCGGAACGATCGGGCATTTCGTCTTGGTAGCAGTCTTGAAGCTGCCGCCCTTAAACGGTCCCGGATGATTTCCGTTTTTACTTCTGGTTCCCTCCGGAAAGATCAGATAATTACGACCAGCCTTCACTTCCCGTATTACATTGACAATAACCTGCATGGACTGCTTCAGGTCTTCCCTGTCAATGATAAAGGCCTTCATACAGGCAAAAACCTGCTTCAGAAAAGGAATCTCTCCAACTTCCTTCTTTGCAACTACCGAAAAAGGAACCGGGCAGGCCCGGATGATCGCCAGCACATCAAACAGACCCTGGTGATTCGGAAAAAACATAAACCCCTTTTCTCTTGGGATATTTTCAGCTCCATGCACATCAATATGGATATTTCCGCCTTCAATGGCACGCTCATCTACCTGTCTCAGGAATGCGTATTTCTTCTCTTCCGGATAATCATCTGTATGCGCTGCATACCAGCAAAGTTTGATCCACCAGTAAGGAACAAAGACTATATTTCTGAGCACCATCAGTAAAATCCGCTTCATTCTTACATCCTCCCGCCTCTGCTTTATCCGTTCAGTTTCCCTGCGATCTTATCCTCGTATCCCGGATTCTTTTTCAGAAAAACCTCATAAGCTTTTGTATAATCTGTATAGGTTTTCGTAGTCATAAATTTCTGATAGTCTTGGGCAGCCTGTTGGCTGATCTTATCTGAAATCTCAGAAGGCGCATACAGATAATACTTTTTGTCCTGGACCTTTACAAGATAGGTACTGATACATGGATATTCCTGCTCGTTCTCCAGAACAAGATTATAGCGGATATAAACATAAGAATAATTTTTGTTTTCAGAAATGGAGCCACAGCTGTCGATATTTACATCCTTTACTCCATGGGCCTGGAAATATTTTATCGTGGAGGAAATCTCTGTTTTCGCCTCATCCGATAGCTTATCCGCACTGTAACAGCTCTGCATCTTTTTATTCTTGCCTGCTGCTGCCGCTTTGATGTAGCCTTCCACAACTCCCTCCGGAGTTCTGTGGCTGATCTTTCCGCAGCCCCTGGCCGCCAGAACGATCACCAGCAGGATCAAAATGATCCCCGCCAGTGTCGCAATGTGGACAAAATTCAGTTTTTTATTAGAGTATTTCAGCTTCTTTACAGATTTTTTTCTGCGTTTTTTCTTTGTCGTCGTCATGACTTATCCTCGACCTTATTCTTCTTCACTGCCTGTGACAGCTTCCTCTGCAGAGCCTTCTTCGTTATCGCCGGTTTCTCCGTCAGCTTTTTCGGCATTTGTATCTGCTTCCGGATCTTTATCTCTTACCTTGGCGATACTTGCAACGGTTACACCCTCTGTAAGATTGATCATCTTCACACCGGAGGTGATCCTTCCAAGGACAGAGATATCCGCACACTGCAGACGGATAATGATACCCTCTGTAGTGATCATCATAATCTCGTTCTCTTCGTTGACAGCCTTGGCGCCGACAACATTTCCGGTCTTCTCGGTGATCTTGTAGCACTTCACACCCTTACCGCCACGGTTCTGGACAGCAAACTCACTCATGGCTGTACGTTTGCCCATTCCGTTCTCAGAAGCTACAAGCAGATAATCTCCCTGGGTGTTCAGCTGCATGGCAACAACTTCATCACCGTCAGTAAGATTCATACCTCTTACTCCCATGGACGCACGGCCTGTGCTGCGGACATCCGTTTCCTTAAAGCGGATACACTGTCCGTCCCTGGTCACAAGAATAATATCCTTGTTATTATCAGTAGCCTTAACCTCTATCAGCTCGTCATCATCACGGAGAACGATTGCTGTAAGACCTGTCTTACGGACATTCTCGTAATCCTTGATCGGAGTTTTCTTCACAAGACCTTTCTTGGTGGCCATCATCAGATAGTGACCCTCTTCATATTTACGAAGCGGGATCACAGCTGTGATCTTTTCTCCCGGTGCAAGCTGCAGAAGATTGATGATTGCAGTTCCTCTGGCTGTACGACCGGCCTCCGGGATCTCATATGCCTTCAGTCTGTATACACGTCCTGTATTAGTAAAGAACATGAGGTAATGGTGCGTTGTCGTCATCAGAAGCTCTTCGATATAGTCATCCTCAATAGTCTGCATACCCTTGATTCCTCTGCCGCCACGGTTCTGGCTGCGGAAGTTGTCAACGGTCATACGCTTGATATAACCAAGCTTTGTCATTGCGATCACTGTATTTTCTCTCGGAATCAGATCCTCTGTAGAGATATCATATACATCGTATCCGATGGAAGTCTTTCTGTCATCGCCGTATTTCTCTGCAATGGCAAGAATCTCCTCACGAATCACCCTGAGAAGGAGCTTGCGGTCAGCAAGGATTGCCTGGAACTTGCGGATCTTCTCCATAAGCTCTGCATACTCAGCCTCCAGCTTCTCTCTTTCCAGACCTGTCAGTGCACGGAGACGCATATCCACGATTGCCTGTGCCTGCACATCTGTCAGCTCAAAACGGTCGATCAGCTCCTGCTTGGCGATCTGTACGTTGCGGGAACCGCGGATGATGCGGATCACTTCGTCAATATTATCAAGTGCCTTCAGAAGACCCTCCAAAATATGGGCTCTCTCCTGTGCCTTATTAAGATCATACTGTGTTCTTCTGCGAACTACATTCTCCTGATGCTCCAGATAGTACTCCAGCATCTCTTTCAGATTCAGAACCTTCGGTTCCATGCTTCCATGATTCGGAACAAGAGAAAGCATGATCACACCAAAAGTATCCTGCAGCTGTGTATGCTTGTAGAGCAGATTCAGGATCACGTTGGCATTGGCATCCTTGCGAAGATCAATACAGATTCGCATACCCTCACGGCTGGAATGGTCGTTCAGGTCTGTGATCCCATCGATCTTTTTATCACGGACAAGCTCTGCGATCTTCTCGATCAGACGTGCCTTGTTTACAAGGTACGGAAGCTCGGTAACTACGATACGAGATTTACCGTTTGGCAAAGTTTCGATATTTGTCACCGCACGGACACGGATCTTGCCACGTCCGGTACGGTAAGCTTCCTCGATGCCTCTCGTTCCGAGGATGGTCGCTCCTGTAGGGAAGTCTGGTCCCTTTACGATCTCAAGAAGCTCCTCCATAGCTGTTTCTCTGTCTTCTTCCACAATGTTGTCAATGATCTTAACAACTGCATTGATAGTTTCACGAAGGTTATGCGGCGGAATATTGGTTGCCATACCTACCGCAATACCTGTAGTACCGTTTACCAAAAGGTTCGGAAAACGTGCCGGAAGCACAACCGGTTCACGCTCTGTCTCATCAAAGTTCGGCTGAAAATCAACCGTATCCTTGTTGATGTCAGCAAGCATCTCCATGGATATCTTGCTGAGACGTGCCTCTGTATATCGCATGGCAGCCGCACCGTCACCATCCACAGAACCAAAGTTTCCATGTCCATCAACCAGCGGATATCTTGTGGACCATTCCTGAGCCATATTAACCAGCGCACCATAGATGGAACTGTCACCATGCGGATGATATTTACCCATGGTATCACCGACAATACGCGCACATTTTCTGTGTGGCTTGTCAGGACCATTATTCAGCTCGATCATAGAGTACAGAACTCGGCGCTGTACCGGCTTCAGACCGTCTCTTACATCAGGCAAGGCTCGTGAGGCGATAACACTCATGGCATAGTCGATGTAAGATTCCTTCATCGTTTTTTCCAGATCCACTTCGTGGACTTTGTCAAAAATATTATCTTCCATTCTTCTTTATTCTCCTAGATATCAAGATTCTTAACGAATCTTGCATTTTCTTCGATAAATTCACGTCTTGGCTCTACCTTGTCTCCCATAAGAGTGGTAAATGTCAGATCGATCTCAGATGTGGCAGCTTCATCCATGGTCACACGGAGAAGGATTCTCTTCTCAGGGTCCATAGTAGTCTCCCAAAGCTGCTCGGCATCCATCTCACCCAGACCTTTATAACGCTGGATCTTATTGTTTCCGTCACGTCCGATCTCGGTAAGGATATTGTTCAGCTCATTATCGTCATATGCATACCATACCTTTTTGTTCTTCTCCACTTTATAGAGAGGAGGCTGCGCCAGGTATACATATCCCTGCTTGATCAGCTCCGGCATGAACCGATACAGGAAGGTCAGAAGCAGTGTTGCGATATGTGCACCGTCAACATCGGCATCGGTCATAATGATGATCTTGTGATAACGAAGTTTGGAAATATCAA
Source organism: Ruminococcus sp. AF20-12LB (assembly GCF_003478985.1). Taxonomy (NCBI): domain Bacteria; kingdom Bacillati; phylum Bacillota; class Clostridia; order Eubacteriales; family Oscillospiraceae; genus Ruminococcus; species Ruminococcus sp. AF20-12LB. The sequence continues at coordinate 131,889 of NZ_QUGH01000010.1, read as the reverse complement.
AATCCTCATGGATTCCGGTTCCGAAGGCAGTGATCATTGCCTTGATCTCTTTGTTTCCGTAAATTTTATCCAGACGTGCCTTCTCAACATTCAGGATCTTACCACGAAGTGGAAGGATCGCCTGTGTGGCACGGTTTCTCGCTGTCTTGGCAGAACCACCCGCGGAATCTCCCTCTACGATATAAATCTCACAGTTCTCCGGATTCTTGTCAGAACAGTCTGCAAGCTTTCCCGGAAGTGACATACTGTCCAGTGCGGATTTTCTTCTTGTAAGGTCACGTGCCTTTCTGGCTGCCTCTCTGGCTCTCTGTGCAAGAACAGATTTCTCAACTGTAGCCTTGGCAACTGCAGGATTCTGCTCCAGGAAAATCTCCAGCTGTTTACTTACAACACTGTCTACCGCACCTCTGGCCTCACTGTTTCCAAGCTTCTGCTTAGTCTGACCCTCAAACTGCGGATTCTCGATCTTAACACTGACGATCGCAGTCAGGCCCTCACGGATATCATCACCGCTTAAGTTCGGCTCACTGTCCTTAAGAAGCTTGTTCTTACGTGCATAATCATTAAATGTATTGGTGATTGCATTACGGAAACCGGTAATGTGTGTACCACCCTCCGGTGTATTGATATTGTTTACAAAGCCATAGGTGTTCTCTGTATAGGAGTCATTATGCTGCAGCGCAACCTCTACAGACACGCCGTCCTTCTCACCCTCACAGTAAATGATCTCCGGGTAAAGAGCCTCCTTGCTTCTGTTCAGGTAACTTACAAACTCACGGATACCACCCTCATAGTGGAATACCTTCTCGCGCTCCTGTCCCTCTCTCTTATCCTCCAGTACGATACGAAGACCCTTAGTCAGGAAAGCCATCTCTCGAAGTCTCTGTTTCAGGATATCATAATCATAAACAGTCTCCTCAAAGATCTCCTTGTCCGGAAGGAAATAAACCTTCGTACCGGAAAGCCCCGGATCACAGTCACCTACCACCTTCAGCGGGTACATAGTCTTGCCACGCTCATATCTCTGTCTGTATTCCTTACCCTCTCGGTAGATGGTAACCTCCAGCCATTCGGAAAGTGCATTTACAACAGATGCACCAACACCATGAAGACCACCGGAAACCTTGTATCCTCCACCGCCGAACTTACCGCCTGCGTGAAGAATGGTAAATACAACCTCAACTGCCGGAATACCAGCCTTATGATTGATGCCAACCGGAATACCACGACCATTATCTGTAACTGTAATGGAATTATCCGGATTGATATCTACATGGATCTCCGTACAAAAACCAGCCAGTGCTTCATCGACTGCGTTATCCACGATCTCATATACGAGATGATGAAGTCCACGGCTGGAGGTACTTCCGATATACATTCCAGGCCTCTTACGTACGGCTTCCAGTCCTTCCAGGATCTGGATCTGATCCGCGCCGTATTCTGTATTCTCTGCGCCCATGTCATTCCTCCTGTTCTTGTCATCCGGACGTATTTGAAAATTCATTTCTGCAGAACCATAGCAGCTTCAGAAATTATTACATCAAATCCTGAGCAAGAAAAACTGATCTGTTAATTTCAGAAAATACTGTATTTTCATTTTGCAGAAAGCAATTCTCAAACCCGCTCCGGAAGTGTCATTTATACCTGTAAAATAAATATTTTTTACATACGAATACAGAGTTTATTATAGCACAAAAAAGCCTGTATTTCCACGCAAAATCATAGGAAATACAGGCAAAAAAGTATCTTATTAAATGCAATTTCAAATCATATAGCACAATATGCGCTTAAAATATATGGAATATTCAGCTACTCCAGTAAAAGCCCAAATTCTTTTAACAATTTCTTCTGGTATTCCGGATCTGATGCCGATTTTATAATATCAGACGTTCTGCCCAGCTCAGCAAGGCAGAGGATCAAACTGTTAATACTATGTTCTCCCTGTTGCATTCCCTGCTGTATCCCCTGCTGTATCCCCTGCTGCATTCCCTGCTGCATCCCCTGCTGCATCCCATCCTTTATTCCATCCTGCATTCCAATTCCATAACCTTCATCATAGCCATCCTGTAAACTTTTTCTTATCTTTTCCTCGATCTGATCCTGTATGATCCGATTTAATGCTTCACACATACAATCCGCCTCCCTGAATTTTTCCTCATTAGCCCTTACGATCATCTGCATGACTGATTCGTACAAAGGATTTTTCTGCTTTTCTCTGTATTCATTGAGAAGTCGTTTCATATCTTTCTTATCTTTTATTCTATCAGTCAGACTTCTCAGCCACAGATTTTTCTTCTTCGACAACTGTTCCGTTACAATAACCTGGATTGGGATCTTAGACCCTGTTACGTAATAAATTCCCTCTTCTATCTTTTTTATCCGGCATTTCCAAAACTCCCTCAAATGCCGGAGCATCTTCCGGGGATATGCCCTGCTTACCAAAGAGATCGTAATCTCCTCAATTGGGATTTCATCCTCAGTTACCGTATCTGCTTTATAAAAAAATGCATATCCGCACACCTTATAAAAATCATTGATGCTTATATAATCCGTCGGACTCTTATACTCAATGATATTATATTTCCGGAAGATCCTTCCGATGTTTTTATTAATGGGGATATCGGTCTTCTTTTTGATCACAAGCGCATCGATCTCCATTGGTTTCGTCCCAAGCTGATGCTCATTCTCAAAAATCAGATTCTCCTTTTCTGACTCCAGTTCTATCTGGATATCAGCAAAAAATGCAGGATGCCACTGCCGCAGATTAGAGCTGTTTGTTCTGTTTTTGTTTACGATCATACACGACTCCTCTATTTTGATCTCAAGGAGCCTCATCTGAAAACTCCTGCTGAAAAATGGAAAAAGCATGAATTTTCTGAGATGACAGGCAATCTGCCTGATATATGAAATGTAATAGAAAAATAAGATTATTTTTAGAAAATATGCTTTTACAGCATTTCCATAGAATCCCGGAACTGCTTTTTATTTTTGATAAGATCAGCTTACCACAATATGGTCTGTACTGCAAGCAAATCATTTCGACAAAATCCGTACAGTACTTTTTATATTACTGTTCACTCCGTTCTCAGTAACACGCTTCGCGATGCCAGTGAACAGTAATCTTTTTATTACTATAAAAAAAGCCACATACGCTCCCAAAAAATCCTTGGTCACAGTATGCAGCTTATTCAATCATCCACGATCACGTTATTACGATCCATACCGCAATTTACACCTGATCATTCAGCAGAACCTTCTCCATCCAGAAGCGCCTTATAAATATCCCGCTTGGAAACACCACGATCCTTGGCAGCAAGCTTCATGGCATCCTTCCTGGAATTCCCCTGCTGCTCATACATCGCCACATGCTCCGCAATGGAAATCTCCTCCCAGGAAGCACGCTTCTCCGCCTCCATCTCACTGCGGCTCCTGCCCTCGATCACGAGAACACACTCACCCAACGGCTTCTCATCTTTATAAAAATCCATCAGATCATCGATCGTAGTCCGGAATGCCGTTTCATGCTTCTTGGTCAGCTCTCTGCAAAGAGTCATCCGGCGGTTGCCAAGCGCCTCTCTGAGCTCACCAAGGGTCCTTACAAGCCTGTGAGGCGCCTCATACAGGATAATAGTCCTGGTTTCACAGGAAAGCTCCTCCAGGATTGTTTTTCGTTCTTTCTTATCCGCCGGAAGAAAAGCCTCGAAAGCAAAACGCCTGGTATGCAGGCCTGACAAAGTCAGAGCAGTGATGCAGGCAGCAGGACCCGGAAGTGAAGTCACTTCAATTCCGGCTTCATAGCACATGGCGGCAAGCTCCTCCCCGGGATCCGAGATACCCGGAGTACCTGCATCTGTGATCAACGCAATGTTTGTACCTGCCAGCAGCTTTTCCACAAGGACATGGCCCTTATCTATCTTATTGTATTCGTGGTAGCTGGTCATGGGGGTTTTTATATCAAAATGATTCAGCAGTTTTATGCTGTTGCGGGTATCCTCCGCAGCGATTAAATCCACTTCCCGAAGGGTTCTTAGTACTCGAAGGGTGATGTCTTCGAGGTTTCCTATGGGGGTGGCACATAAGTATAGTTTTCCGTTTTGTTTCATATTTGCCTCTTTTCTCGCTTGACCGCGGGGAGTTTTTTTCCACTTGGCCGTGGGGGTTTCCGCTTGACCGCGGGGATTTGTTTAAGTTTGGAAGCTTTGAAAACCGCAAAGGGGCCGCAAAGCCGCGCCCCCTCTGCACACCCCTTGGGCTTTTTTTAAGTAGTGCAAGGGATTCGTTGTTCTTATTTGTTGACTTGTGTCTGTATTCTTCGATACTCAACGCACTACGCTATGCCGATATTATTTTATTTCTTCACTTTCTCAGTGATTCACTTCTGGCAAGGTGTCTGTATTCTTCGATACTCAGCGCGCTGCTCTATGCCGATATTATTTCATTTCTTCACTTTCTCCGTGATTCACTTCTGGCAAGGTCTCTGTATTCTTCGATACTCAGCGCGCTACTCTATGCCGATATTATTTCATTTCTTCACTTTCTCTATGATTCACTTCCGGCAAGGTGTCTGTATTCTTCGATACTCAGCGCACTACGCGCTGCGATCTCTCGCTTTGAATCTCAGGTGAGGGGAGGCAGGCTGCTGGTGGTGACGTTAGCGGAGCCCCCGTCAGCGAGGTGAGGATAGCTGCTGCCACCGAGCGCACTGTTTGAGCGAAGCGAGTTTGCGCGAATGGCAGCAAACCGGCGCCGCAGCCGAGCAGGGGGCGCAGCGTGTCACCACCAGCAGCCTGCCTCCCCTCGCCGTCCCTTCACCAACCGAAGTACCACAGCCACCCAATCTCTCACAACCAACCAAACAACCAAACAAACAACCAAACAAACAACCAACCAGGCAGCCTCCCTAAGCCACAACATCACAACATTCACACCATCCGATACAACTCCAAAACATCCTCCGTATAAACCCCCGGCCGCTCATAAACCACCAGCGGCCGCTCAACCCGAATTCTGGAATTCCCGCCCTTACAAGCCTCGATCAACACCATATTCGGCTCCTTATCAATAAAAGGATACACCAGCTGCATCCTCTTAGGCTCCAGCTTATACTTCGTCAAAGTCGCCATCAGCTCCACAAACCGAAACGGCCTGTGCACCAGAAAAAACCGCCCCCTGTCCTTCAGGACCCGGGCAGCCTGACAAGCCACATCATCAAACGAACACAAAATCTCATGCCTCGCGATCGCCTTCGGAAGATGCGGATTCGTCAACCCATGCTGCCCGATCATATACGGCGGATTACACGTCACCACATCAAAAGAAGCCGCCCCAAAAATCCCGGCAGCCTCCCTGATATCACCCTCAACGATCCGAACCTTGTCCTCAAGACCATTATACCTCACACTACGGTCAGCCATCTCCGCACACTCATGCTGAATCTCCAGCCCCGTGAAATGCTCCCCATCCGTACGATCAGAAAGCAAGATCGGAATGATCCCCGTACCGGTCCCCATATCCAGAGCAACCTCACCCCTCTTCACCCGGGCAAAGCCAGACAACAGAACCGCATCCATCCCAAAGCAAAACTTCTTCGGATCCTGGATCACAAACAACCCATTCTGAAGATCATCCACACGCTCACCGCAATAAACCAGATCACTTCTCATTCGGCTTCGAATCTCCCTTTTTAACCTCTTTCTCCTCGTGGTCAGCAGAACCGGCACCACCCTTACCCTTTTTTCTCTTAGGGCGGAACCTCAGATCACGGACCGGAAACTCCTGAATCTCCTTCTCGTCATTCACCTCAACCACGATCTTAACCATCTGCCGGAGAACATTCACACTCTGGACCGTACCCGAAACACCCTGCGGCGTCGTCACAATATCACCGATACCCGGAAGATTCCGGTTCAGCTCCTCATAAGTCTCCTGCTCATTCTTCAGACAGCACATCAGACGACCACAAACACCTGAAATCTTCGTCTGGTTCAGAGAAAGATTCTGCTCCTTCGCCATCTTAATGGAAACCGGCGCAAACTCCGAAAGATACGTATGACAGCAAAGCGTCCTTCCACAAATACCAATACCGCCAAGGATCTTCGTCTCATCACGGACACCGATCTGACGAAGCTCGATCCTAGTCTTAAACACAGACGCCAGATCCTTAACCAGCTGCCGGAAATCAATACGGCCATCCGCTGTAAAATAAAACAGCACCTTGTTATTATCAAAGGTATACTCCGCATCGATCAGCTTCATCTCAAGCCCATGCTCACGGATCTTCTTCTTGCAGATCTTAAAAGCCTCTTTCTCCTTCCGGCGGTTCTCAGCCTCATGGTCCTCGTCCTCCTTCGTTGCAACACGGAGAACCTCCTTCAGCGGATGGACCACCTCGTCCTCCTTCACGCTGCGCGGCTCCAGGACAACACGGCCATACTCCACACCACGGGCAGTCTCCACGATCACATGATCGCCAACCTTCACCTTGTAATTCTTAGGATTAAAATAATAAATCTTACCAACGTTACGAAATCTGACTCCAACTACCTTTTCCATTCTATTTCTCCCTAATTGTCAGGAACAGGAGCTCCAGGGCAAGTTCGAGATTAACATTGGCACGGAGACGCACCTTCGTCTTCTCCAGTGCCTCAAGGATTTTTTCGATATTCTCATAAGAACGCTCGCTGGCCTGCTCTCTGATAAAATTAATCTCCTGTTTAAAAACCAGGTTGTCAATTTCCCTTGTTGCCTTAAACATCAGAACATCGCGGAACCAGAACTGGAAAATATCCAGATAATCATTGATATTATTCTTATCAGCAGTCAAAGTCTTGATCGCCTCTGTCAGCTCATAAACCTCCATGGAATTGGCATATTTCAAAATCTTCAGGGCATTGGCAGTCATATCCGCAAACTCCTGAGAAGTAGCAGCCTCCTTCGCCTTGCCGATACTGCCCTGCGCATAAGACGCATCGATCTCAGCCTGATAATCCGGCACCTGAAGATGCTCCATCAGATATTCCTTCACAAGACTGTCATCCACCACCTTCAGATCCAGACGCACACATCTGGAACGGATCGTAGGAAGAAGACTGTCGATATTGCTTGTCAGCAGCATGATCACCGCATATTCCGGCGGTTCCTCGATAGTTTTCAAAATGGCATTCTGCGCCTGCACCGTCATCATCTCCGCATCCGGAATGATATATATCTTATACGGACTGCAGTACGGCTTGATATCCACATCACGCACAACCTGGTCACGCACCTCGTCAATGCTGATGCTTCCTGGCTTCTCATGAGTTACTGTAATGATATCCGGATGATTCTTGCCGATCACCTTCTTACAGGAATCACAAGTCATACACGGTTCAGACTCTCCCGATTCACACTGCAGTGCTGCCGCAAAAGTCCCCGCAAGAAGCTTCTTGCCGGCTCCCGGTTCCCCTGTAAAAATATAAGAGTGGGATACCTTCCCTGTCTCTATCGCATTCTTCAAATGCCTGATTATATCGTCATGGCCGATGATGTCATGAAATCCTGCCATAAGAATCACCTCTTTCTGCCTTTTGTGCCCTCCGTTATACCCGGCGGACATCTTTCAACTAATTATAACATAATCTTCTGTATAAAAAAAACTATTTTTCCTTATTGTACAGATTTTATATAATTTACGATCTCCTTCACACATTCATCCAGATTATGATTCTCAAAACGCTTCCATATACCTGCTTTAAGAATATTTTCCTCGGAAAAATCATTCTGGTCTGCCAGAAAACGCCTGCACATCTCCTCGTACTTCGGCACCTCCTGAGTCTTCTCCCTGGCAAGCGCACGCTCCAGACGCTCTCCGTCTTCCACCTCTATATAAATAGGCCACATCACTTCATTGCCGTAATACTCCCGGAGCCTCACAAAAGACTCCAGTGTACCGATCCCCAGATAGCTGTCATTACCCACAGACACCTGCCCGTCATCCGCAGTAAAATATGTCCACGGCCCGTAAACCGTCTGATAAGTACGCGCCTCGATCAGCTTCCCGTTTCTTCGGAACTCCTTCAGTTTATTCTCATCTGCAAAAAAATATTCTCTCCCATTCACCTCTCCATCCCGAATCGGACGGGTAGTATAGATCACAAGCCGCTTAAGCCCCAGCTCCTGATCCCCCTCTAGCTGTCTGTAAATACTGTCCTTACCGGAAGAGCTTTTTCCCATAATGTAAAAAATCTTTCCCATATGTCTCCTCTGCTGCATATGCGTTACTATACACGCTCTGCTCCGTAATACACAGAGCAGTCTGCTGCCACGCACCTCACTCATTTCTCACAACACATACCGTCTCACTGGTCTGGTCGCTCAGGCCCTGGACCTCAAAGCCCTGTTCCAGGTATCTTCTCACATTTTTTACGAAATGTCCAGAAATCTGTTCCCCCGGAACGATCAGCGGGATCCCCGGCGGATAAAGATACGCAAACTCCCCGGACGTCCGTCCGATACACTCATCCAGCGGACACCGCTCACTCTCCGCATCCATAGCCTGGGAGATCCGCATGACCTGCTTCATTTTTCCGTTTTTCAAGGGCGCTCTCTCCACAGCCTCTTCTCTGTATTTTAACGATTCACGACGGTCGATCTCTTCAATAGCATCACAAAGCCGCTCAAAGCCCTCCGCAGTATCACCCACAGCCGCCAGCGCCAGCACATAATTCTCCGCCTCCATCTCCATTTCCAGATGAAACTCACTCCGGAGGATCTGATGCAGCTCCCGGCCGTTCAGCGAACTGTTCACAGTAGAAAGCAATATCTTGGATCTGTCAAAATCAAAAACTCTCTGGCACTCACAGGCCTGCGGCGTCACCAGCCGGATATACTTACACTCGGAAAGACGCCTGCGTGCTTTTTCCAGATTCTCCGTAAACACACGGAACATCTCATCCCCCTCACGCTCCAGCTTATCCATGCACGCATCAATGCTGCTCATAAGAATATAAGAAGGACTGCTGCTCTGATAGATTCCCAGGAAACGCTTCAGTTTTTCCCGGCTCACCCGCTCACTGCACAGATGGATCACCCCCGTCTGAGTCAGACAGGGCAGCGTCTTATGCACACTGTTGATCACCACATCCGCACCAAGCTGCGCCGCAGACACCGGAAAATAATCCGAAAACCGAAAATGCGCCCCGTGAGCCTCATCAACGATCAACGGCACACCATAGTGATGCGCGATCTCCGCGATCCTCGCCACATCCGACACGATCCCGTCATAAGTCGGCGAAGTGATCAGCACCGCCTGGATCTCCGGATTTTCCGCCAGATACATTTCCACACGGCCGGGTGAAATCCCTCCGTTTATCCCCAATTTCGGATCTTCATGTGGATAAATATACGTAGCACTCAGATCCCGCAGATAAATCGCATGGTAAACCGCCTTATGACAGTTCCTTGCCACCAGAATCTGTCCACCCTTATCCACAGCCGCAGACACCGCCGCCAGAATCGCCCCGGAGCTTCCATTAATACTGTAAAAACTCTCCGGCACACCATAAAGCCGTGCAGCATCCTCCTGGGCCCTTTTCAAAATATCCTCAGCATGATGCAGGTTATCAAACCCGTCAATCTCCGTAATATCTCTCTCCACCGGAAAATCCCCCTCCACAGCCAGCGGATTCCTCTTATGCCCTGGCATATGAAATGGATAAAAATCACTCTTACCATACGCTTCCAGTTTCTTGTATAATCTGTCTTCCATAGTTCGTCCTTTTCATCTTAAAAACAAGGAGGGGCTATCACCAGACGATATTCCCCTCCATTTTTATCATATTTCTATCACACCTTAAACCGGTACCCCACACCCCAGATCGTCTCAATATACTGCGGCTTGGCCGTATTAAACTCGATCTTCTCACGGATCTTCTTGATATGCACCGTAACTGTAGCGATATCACCCACAGACTCCATATCCCAGATCTCCCGGAAAAGCTCCTCCTTGGTAAAAACCCTGTTCGGATTCTCAGCCAGAAAAGTCAAAAGATCAAACTCCTTGGTAGTAAACGTAGTTTCCTCACCATTGACCCACACACGCCTGGCCGTCTTATCGATCTTAATACCACGGATCTCGATCACATCATTCTTATGCACATTGGAACCAACCAGCCGGTTATAACGCTCCATATGCGCCTTCACACGTGCAACCAGCTCACTTGGGCTGAACGGCTTGGTCATATAATCATCCGCACCAAGACCCAGTCCGCGGATCTTATCGATATCATCCTTCTTGGCAGAAACCATAATGATCGGCGTATTCTTCTCCTCACGGACCTGCCGGCAGATATCGAAGCCATCCACCTCCGGAAGCATCAGATCCAGGATGATCAGATCAAACTCCTCCTTCATGGCACGTACAAGCCCCGTATCACCACGGTTCTCGATCTCCACCTCAAAACCCGAAAGCTCCAGGTAATCCTTCTCCAGATCCGCGATCGCTTCCTCATCCTCTATGATCAAAATCCTACTCATTCATCGGTACCTCCTGATATTTTCTGAGAACAAAATACATGATCGTTCCGATTCCCAGCCGGCTTGTGGCCCAGACCTTTCCACCATGATCCTCCATGATCTTCTTTACGATGGAAAGTCCGATACCGCTTCCTCCCTTGGAAGAATTCCTGGAAACATCGGTACGGTAAAAACGGTCAAAAATATACGGCAGATCCTTGGCGGCAATACCCTTGCCGTTATCCTCGATCTCCACCTGGATAAAATCACCCACATCCTTCACCCGGAGCTGGATGATCCCCCTTGGCTTCTCCATATACTTAATGGCATTACTCACAATATTATGGATCACACGGCGGATCTGCTCACCATCCGCAATAACCTGCACACCCTTCTCCACATAATTGGCATACACAAGCTCGATCCCCCTGGTCTCCATCTCAAGCCCAAGCTCCTCCGCACAATCCGAAAAATAATCCTCCACATTCAGCTTGCTGAACGTATACGGAATACGGTTGGTATCGATCTTGGAATAAAAGGTCAGCTCATTGATCAGATGATCCATCTCATTGGTCTTATTATAAATGGTACGCACATACCGGTCCATCTTCTCCGGCGTATCCGCCACACCATCCATGATTCCCTCCACATAACCCTTCACCGCAGTGATCGGCGTCTTCAGGTCATGGGAAATATTGCTGATCAGCTCCTTATTCTCCTTATCCATCAGGATCTTCTCTTCCGTGGACTCCTTCAGACGCTTACGCATCTCCTCAAAATCCTGGCAAAGCTGGGAAAATTCATCATTCCCCTCAACCTCCAGCACAAAATCCAGATTCCCCTCCTTGATGTTCTTGGTAGCCTTCTTAAGCTTCACCAGCGGAACCGCAATACTCCTGTAGATCCACAGCCCTACTGACAAAGCAGTAAAAACAAGAATGATCGTTGCCGTCAGGATCATATCCTTGGCCATCAGCTTCACCTGGTTACTGGAAGACTGCGCCAGAGAAATATCATAGACCATCTGGCTGGAATCCGAAGCCTGGCTGCTGCTCTCCTGCACATGCCTCGCCTGCGTCTGGCTGAACCCGTACAGACTTGCGGAAAAAAGAAGCAGCGGCAGCAGGATGATCGCAACGAAGCCCACAATAATACGCGTCTTTAACTTCATCTGTATCTCCGTCCTTTATAAATTCACACATTCGCATACACGTATTATAACATAAACTATATTCCCTATCTCTAAATTTTCTATAAAAAAGCCCCATCTCACCATGCAAGAAGCCCCCGGTATTGGCACTACCGGGGGCTTCACTCTTTGTTCTTTTGGAACTATTACTATCTCTTTTGCCTAATGGCATTATATCATATGCATTTCTTAAAATCAATATTCCTGCCAAAAGGATATATAAATATTTTTTTTGACTCTCTTACAGATACTTCTTCAAAGTCTCAACCTTGTCCAGATGCTCCCATGGAAGATCAACATCTGTACGGCCGAAATGACCATAAGCAGCAGTCTGCTTGTAGATCGGACGGCGAAGGTCAAGCATCTTGATGATACCAGCCGGACGAAGATCAAAATTCTCACGAACGATCTCAACAAGCTTAGTCTCAGAAAGCTTACCTGTTCCGAAGGTATTCACACTGACAGAAGTCGGATGAGCAACACCGATCGCATAGGAAAGCTGGATCTCACACTTGTCAGCAAGACCAGCTGCAACAATGTTCTTTGCAACATAACGTGCAGCATAAGCAGCAGAACGGTCAACCTTTGTGCAGTCCTTACCGGAGAAAGCACCGCCGCCGTGACGTCCTGTTCCGCCGTAGGTATCAACGATGATCTTACGTCCTGTCAGACCACTGTCACCGTGAGGTCCGCCGATAACAAAACGACCTGTCGGATTGATGAAATACTTGGTATCAGCATCAACCATATCAGCCGGAATGATCGCATCAAAAACATACTTCTTAATGTCCTCATGGATCTGCTCCTGAGTAACATCCGGATCATGCTGTGTAGAGCATACGACAGCATCGATTCTCTTCGGCTTGCCGGCCTCATCATACTCAACAGTAACCTGAGTCTTTCCATCCGGTCTTAAATATTTCAGAGTGCCGTCCTTACGAACCTTTGTCAGCTGCTGAGCAAGCTTGTGAGCCATGTTGATGGCATATGGCATATACTCCTCAGTCTCATTGGAAGCATAACCAAACTGAAGACCCTGGTCACCGGCACCGATGGAATCCAGTTCGTCCTCATTCATATCGTCCTCTTTCTGCTCAAGAGCCTTATCAACACCCATAGCGATATCTGTGGACTGCTTGTCAAGTGATGTGATAACCGCACAGGTATTTGCGTCAAAGCCATAATCCGCATTGTCATATCCGATCTCACGGATAGTATCACGAACGATCTTCTGGATATCAACATTAGCCTTGGTTGTGATCTCACCCATAACAAGTACAAGACCTGTTGTAGTAGCAGTCTCGCAGGCAACACGGCTCATCGGATCCTGTGCCATCATAGCATCAAGGATCGCATCAGAAATAGAGTCGCAGACCTTGTCAGGATGACCCTCAGTTACAGATTCAGACGTAAATAAAATTTTCTCCATAATCTTCTCCTTTTGTAATAAAACAACGGTTATACACATAAAAAACAGCCCGTACAATCCGGACTGTTTAAGTTCTGTAAACAATCCTCTTATTGTTCGATTGCTCGCTCAGGTTGGCACCTTCCTGGATTCTCCGGGGTTGCCGTGGCTTCACAGATCCTTTGTATCTCCACCACTCTGAATAAAAGGCTATCTTTTATGAAATTTACTGCAACACATACAATATACTTATCATACCAAAATGTCAAGAGCAATTTTCGATAAAAAATATCACCCGTTACTTTTTCATCCCCAATACGTAAATATTCCAAAAAAAGAACCGGGCATCCACATCGCCCGGTTCTTCCATCGATCATCCTTCAGAATGATCCGTTATTTATTTTTTCTTCTTTCTCCTAACTCCATAAGCTGCACCACCGCCAACAATGATCGCTGCTGCAAGGATTCCAACCCATACGCCGATCGGTGTATCATCGCCGGTCTTTACAGAACGTCTTGCTGTACCGCTGGTATCGTTCGGAGCTGTTCCGCCCGCTGTGCCGTTATTCGGGATCGGAGTGATCCGATCATTTCCACCATGATTTCCACCAGGTGTAACAGTCGGAATCGGTGTCGGCTCGGAAGAAAGACTGTTGGTGATCTCTTTTGTTACAGTATATCGGTTATCATTATTCAGTGTAACCTCACCCTGACCGGTAACTGTATACTTAAAGGTATCATCATCAACCGGATTTCCATCCTTATCCGTCTCCAGAACAGTATAAGTAACACTGTTGATCTCCTGATCCTTTGGAAGATCCAACATTACCTCAACACTACCATTCTGTTTCAGAGTCACTACCTTCTCAAGCGTCAGCTCACCGTTACTCTCAGTGGAGAACACACCTGCATAGAACGTATCATCCACAGTAGAAGCAACACCATCGATCATCACATTCTTCTTAATGTTGATAAATCCGTTACGGCTGAATATATCGGAAATCTTTGTATAATAGTTATTTACATAAGCCGCAGCCTCAGCAGCACCACTATCTCCACCGATCACAACCTGGTTGGACTTCTCTTCACTCTCACCATTCGGCTTCGTTACATTGTAATAGTAAAGATTCTCCTCATCCACCTCGATCTTCGTATTCTGCTGAAGAAGCTTTCCGTCCTCATCCAGCTCAAATACATAATAGGTGCCATCCGGAACATCCGTCCATGTAGCTGTACCACTGGAAGCATTCTGGATATGGATATCCTGTAAATAATCATCACGGAACGGGATATTACCTTCCTGATCCGAAAAAACGCCAACCTTATAAGTTACATCCTCCTTCGTTTCCAGAGGAATCACATTGTCGTTCTCATCAACATTATAGATTCTCTTCGTAACCTGGATCTGTCCCCGCTGTTTCGTCGAAGTCTTCGGATATGCCTGCACATCATACATCCAGCCCTGCTCCTGATCTGCAAAAGGAACGGAGATCAGCATCGGTGAAACCGCAACACTGCTGTTCGCATCTGTCTGCACCACCAGATACATGCCCTCAGCCAGATCGGTAACAGTAATATTACCCTCTGCATCAGAGGTTCTGGACAGACCCCACACATCCACGCTTCCGCTGCTGATCATATCTGCCAGCTGCCCTGCTGCTTCATACCAGCCGTCAGCCGTCGTGATGGAATCAAAATCGATTGCTGCGGCAGCCAGTGCCTCATCCAGCACGAAATGCACATTACCATCAAAATTCACACTGCCAACCTTGTAGATCGTCAGCTCTACATCCTGCAGCGGAGTCTGGTTTCCCTCCTCATCCGCCTGCTGAACCGTCAACGTCAGATTACCTGTTTTTCCAGCTTCATAATCCCCGGCGAAAACCGGCTGCAAAACACTCGTGACCAGCATAGCCGTCAGCATCAGAACAGCCAGAAGGCTCCGGAATATTTTCCCTTGCTTTCTTCTATTTTTCATCGCTCTCTGCCTCCTCTTTCCTTTCTGAAAGCTGTTTCATTCTGCGTTTTTTATCCTTGCGGCGGACAATCAGGTAAATCAGCAGAATCAGAATAACAAGCGCTGCCGCACCGCCGGCAAGAACCCTCTTCGGATCCACAACCGCAAGCTTCTGCGGAATCGTTTCGTCATTCTTAGTAACTTCTTCCTCCACATACTTCGTCCGAATACCACGAACAAGAAGTCTGTGGGTATTCACCGCATAAGGCGTACACGTAACCAGTGTCACATGATCCTCGCCCTCAACAATATCCAGGTCACTGGTCTCATCCGGAAGCACCGTCTTGATCTGATCCACCTTGTAGGCCAGATGCTTGCCAAGAATGTTCAGGATAAAAATATCTCCCTTTTCCATCTGATCCAGATCTGTAAAAAGCTTCGCATTCGGAAGACCTCGATGCGCCGCCAGAACCGCATGGGTGCTCTTGCCTCCGATTGGAAGACTGGTGCCCTCCACGTGGCCCACACCCTTTTCCAGCACGGTCTTGCTCAGTCCGTGATAGATAGCCAGCTTCGCTTTGATCTTTGGAATCTCGATACTGCCCATCAGTCCGTCACCGTTAGGATCCAGGACTCCGTCATAGGGATGACTCAGCTCATAAGTATCCTCTTCCTCAAAAGCATCTACAATGGCATTCACCGGATGCTCGGCATTGTACTCCTTCGCCTCTTTCCACAGCCTGTCATAGTCATTGTCCGAAAGCTCCGTTACCGCTTCCTCGTACTTACTGACCAGCTGGGCGTTACGGTACTGGTTCCACATATCACTGATCGTAGGATAAAGGAACACCCCCGCCCCCGCCAGAAACACCAGGGCGATAAAAATGTTCAGGACAACATTACTCTTTTTCTTTTTTTTCTTTTTAGCCATAAATCATTTCCTGCGTCGTTTTTTGTTCTGAACAGAATTGATACCGGCAACCAGGATCACCGCGATCACAATTCCGATCACAACACAGAGAGCAAGCATCGGAAGCGTCGGATTGGTGATTCCGGTAACCTTCTTCTCTGTTTTCTGAACCGCCTTCGCAGCCTTCATCGGAACTCTGTGTCCCCTCACCAGAAGCCTGTGCGTATTCACCGCATAAGGCGTACACGTAACCAACGTTACATAATCATCCCCATCCGTGATACCCAGAGACTCTGTCTGCTCCGGAAGAACGGTAAGAATCTGATCCACCTCGTAGGCAAGAGTCTTACCCAGCACATGCAGGTAAAAAACATCTCCCTCTTCCACAAGATTCAGATCTGTAAAAAGTTTCGCACTTGGAAGTCCTCTGTGTGCCGACAAAATACAATGAGTACTCTTGCCGCCAACCGGAAGACTGCTGCCGAACAAATGACCGGCACCCTTCTCCAGAGACTCATCTGTCGTGTAATGATAGATTGGAATGCTCACATCGATCACAGGAATCTCCACATACCCCATCATTCCATCACCATTCAGGTTCAGAAGAGACTCATATGTACTGTCCGTCTGGCCATCCCTCACGGAAAAAGCATCCGGCACACTTTCCTGCTTGATCTGTTCGTTATACTCCTGCGCTGCCTTCCACATGCTGTCAATCTTCTCCGAATTATCATCCGAAGAAACACTGCTGCTATAATTACTGATCAGCAGGCTGTCCCTGTACCGGTTCCAGGCATCACTGACCATTGGATACAGCAGTATGGACAACCCTATCAGAAACAGCAAACCAAGTCCAATATAATTTTTCTTCTTATTCTTTCTCATAGGTTTCTCCATACTGTTGTATTACCATCCCGGCCCCCGAAAGGGCCGGGCGGTAATGATTTCTTCAACAGAATAATCAGAAACTATTCTGTTTTAATACTTGCTTTGTCGTTGCTTATAAATAATTTTTGAATTGAATCAATCCGGCAATCAAACGATTACTCCTCAGATCCTTTTCTGCGGCTGATGAAGAAAGCACCAGCAGCGCCAGCCATAACTACAACACCGATGATAGTGAAGAGGTATGTTCCCATGCCACCTGTGGATGGAAGGGAGGAAAGTTTAGTATTGACAAATTCACCTGCATTAATAGTTACTTCATCATTCTCATTTGCTTCAATTGTAAATGCTTTATTATCAGAATTTACTTTATAACCTGTCGGTGCTTTTGTCTCTTTGAATTCATAGTTGCCTTCATCAAGACCTGTAACTTTTAATGTACCGCTTGTTGCTACTAATGTAGTTGTAGCATCAGTTTCTCCCTCCAGAGCAACCTTGTACTCACCATCTTTTACTTTCACAACATTAATTAGTGTTTTTGTTGCCTCAGCACCTTCTTCTTTAGCAGGAGTTACCTTTAATAACTGGAACTCTGCGCCATTCAGTATATTTTTATTTGTGTCAACTTTCCTTAAAGTAACATTTCCCATAAAACCATTTACTTTACTCGGAGTATACACAACAGTATCTGCACTTGCTGTAGCACTGTTGTTATATGTGTGATCATCTTCTACAACTGCACTATATTGTACTACAACCGTTGCACCAGCCGCTGTACCTTCAATAAATTCACTTAAATCTACAGTATATTCAATCTTACCTTCGCTATTCTTAGTAGCAATTGCTTTATTAGCTGCAATGTTTTTCGTAGCACCAGCAATTGTAATGTTTTCAATTTTAAAACTGTCTTTAGCTAATCCTGTAGAAGTATCTGTAATTTTAAATTCTTTTAAATCCTCATTTTTTTCATTTTTCTTTGGTGCCATCTGTGTAGTTACTTTAAAGTTTACACGCTGTCCTCTGTGAACAAACTTATCATCTGTCTCTTTTGTAACCTTATATTCTGACATTTTAGCAACTACATCAGCTGATTTACTAGCCATATAAGTATTACCGTTTTTATCATAGGTATTAGCTACCATAAGACTATAAGTACCTTTGGAATCAAATGCACGAATAACATATGCACCGATTGGAAGATTCTTAAATGTATAGCTTGTTCCGGATTCTGTTGCAGTAAAATCTATATTTTGCTGTTTATCTGCTGCATTTTTTAATCCATCAGAATCAATAATCGTGAATGCACCGCTCTTAGAATCTTCTGAAACATAATTTTTAGCCCAATCAACGACCTTCCATGTCTGATTGCCATTTTCCACATCAAGATAAATAATATTATACACATTCAATGTAGTCTCTACATCAGCTGCTAAATTTGTAACAGTAATATTAGCTTTGTATTCACCTTCTACCTTATCTGCAAATACCGCTGTGCACATAGACAGTACCATAACCGCTGCCACTAATAATGCACCAATCTTTTTAAATAAATTTTTCATAAGGTTTGCTCCTTTCTTTCTCTGCATTTTTCTTTTTCGCCCTTCATCGGCCATTTACAATTAATGTGTTACGATCTCTTTGCTTCTTCCTCCCTTCGTTTATTATTTATAAACAACAGGAGTGCAGTTGCAAGAATCGCTACACCACTGATTGTAAATCCATAGGTTCCCGGTCCACCGGATTCTGGTAAGGAATAAAGTTTCGTGTTTTTAATTGTCAAAACATTCTTATCTTCATCCAAAGTCCACATTGACTGAGATTGAACTTCGATTGGGGTTCCATCTTCTTTAACAAGCGTAACTTTTCCAAGTCTTACCTGGAAATAGATACTAGTTCCTAATAATGAATATCCTTTTGGCGCTTTAATTTCTGTCAGTTTATACAATCCAGGTTTCAGATCCTTCAACTCAACAGTATCTTTCTCAATCTCGAATGACTTATAAGCATTACCGTCAAATTGCCCTGTAGTACCATCTTTTACTTCCAGTGTAAACTCTGCTCCACTCAATTCATTATTACCACTAGAATCAACTTTCTTCAGGTCAAGATTTACGGAATACTCGTTGGTGTAGGAAACCTTTCCCAATACACCTCCGTCAGCTGGATCATATTTGTAATCTGTTGAAATAACATCACTCTTAGTGCTAATACCATTTCCAAGAATAAATGTTGTTTTATTATCTTTTACTGAATTCTGACAATTTGTTTCCTCTACATCTGTAGCTGTAATCCTATATCCAGCCGGAACACCCTCTGATACAACATAGGTTCCTCTTGAAAGGTTGCTCAGTTTTTCTTTATCTGCAGCGGAAACCGTTCCTGTATCGGAGTTTGCTGGAACAGTAACAGTAAATGGACTGCCCTCAATTGCTTCAGCTTTACCCTTCTCAGTTTTTGTTACCTTAAACTGGAATGTTCGAGATTCAGAGGATTTTTCATTTACCTTCTTGATAATATCAATCTGACCGGAAATCACATGGATTTTGTAGATTCCATAAGGATTGTTATTATTTATTGCTTCCTGAATATTATCCTCTCCACCAGCAACATTATTACCTGTATTTTCCTTACTTTGCTTCGATGGAGCTCCGGCATCATACGTTACTTTAAGGTAGTAGTTTGTGTCCGCTGTTGGCTGTTTATCTGAATCACTTAATCGACTCAAATCATATACAGGATTTCCCTTTGTATCTGTTGCAACCGGCTGCGTACACTCCGAATTCTTATACCACTTCAACTGAATCTTACCAATGTCTGCTTTTCCAACCTTACCATCTTTATACGATGTTACCTCACTCGCATTAAATAACTCATTCCGAATTGCTTCATTTGTCGGAATCTCATCACCCTTGTAAATGGTAATTTCTTTATCGTTGATAAAAATCTTGGCATTTACATTAACCTTCGGCTGTGGCAAATAAATCTTCTCATTACCAAACGTAATATTGGATCCATCCCTCACATTGGTTGTAACATCATTTCCACCAATATAAGTATCTTTCGCTTTAATATTAAGAGATTTAGTCCATGGCTCCTTTTTATTCTTGTTTGGGATTGTAACATTCGTCCACTGTACCTGCCAGTTTCCATGAACCAGACTTACCACTCCGCCATTTTCAAGTGTAAGAGTTCCATTTGTAAGCGATTTTTCAGTAATGATATTTCCTTTATCATCAAGAAGATCAAATCTTGGATCAATCGTATCGGTAATGGTCGCATTTGTAATATCAATATCATTAAAGATTGTCTGCTCAAATGTTCTGAACAGTTCACTCAGACCGGCGGCATCATACGCTTCCTTAGCACATTCCGCACTGGATGCGATTCCCGGATAACCATTTGGTTTATCGCCCGCTAGGAATTTCTCAGCCCTCGATGAAAGTGCAAAGCCTATGGTATATATGCTAACTCCATTATCTTTTAACTTCTTTGCTGTAGCTTCTGCTCTATTTTGTGCAGCAGTGCTCCAAGTAGTTCCTTGTGAAATATCGTCAGAATTTCCCGTTGGCTCTCCATCTGTAAATAAAATAACATATTTAGGAAGTGTATCACCCTTTTCAGTTGCCTCAGTTAATTTATCATATGCATTGCTAAGGCCAAAATCAGGATCAGTTCCTCCATCTGCATTTAATCCATTTACTTTCTCAATTAATGTACCCTTATTATTCTCAAGTTCCAATAAATCAGTTGTTGTTCCATGCTCATTCCAACTAAATGTGGCAATTCCAATCTTACTATTTGATGATTTGTCAGCAGTCGAATTTATAAACTGTTTAACGGATTCTTTTAATGCATCGAGTCTTGTCATCTTTGTTGTAAAAATTTCACAATTTTCATACCGACTATCTGATATATCACGCCTTTTTAAACCTACGGAAATATAATATCTATTCTTATATTTCCATATCTGATAATACTCGTTATTATATTTTAAATAATATGTATTACCAGATTCTAAGCTACTTCTTCCTTCTTCTGTATTATCTGCTACTTTTTCATAAATAGCATTACTCATTGAACCAGATACATCCAATACAAGCATTATATCTGCTGCTCCAGTAACTACAGTTGATGAACTTCTACTCTTGGACGCTGCAGAGATATCAATCTGATACGTTCTGTTCTCCCAGTCTGTAACATGTGCTGTCTTTGAGTATTCCACATCAGATTCGATCAGTTCCTGATGCGTATAGTTTACAATGTGATAATAGCTATCCTTCGAATCTTCCTTAACTACTGTTTTACCATCAGCCTCATAAAGTGTGGCAACAACAGTACCTGCTTCATCCTTTTTAACTTTTACGATCCAGGTATTTCGATTCTCATAATTATCCGGAACCTTCGTTTCTGTTAAAGTATAAGTTCCTAAAGGAAGATTCTCAAATTTTATGATTCCATCGTTACCTGACTCTGCTGTATAAGTTTTAGAATTGTCATCCTGAGAAGTAAGAGTAAATCCTGCTCCGGATAAAGCCTCGCCTTTTGTATTGACTTTTTTGAAATCAAGTTCTGCAACACTGGCGAGTACATTGGTAACCGTTACCCATGGTCTACTGTCAACTGTAGCTTCACTAGAAATAACATTTCCCTTCTTATTTGTTGCTTTTTCCCCATTGATTAAAACCTGATCATATTTGTCATCTGATACATCAAGTTCTTGAACCCTATAATTCTTATTTTCCTCAAGTCCAGAGAAAGTTGCATGCTGACCAGGTTTCAACGTAAACACATTAGCGTAGGAAACGTCATTTATTGTTTCACTCTTGAACTTAACTTCGCTACCATCGCTTAAAATACCTGCAGTACTTGATGGAACATACTTCCTGTCGTCATTCTGAACAAGTAACTGAAATTTAAACTCTACATCTGCATACTTCTCTTTATCCGTATTACTCAACTGTTTTTCAACCGTAACCGACTTCTTCGGAACTGTTGGAAGATTGAACTTAAGCTTACAGTTGGAATCACCCTCACCTCTTTCGAGATAATAGAAATTAATTGTATGCATTGTATAATCTGCGAAACGATTCTCTCCGCTAACAAAATCTCCTGTTGTATTTGCATCAGCAAATAATTTTCTTAAATTTAGATTATTATTGTTACCAACTCTAACGTTGCCATTAGCAAAATTAATAGAACCAGACGCTGCATTGTGAATACCACCAATATCCAACACCAAAACGCCATCGATGTAAACCCATACATCATCATCTCCAGAAAACTCAAATACCATATCATTACCATTAATTTTTCCGTCTTTTGGCTGAATAAATTTAGCTGACATTGTCATACCAAAATGGAAATCTGGGTTTCCTGAAATTTCATAAATCCCCTTGTAAGTAGAATTACCTAATGTATTGAATGGAAAGAAACTTCCATGTTTCGAATCTTTTTGTAAATCTACTGCATTCTTACAAGATCCTGGTACATTATATACAGTAAATTTTCTTGTCTCTGTATCAAACTGTGCAAAATTTGTAGCACTATCATATTCATAGTAACCATTTGCATCTTTTTTAAATAAGTAATTTGCACCAGAATAAACCTCCTTGCCCTTGCCTGAATCTGTTTCTGTTGAGAATAAATACGAACTACTCTCGTTATCCCCCTTATTTAATGTCGGATATGAATCTGATCCCAATTTATTTCTCATAATGCCAGAATAGGGATCAGCTGACTCTGTCCACTTATTATAATCGCTTACTCCATTCTGTCCATCACTAAACTTCAAAGAATGACCTTCATTTATTTGATCGGTATTGTAATTAAACATATTGATAGTAATACCACTGGCAGCACTATCAACAGTGCTCTCCTCACCATAACTACCCGTTGTCTGTACAGAAGTGAAATCATCTGCCAACCATACAACTGAGAAAGTAGAAAAACTCTCTGTTTCAAAGTTTGCACTTTCAATCTCTCCATTGTCGGTTGTACTTACTTCAGCCTGTCCATCGTTGCTCATATTAACAACTTCTGTGACATTACCATTTGCATCCTCCACAAAATGTACCAGAGATACATTCATGTTTTCCTGTGCTGTATCTGTTTCAGCTACATCTTCTGGGATTTCTGCTTCTTTGTAGGCTATAGATACCCTGACACTTCCGTTCTGCGGTTCGATCTTAGTTCCATCGTCATTCAGAAAACTGATATCGTATGCAAGAAAACCTGCTACTGTATAACTCTCATTTTCTGCACCCTCGTGAAGCTGTTTCTCGATATCTGCATACTGGTCAGAACCTTTCTCGATCGGAGTCACAACAAACTGTGCACCTTCCGGAATAACGCCCTTCACTGCTGTTGCAGTTACAACTACATTACCAACTTCCTGAGAATAAGAAACTTCTTCGCTTTCCTGCACATCCTCAGGCTCTTCTGCCTCATCACTGCTGTCAACAACCTGTGCCATATCACTTCTTATGTAAGCCTCGGTTCCTTCCCAGGAAACCTTGTACCAGGTTGCTCCGTCCTCTGCTGTTACGGTATCCAGAAGTGTGAGCTGTGTTCCTGCGTTTACAGTTGCCAGAACCTCTGCCTCGACAGATGGACTGATACGAAGATTCGTATCGTCTCCCAGAACCTCGATCAGGCTTGTCTCACCATTCTCATCTGCTGCCGGAACATCCTCCGGGCTCTCAATATCCTCTGCCGGTTCTTCCACCACATCCGGATCCTCTGTCGGCGCTTCGGTAGGTTCAGCATCCGGATTCTCCGCCGGAGCCTCAGAAGGCTCTGCCTCAGGAGTTACCTCCGGATTCTCTGCTGCCGGTGTCTCAGCTGCATCCTGCTCAGGCTCGTCCGAAATATCCACTCCGTCCGTAAGCTCCTCTGATGCGATAGACACCTCGTCCCCATTACCGGAAACAGCTTCCGCCTCGACATCTGCTGTCTCAGGAGAATCCCACATAACGGCAAAAACAGCTGCGTTGCCAGTCTCAACCTGAAGTGTCTGGATCTGTTTGCCCTCGTTGACATTCAGAACCTTCAGATCCTCGTTGGCCTGTAAGGTGTTAACATCAGTATCACCGGTACTGCTGTTATAATGAAGCTTCTCAACGGTTACACTCGTGCTGGCTGCATCGGTAAGCTCCGGTGCTGCCGGTGTCTTGTACTCAAATGTTACTCTGACTCTGCCGTTCGGCTCGACTCTGTTTCCGTCGCCATCAGCAAAATACACATCATACGCAAAAAAACCTCTCAGGCTGCTGCCCTTGTCTGTAGCTGCTGCTGAAAGCTTCTGAGAAACTGTATCATAAGATACGGATGAATTCTCGTTTACGCCGTCAGCCTTCAATGCTGTATTCTGCGGAAGAGCTCCGTCCTCCAGTGCCTCTGCTGTTACTTTAACAGAATCATTTTCATATGTAAGCGTCGATTGCTGCGCCTGTTCCGTTTCCTCCTGGTCAGCGCTGCTTACATCCGGTGTCGATTCTTCGGCCGCTGGTTCAGATGTAAATTCGCCATCTGTAAATATATCCTCCGTTCCATCTCCGAACGCCTCACTCGCGGAGATCGTATATGCACTCGGCATACAGGATACCATCAACGCCAAAGCCACCATAAATGCCAGGAGTTTTCTGATCTTATTATTCCTTAATTTCTTCATACCTTTCCCGCTTTCCTGTGTGTGCATTAACGTGTACTGTATTTCTTATTACTTTACTTCTGTTTATATTCCTTTCTCTTAAAAAAGCTTCATGTTTTTAGCCGGTGAGTAAACAGGTTACACCTTTACAATATTTTACCCTTATGTGATTGTAGTGTCAATATACCAGACATTTTTGGTAAGGATACTGACATTATCAGATGCTATCGAAAATCAGCCTTCAACTCCTCCTTCTTAACTTACTCGTTCACTGGTTCTTTTCGCCTGATTTTTCAATAAAATCTGACTATTCGTGGTATTTATTATACAACACTAATAGTTGTTTTGTAAGGCACTTTTTTTCATAAAAAAGTGCCTCTGTCACTATTTTAACATGAATTTCTTCAGCTCATCCCGCTTCTTGACATTCAGCTTGCAAAAGATATCCGTAAGGTAATGCTTGACAGTATTAATGGAAATCCCCAAATGCTCTCCTATCTCCTTATTGCTCCATCCCCCACTTGCCAGCATGGCAATAGAAAACTCCATCGTCGACAGCTCCCCCGTAACCTTTCTCCGGTTTTCCGGATTATGAAGCGCCATCCAGCCCCTGCTGAAAGAAATCACCCCTTTCGTGATACGCTGATACGCCTCCGGATCCCGATTCCGGATACAAGCCTCGACCAGCCCCCGCAAAAGCCCATGATGCTCAATAAAAGGCTCCAGAAAACCATCCATCTTCGCCAGCTCCCAGCTCCGGAGCATCTCCTCCTGCGCCTCCTGCTTATGCTTTCGGTTTATCGCACACACCGCCATCATACAGTGGATATACGTCATACTGATCGGATACGGCCTCTCCGCCATAAACAAAGCAGCCTTCCCCATCCCATAAGCACTCCATATCTCCCCGTTAAGATAAGTATGGTGCGCCATCACATACGTGGCAAAAAGCCTCAGCCGCTCAGGAAGCATCCTGCTGTACTCCCCAAAAGCAGGCATCTCATCCGTAGGCAGATGAAGCAAAACCGCCCCCACATACCCCGCCAGAAGACAGGACGCATAAACATCCGCAGGAACCTTTTTCTTCATAGCCAGCTTCAAACAGGACTGGATTCCCTCCATCCCCCGCTTAGCCGCCGCCACATTCCCCAGCGTCAGATTAGAATACCCATACAAAATACACGCCGAAAGCCGCAGCTCAATAACCCTGCTGGACAGATACCCCCTCGTGATCTCACAACACTCCTCAGCCCGCCCCGTAAAATAAAAAAGCTCAGCCCGCGCAATATTCCTCAAATCCACATCCACAAACCCCTCAACAACCTCCCGAGCCCTCCCAGGCTCAAAAGACGAATTCAAAAGCGGCAAAACCATATAATCACACAAACAACCCACTCCCCTTCCAAAACCCAGGCAGCCCCCCAAAAGACCACCCTCAAAACCAGACCAACACAAACATCCGAAGCCATCACACAGCCCGCAGCAACACACATCCGAAGTTCACACAGCCCCCGCAGCAACACACAGCCGCAGCTCTTCTCTCAAGCCACTCATCTGCACACATCCAAAGCTCACACAGCCCCTGCAGCAACACACATCCGTAGACCTTCTCTCAAGCCTCTCATCTGCACACATCTAAAGCTCACACAGACCCTGCATCAACACACATCCGTAGACCTTCTCTCAAGCCTCTCATCTGCACACATCTAAAGCTCACACAGGCCCTGCATCAACACACATTCGCAGCTCTTCTCTCAAGCCTCTCATCTGCACACATCCGCAGACCTTCTCTCAAGCCTCTCATCTGCATACATCCGCAGCTCTTCTCTCAAGCCTCTTATCTGCACACATCCAAAGACCTTCTCTCAAGCCTCTCATCTGCACACATCCAAAGACCTTCTCTCAAGCCTCTCAAAAAAGTCACCATAACTCCAGATATCAATCAACCAATCAGGCCAACCATCTTTTTCCATAATTATAATCCAAAATCCCCCAAAAATAAATTTAAATATTACACAAAAACTCCACAAAAAACACCACAACACATCCACCCCAGCGCCGATGCCACCCCCTTCGTCAAACCACAAGGAAACTCAGCCTTTGCAGCCATCCAGCGCAGCGCTGATGGCCCATCACCTCCCGGCAAACCACCACCCCTCACACCCCCAAAAAACAGAACGGACAGACTGCCAGCGGGACGGCTGCATGGTCGGGACCCGGTGCGTCGGAGTAAGCCGCTGGTCATACTTGGCGCCTGGGGCTTCTGACGGGAAGGTACTCTGCGGCCACAAGCCGCAGAGTAAGCCCCATCTGTCTGAGCCAGGTACGCATCAGCGTACATGGCGAGTTATGGGGCGCCCTGCACGACAGGCGCCTCAGACGCCTAGAATGACCCGGCGAAACGACCGCACCAAGCACGACCATGCAGCCGCCCCGCTGGCAGTCTGACCGTTCGTCCCTCCCTCCATTCATCCCACAAAAAAAGAGCCCCCAGGCCCAAACACCCAGGAACTCTCCCAAAACCAAACAACATCATCTACCCCTCCGCAGCTTCCTCAACTCCCTCTCCAACCGATCCGCACGCGCCTTCTCCCTCAACGTATTCACCCTCTCTTCACTCCGACCCTGTTCAATCCCTTGACTGATTCCTTGACTGATCCCCTGACTGATCCCCTGTTCAATCCCCTTATTAATCCACATCTGCTCAATCTCAAAACTCTTCATATACGCTACCGTAACCTTTCCGCCTCAAACATCTCTTCTACCTCTTCGCAACTTCCGCAGCTTCCTCAGCTCCCTCTCCAACCGATCTGCACGCGCCTTCTCCCTCAACGTATTCGCCCTCTCTTCACTCCGACCCTGTTCAATCCCTTGACTGATTCCTTGACTGATCCCCTGTTCAATCCCCTTATTAATCCACATCTGCTCAATCTCAAAACTCTTCATATACGCCACCGTAACCTTTCCATCCTCTTTAACAACCCTGACCATCTCCAGCAACTCCCTCAAAACATCATTTACCGCATTCACCTCCCTGGTATCCTCCATAAACCGAAGCAGCGCCGCCAGCTCCTCCGGCACACCCGCACCATCCCCCTTCGTATTCAGAAAAACCGTCCTCAGCCCATCATCATACTCCATCTCCGGAACCTCCTCACACATATTCCGGATCGTATACACCATCCTACCCCGATCAAACGGATCATACGAACAGACAAAGATCACAAAAACCCTCTTAAGCTTCCCAAAACCCTCACCCTTTTTCAAACACCGGCTGTCAATGATCGCATGATAAAACCTCACCCGCTTCGGCAGATCCTTCAGACTCACAACATCATCATTATTATCCGGCTCAATATCAAAAACAGAAGGATCCGCCAAAACATCCATCAGCTCCTCCTCAGCCAGAACATCAAGCCGCGCCCCGCGAAAACCCTCATCCCGGCCACCAAAAGCCCTCTGCGCAACAACCCGCAGCCTCCCGATCTCACGCCCCAGCACCACCTGCAGCAGCAACCTGCAAAACCTCTCACCAATACCAGGAAACGTCATCACCGCGTTAAACAAAAAATCATCCAGAAGATTCATATCCTCAAGCCGCTTCCTCTGCATAAGACTCCTCCTTTCACTATGATGGCAAAAGAAAAAACCTCACACAACCAACCGGCTCCTCCCCGCCATATTTATACAACCAACCATATGGGGATCAGATAGCCGAACGGCCCAGAATGTTCCCAGATATGTATCTTCAGTATAACCACCCCACCATCAAAAGTCAACAAAAACCCTTCGACAAAAACCGCCAAAACCTCATTCCACTGCATCCACCACAGCGCCGATGCCCACACCCTCCCGGGACACCACAAGGAAACTCAGCCCCTGCAACCATCCAACGCAGCGCTGATAGCCCACACCCTCCCAGCACACCACAAGGAAACTCAGCCCCTGCAGCCATCCAGCGCAGCGCTGATGGCCCACCACCCTCCCAGCACACCACAAGGAAACTCAGCCCCTGCAGCCATCCAGCGCAGCGCTGATGGCCCACCACCCTCCCGTCAGACCACCACACCTCACACTCCCAAAAACCAGAACGGACAGACTGCCAGCGGGACGGCTGCATGGTCGGGACCCGGTGCGTCGGAGTAAGCCGCTGGTCATACTTGGCGCCTGGGGCTTCTGACGGGAAGGTACTCTGCGGCCACAAGCCGCAGAGTAAGCCCCATCTGTCTGAGCCAGGTACGCATCAGCGTACATGGCGAGTTATGGGGCGCCCTGCACGGCAGAAGACTCAGACGCCTAGTATGACCCGGCGAAACGACCGCACCAGGCACGACCATGCAGCCGCCCCGCTGGCAGACTGACCGTTCGTGCCTCCATTCGTCCCTCCCTCCCCACCCACACAAAAAAAAGAGCCCCCAGGCACAAACACCCAGGAACTCTCCCAAAAACGCAAAACTCAAATTTCCAATCATCATCAATCGTTACCAGTCATTACCAGTTGTCACCAACCATCACCCAACACGCAGCCGAAACTTCTGAATCTCCTTCTCACTGGAAACCCTCTCAATCTCAGCCCCAAGACTCCTGAGCTTCTCCTCAAAATTCTCATACCCACGCTGGATATAAACAATATCATCAACAACCGTAACACCCTCAGCAGCCAGCCCCGCAATAACAAGCGCAGCCCCCGCACGAAGATCCGGCGCACTCACACGCGCCCCCGTAAGCTTCCTCACACCATCAATAATAGCAGAGTTCCCCTCCACCTTAATATTGGCACCCATCCGTGAAAGCTCATCCGCATACTTAAACCGGTTCTCAAAAATACTCTCAGTAACAATACTCGTACCCTCAGCCAAAGCTAAAGTAACCGCGATCTGCGGCTGCATATCCGTAGGATAACCAGGATAAGGCAACGTCTTCACATGCGTACGATGAAGCACATGCGGCGCACGGACACGAACCGCATCATCAAACTCCTCAACCTCACACCCGATCTCCTCAAGCTTAGCCGTAGTAGCTTCAAGATGCTTTGGAATAACATTACGAACAGTAACATCACCACGAGTAGCCGCAGCAGCAAACATAAACGTACCAGCCTCGATCTGGTCCGGAATGATCGAATACTCCGTACGATGAAGCGTCTCAACACCACGGATACGGATCACATCCGTACCGGCACCCTTGATATTCGCCCCCATACTGTTCAGGAAATTCGCCACATCAACAACATGCGGCTCCCTCGCAGCATTCTCAATGATCGTACGACCAGCCGCCATAGAAGCAGCCATCATGATATTAATAGTAGCACCAACAGAAACCACATCCAGGAAAATATGGCTACCATGCAGATTCTCCGCCTTGGCAACAATAGCACCATGACAGATATCAACATCCGCACCAAGAGCACGGAAACCCTTCAGATGCTGGTCGATCGGCCTGCTGCCGATATTACATCCACCCGGAAGCGGAACCTCCGCATGCTTATACTTACCAAGCAAAGCACCCAGAAGATAATAAGAAGCACGGATCTTCTTGATAAACTCATAATCCACGCTGAGATTGCCGATAGTAGAACCGTTGATCTTTACAGTAGACTTATCAATACGCTCAACCTGAGCCCCGATCTCGGAGATCGCCTCAAGCAGAACATTGATGTCCCTTACATCTGGCAGATTCTCGATCAATATAGTTTCATCAGTCATAATGGCTGCTGACAATATCGCAAGCGCCGCATTCTTCGCACCAGCAATATCCACTTCTCCAACCAGAGGATTGCCGCCTTTAATCACATACTGTTCCATAACACACCTCTATTATTTACTCCTCTATGAGCAGAAACTTTCTCTGAATTTACTGCAGGAACAAACGTTCCGCAATACCGTTTTTTAGGTCAGTTGTATATTATAACACATATTTCAGATTTGTAAACAATTTATGACGAAAACCTGTCACAACCCATGACCCGAAACACTCCAGCAAACCGTTTCCACAAGCCAACAGTTACGCCTTATCTCCCCTGTTCTTCAATGCCTCAAGCACAACCTGGAGACTCCCCTCCAGATCCTTATCCTCTTCATCCACCACAATATCCGCATATTTCTCATACAAAGGAACACGCTCATCATAAAGACTCGCCAGCGTCTGTCCCTCCTTGAGCACGACTCCACGTCCCTTAAGATTACCAAGACGCCTGGAAAGAAGCTCCAGCGAGATCTTAAGATACACCACAACACCCTCAGACTTCAGATGCTGCATAGCCTCATCGCAGTAAACCACACTTCCACCGGTAGCGATCACCGTATTCTCCACCTGGATCGAAGCATTCACACGATTCTCGATCGCCTTGAAGCCTTCCGTCCCCTCATCCGCGATGATCTCACTCAGAGTCCTTTTCTCCGCCTTCTGGATCAGAAGATCTGAGTCAATAAACTGGTAACCAAGTACCTTCGCAAGTACGACACCGATGCTGCTCTTCCCCGCACCAGGCATCCCTATCAGTGTAATATTATTCATACTGTACCCTTTCATTTTAGCATAACAGCTGCCAAATCTCAACAAACGTTACGGCTCCGCAGAACCTACCGTTTCTCTCTCCCGGCCTTTCCCGACATCTTTAACTTCCCTGACATTCCTGGCTTTCCTGACGTCTTTAACTTCCCTGACGTCCCTGACTTTCCCGACGTCTTTAACTTCCCTGACGTCCCTGCCTTTCCCGACATCTTTAACTTCCCTGACGTCCCTGACTTTCCCGATGTCTTGAACTTCTCTGACATCCCTGGCTTTCCTGACGTCTTTAACTTTCCGGCCATCTCTGCCTTCTCCGATTTCTGCTGCTTCTTCTTTACGCTATAGCCAAAGGTTCCCACTTTCCGGCCACCCGCCAGATACTCCCCATGGGAATAGACCAGAAGACCTGCATCATTGAGACAAAACCTGTTATTTTTATCCATATAAGCTTCATCCGCATGGACCGCAAGCACATCAGCAAGAAACATGTCATGAGACCCCAGCTCCTTCACCTCACGCACCCTGCACTCGATTGAAACCGGAGCCTCCCCGATCATCGGTGCAGAAACAAACTGCGCTTTCTCTTTCGTAAGGTTCAGCTTCCGGAACTTGTCCACATCACGTCCAGAACGGACCCCGCAGAAATCCGTTGCAAACGCCAGCTCCTCCGTTGTCAGATTGATCACAAATTCACCCGTTTTCCGGATCATATCATAGGAATAACGGGAAGGTCGGACAGAAATATAAGCCATCGCCGGATTGGTACACACCGTACCCGTCCACGCAACCGTTATGATATTATCGTTCCCCTCACCATCGGTAACACTCACCATTACAGCCGGCAACGGATAGATCATGTTCCCCGGCTTCCATAACTGTTTCGCCATTTTCCGTCACCTCTTATGCATAATCGCTGTTCATCATCTGAGCAGCCTCCATCATAGCCGGGATCAGCTGCTTCTTTCTGGAAACCACACCCGGCAGACTGAAGGTATCTCCATCCGGTTTCCGCTCAAAAGCGATCTCCGCCATCTGCTGGCTGCCCTCCCCGTAAAACAGAAGCTCTGTAGACTCCTCCAGGATATTCGTCAGCATAAAATAAACTCTCGTGATATCATGACGACCACACTCACTCACCATAAACGGCATCAGCTTCTCTTTGATCTCCTTAAGCTCCTCGCTGTCCATGGAACTGATCTGACCAACACCAAAGGAAACATTACCCTCACCGATAAACTTCTTGTAATCCTGATAAAAAATCTCCTCCGGAGACTTATCCTTCAGATTACTTCCCGCAGAAAACATCTCCCGGGCAAACTCCTCGATCTTGATCCCCGCGATCAGCGCAAGAGCACTGGCAGCGATCTTATCCGTCTGCGTACAGGTCGGTGAACGAAACATCAATGTATCGGAAATGATAGCCGCACAGAGAAGCCCCGCGATCTTTTCCGGGATCTCCAGTCTCTGCTCTCCGTAGATCTCATAAAGGATCGTGCCCGTACATCCCACCGGCTCATTACGAAAAGCAACCGGCGTCATGGTCTGCAAGGTACCCAGCTTATGATGATCAATGATCTCAAGGATCTCCGCCTTCTCGATATTATCAACAGCCTGATCCACCTCATTATGATCCACAAGAACCACTTTCTTTTTATGCATATCCAGAAAATTACGTCTGGAGATCGTACCGATACACTTACCATGAGGATTGATCACCGGAAACGCTCTGTGACGGTTTTTGATCATAACATCCTGGATATCATCCGTAAAATCCTCGGTATTAAACGTAACCATGTTATCCCGCTTCATAACAAAGCTGACCGGAATACTCTGGTTGATCAGACGCGCAATATTAAACGTATCATACGGAGACCGGATGATCACGATATTCTTCTCATGAGCAAGCTTCACAACCTTCTCGGAAACCACGATATTCAGCCCCACGATGATACAGCTTACATTCTGGCTGATCGCCTGAAGATGATCCTCCTCACGGTCACCCATGATGATCATATCATTCTCCTCAACGTAGCCCTCCAGCATCTTCGGGTTGGCAGTACCGACAAGCACACGCCCCTTCACAAAATATCCGTGCCCGTTACCTTCCACCACTTCACCGCCAACAGTCTCGGCAATTCTCCGATACTGCGTCCTCGCGTTGGAAAGAAGATAACTGTCTGTAGTATCCATATAGGTCTTTGCGATATCACCAATAGTCACAAGCCCCTCCAGACACCCATCCTTATCCCGGATTGGAAGAGAAACGATCCCGTTCTCCTGCATCAGATCCCAGGTATTCTTCAGCGACATACTCTTATCCGCCTGCGGACTGGTCCGAATATCCATATCCTTGACCTGAGTACCGATATTTCCCAGATAAGCCGGCGGCTGTACGCCAAAACGGTTCAGCACATACCTGGTCTCCTCATTGATCTGCCCCGCTCTCTTCGGGATATATTTTTTATTCTGCGTAGTTCTGTTTTTAATATCCGCATAAGCAATAGCCGAACAGATGGAATCCGTATCCGGATTCTTATGTCCGATTACAAATATTCTCTCCGGTTTTTTCATACACATCCATCCTTTTTCATCCAAAATAATTATAATTTAATATTTGCAAACAAAGCACCCAGGGAAGTAGTAGCCTCTTCCCCCGACTCCGGAAGCTCAAAAGACTCCTCCTCAACCTCCTTAGCCATCAGATCCGATGCCTCTTTAATACTCAGGCTCAACTTACCATCCTTGATCGCGATAACCTTCACCTTAACCTTATCCCCAACATTCAAAACCTCAGAAGGCTTCCGGATCCTCTTCTCACAGATCTGAGAAATATGCACCAGCCCGGAAACCCCGTTCCCAAGATCCACAAAAGCACCATACGGCTGCAAACTCTCAACCGTACCCTCAGTCACAAAACCAACCTGGATATTGGAAATCTTATTCCGTCTCTCCACCTCAGCCCTCTCACGAAGAATCTCCCTGGCCGAAAGCACCAGCCTCTTCTTCGCCTTATCAGCCTCGATAACCCGCACCTGGATCGGCTTATTCAGAAACACCTCAGTATCCTCAACAAACTCCAGATCAAGCCTGGATGCCGGAATAAACCCACGGATTCCCTCAACATAAGCAATGGCACCCCCGTTAACGATCCCCTTCACAACAACATCCAGCACCTCACCCGAATCCTGAAGCTCCTTCAGCCTGTCCCAGGCAAGCACATCCGCAGCATCCGCTCTGGAAAGAAGAATATTCCCCTGACCATCATCCCTGCGAAGAACCATCGCCTGAACCTCATCCCCCGGCTGAACAGCCTCTTTAATATTAAACCCCGGCACCCGGGAAAACTCCTCCACCGGAATAAAACCCTCAGCATAAAACTTAAGGTCAAGAACAACCCCCGACTCATCCACACTCACAACAGTCCCTGAGATAATATCACCCTCATCGATCCTCTTAAAAGAAGCCTCCAGCTCCCTCTCAAAATCCTTCATAGACTCCGCCATATCCAGACCTCCCATTCAAACAAAAAACAAACCACCGCCGCCCCCAAAAACAGCCGACAGCACTATAATCCTAATCATTATAGCATGCACACCCCACCCGCGCTATATTTTTTTCCACAAGCCCCAGAGTAAGCCCCATCTGTCTGAGCCAGGTACGCATCAGCGTACATGGCGAGTTATGGG
>NZ_QUGH01000010.1:0-97195 GCF_003478985.1 Ruminococcus sp. AF20-12LB | reverse complement strand
CCATCTGTCTGAGCCAGGTACGCATCAGCGTACATGGCGAGTTATGGGGCGCCCTGCACGGCAGAAGACTCAGGCGCTTAGTACATCGTTTCGTAAATAACAATACCAATCGCGTAGGATGTGGATTCGAGTGTGCAGGTATAAAAACGCAGGCGTAGCGGGCTACGCCGAGGCTTTTAGACCTGTGCAATCGGATTCACAGACAAGTGAGTGGTATTGTTATTTCGAAAACGATGTACTAGTATGACCCGGCGAAACGACCGCACCAGGCACGACCATGCAGCCGCCCCTCCGGCAGTCCGTCCGTCCCGTCCCTCCCCACCCATAAAAAAAAGAGCCCCAAAAAGGCCCAAAAACGAGGAGTGCCCCGGTAGTGGCTTACCGGGGCGATTATTATGAAAAAAATTGTATGTGTAATGATACAGATACACACCATTACAGCGTCTTTCGTAACGTTCTTTCGAACTATCCCTATACTACCAGACAAATATGAACAAACAATGAACATCCCGTAAACAATTAGCGCATTTGCACAATTTTTTCCAAAACAACCTCCAACATTTTATAAAAACACCACATTCACAAACAAAACCAAAGTCCTAAATATTGTACATATTGTACATCTCACACAAACAAACCAACAACAACCCCAACAAAAGAGCCACAACCCTCACCCTCTAACTCAAACTCCATCTAAAACATCATCAAAAACACCATCCAAGGAACCAGCCATCACCGCCCATCACCGCCGTGAAAGCATTCCCTTAATAAACTCAATCGCCTTCTCAAAAATATTCTTCACATCAGACTTCGTAACACCCATATCCTTCAAAGTACTATAAGCATCACTCACATACCCCTTGATCTGATCATCACTCATCTCGATTCCACGGAACTTACTGATAATATTGACCAGAGAACTCTTATCATCCTCATTAAGACTCACCCCAAAATGATCCGCAGCCTCATCGATCCCCTGAGAAATCTCATCATCCGTGATCTGGTTAGAATCAAAAAGTCCCTTCACATAAACAATGATATCCCCAACCTTATCCGGGTCAGAAGCAAGAGACCCAACCTCATTATCCTTCAGGATCTCCTCCGCCTGACTCATAACAGAACCGGAATCAGACGCCATAACCATCATCGGAGATGTACATGAAATAACACCCGCAACAATCAAAGCTGTAAACTTGTTCAATCTTCTCATAATATTCAACCTCCATACGGGCACCAGCCCTTATCAAAAAATTTCCATCAGCCTCATCGACTTCACATTGCCATTTACGGCCCTTTATTACCTTTTACTATCTTTTACTTTTTATTACCTCTTTAACGCCCCTCAGTATACCACACACCCCCACCCCTCTGTAAACCGTAATTTTCCCCAATCCCATCCATACCATTCAGACTATATACATATCGTCAAAAATATATTCACAATATTTTCATATTTTAAACAAACTTTCCTAACATCTCGTCAGTAAAATAGAAAATGTAAATTTTTCATTACTTACTTATGTCTGACACCTCAGACATAACCTCCTTTCTATGACGATATATAGATCCGGACAGGAAACCTCTCCAACATTCCCGTCCGGAAACGCAAAAAGAACCCGGAACAGCTGCCCGGGCTCTTTTTGCGTTTATCATATATTAATTTTTCTCATCATAAATACAGTTGGCAAGCATCGCAAACTGCTCCAGTGTCAGCGCCTCACCCCTGATATTCAGCGGAAGGTTACACCTGTTGAACACATCCTCGATCTCCTCCTTACTCAGGGAAAAATCTCCGGAATTTCTGATACCGTTCACAAGCGTCTTTCTCCTCTGGTTAAAAGATGCACGGATCAGACGGAACATAAGCCCCTCATCCTTCACATCCACCGGCGGCTTCTCATAACGCGTCAGCTTGATCACCGCACTTCCGACCTTCGGCCGCGGCATAAAACAGTTCGGCGGTACATTCGCAACGATCTCCGGCTTCGCATAATACTGCACAGCCAGGGAAAGCGCACCGTAATCCTTGGTACCGGGACCAACCTGCATACGGTCTGCAACCTCCTTCTGCACCATGACAGTGATCGAATCCACAGGAACATTCTTCTCAAAAAGCCCCATGATGATCGGAGTCGTAATGTAATACGGCAGATTCGCAACCACCTTCACAGGCTTACCGCCGTTTTTCTCATCTGCGATCTTTTTGATATCCGTTTTCAGGATATCGTTATTGATCACGGAAACATTATCCCAGTCCTTCAACGTATCCTTAAGGATCGGGATCAGCGAACTGTCAATCTCCACAGCAGCCACCTCTCTGGCAGCCTCCGCAAGATACTGGGTCATAGTTCCGATACCCGGACCGATCTCCAGTATAAAATCATCCTTCGTGATACCCGAAGACTCAATGATCTTTTCCAGAACATGCTCATCGATCAGAAAATTCTGACCAAACCTTTTCTGGAAAACAAAATGATACTTTTGAAGGACTTCAATGGTATATTTCGGGTTACCAAGATAAGGTCTGGCCATATTTTTTACCTCTGCTTTTTCTTATTTTCAGCTGAAATCCTTTTCAAAAAGTACCGTGTAGCCATCACGGTCCACACGCTTCTTGGAACGCTTGAACAATCCGCTCTGAGCTCTCTCCATAGCCTTATCCAGCATGGTCTTCACAGTACCGATGCACATCGGCTGATCCTCCTTCTGGTTGATCCCGATCAGATTATACAGAGCAAGCATGCCCATCTGGTCGATACGGAATCCATTCTCCATGGTATAGACCTTGGCGAAATTAACAAGTTCATCGTTTGTAAATACAGGAATGTTGATCATGGATGTAAACTTCTTCGCAAGCTTCGGATATCTTGCGATCAGCTTACGCATACCAATCTTTTCATCCTCCAGGATCACGATCATTCCCTTTGTGTTTCCGGTCATAGCTTCCTCAAGCTCATCTGCTGTTTCCTGGGAAAGCTGGTTTGCATCCTCGATAACAAGGAAACCGCCGGCAAGCTTGGATACGATCTCCGGAATATCCTTTCCGTTGAGATCATCCGCAAATATATAGGCAACCTTGGAAGCCTCGATATTCAGCTCTTTACAGATTGCCGGGATCAGACTTGAGATCAGTCTCGTCTTACCTGTTTCTCTGCCGCCCATAACGATCACATTTCCGGTCTGGGAGGTCTTGTCTGCTGCGCCCATCTGCACATCGCAGAGTACATCAAGCAGCTGTTCCTTCATTCCGGGAACTGTAACAAAATAGGTGAAAAGCTTCTTCTCTTCCTCTGTGAGCTCTTTCTTTCTGGAAACGATCTTTGTAGGATCCTTCTCCGGATGGATCGTAGCGATAAATTTCTCAAGCTGCTCTTCCTCGCTGAGCTCATCTTCCTCATCGTCCTCTTCCATGGCTTCATCAGAATCATCACCGATGGGACTGCTGATAAAGTCATCCTCGTCATCCTCATCCTGGAAGTTAAAGGCGTCATCACTGTATTCTTCTTCCTCATCAAGAAGATTTTCCTCTTCCGCTGCAGCCACCGGTTCCTCATGATGAAGCTTCGCAGAAGGCTCTGCTGCCGACTTCTGCACCTGCGCCTCAGATTCCAGTGAAGGAATCTCCGGAAGCACATCATCTTCTTCCACCGGCTTCTGTACTCCTGACGGACCATTCAGGAACTCTGCTTCTGCAGCCTGAAGATCCTCCTCAGTAACCGGCTCCTCATCTTCATCAAATACGATATCCGGAATTCTGGTATCGGAAGTCTCCGTTACCTCTTCCTCCTGCTGAGCGGAGATCTGCGCCATGATATCCTCGATATCTGCCGCATCCGGCTCCTCCGGAACAAATTCATCAGCCGCAATATCCAGATCCTCAATACCATCCGGCTCTTCCGTTACGTCGGACTGCTGGACATCCGGAGATTTCTCTTCCTCCGGGATATCGATTCCCTGCTGTGTAGCTGCTGCCAGAATGGTATCCTCCAGGTTAAAGTCTTTATCCTTATCCTTCTCGGACCTGTCACCTACAGATGCCGCAATATCCTCGATACTTCCGAAAATTCCGGACGCATCCGGCATCTCCGCGGAACTGCTTGCATTCTCCGGGTCCACATTGATCATGGACTTCGGGATCTTCAGCTCCGGCATACGGATCGTTGCGGAAAAATCAGGCTTGCCTTCCTCATTGAGCGGAACCCCTGCAGGCTTCTCCTCACTTTCCTCATTTCCGGCAGCCTTCTCCTTCATGATCTCTGCAACACTCTGGGACAAAGACATCTCTGTAGCTTTCTCAGCCTCAGCTTCTTCCGCTTCCTGATAAGCCTCTTCTTCCTCTTTATCCTGCTGTTCCTGAGCCTGCAGCTTCATACTTCCGGATGACAGGTTCTCAACACCTGATGCCAGGGGAATCTCATCCACTTCCTGTCCGGAAAACTCTTCCTGCTCTTCCGAAGGCTCATCACTTCCTTCTGCTGCTTCGATCTCCTCAGAATCTGTAAACTCCTCTGACGGTTCTGCTGCCGCAGCAGTCTCAGCCTCCGGCACTTCAGCCTGTTCCGTCACATCCTCAGAGCCTGTGGAAACCTCTTCCTGCTCTTCATCCTGCGCAGCTTCTTTTTCCTCCATATCCTCTTCCGCGGATTTCTTATGTCCGCCAAAGATATCACGGAATCCCTTGGAAAGCTTCTCCTGGAATGTCTCCGCACTGTTCAGATCCCGCTCATCATCTACCTGGATGGTATCTGTGACCGGTTTTGCCTCCTCATACTCGCCGGATGCTTCCTTGCTCTCCCTGATCTCCTGCGCCTTTTCCGGCGGGATCAGCTTCGGGATAAAACGCTGCTCGTATTTCTCTTTCTCTTCGCCAGTGAGAACACCCATCCGCTGTTTCAGGTCAAGGGCCTTTATCACATAAGTTCCGTCATTGAACCAAAGGATCATCTCATTGCAGAGATCCAGGCACTTCTGCTTGTCTCCTGCCTTGTAATAGAGCTTGGCCAGCTCATAGGACCAGCGCTCCGTAAATTCCTTCTCCTTATATTCCTCAAGAATACGGATCTGCTCATTCAGAGATGCATTCTTCGCTCTGGCGATCTTATATTTCAGTATATACTGGCTGTTATCATTACCTGCCACTTCTCTGTATTCATCAAAGAATTCTGTGGCTTCACTGATCTGTCCCATTTTCAGGGAAACCTCAATCAGACGGTAAAGTATGTTCTTGCCGATCGGCGCTCTGTGGTAGGCAAGAAGAAAAATTTCCTTGCTCTCTTCATAACGCTTGTTGGCCGCGTAGATCTCGCCCACTACACAAAGGGTACGGACGTTTTTCACACGACGCCAGTCAATACTGTCAACAATCTGCATGGCGCCTTTGTAATCCTGGGTCTCGACCAGCTTATTGATCTGTCCCAGCTTAACGCGAAACTCCTCTTTATCCAAAATATTCACCAACTTTCCATAATCAGAATCAGTTTACCATATGCATACGGGCTTGTCAAAACCCTTTAGGCATATAAACATGCCCCTTTACCACCTGAAAAACCCTGTTGATCTTGAACTGATGGCTGACAAAATCATCCAGTCCTGTACAGGTGATCAGAGTCTGTATATCGTGGATGCTTTCCAGCAGATATGTCTGCCTGCTGCTATCCAGCTCTGAAAGAACATCATCCAGCAGAAGCACCGGTGTATCCCGGATCTTTTTCTTCACCAGATAGATCTCCGAAAGCTTCAGAGAAAGAGCTGCAGTCCTCTGCTGCCCCTGGGAACCATACCTCCGGATGTCGATCCCGTTGACTTTTACGCAGAAATCATCTCTGTGCGGTCCCACAGAGGTCAGCTTCATCCGAAGATCCCGCTCCCGGTTCCTGGAAAGCTTATCCTCAAACTCCGCCGCCGTAACACTTGGCTCGTACAGGATCTCCAGCTCCTCGATCCCGCCGGTAAGGCCTTTATGGAGCCCCCTTGCGATCTCGTTAAGCTCCTCCACAAAGGCTTCCCGCTTCCCGATGATCTTCTTTCCGTAATCGACCATCTGCATATCCCAGACATCCAGGGTACTTTTCAGCCCGGGGTTCATATAACAGTCTTTGAGAAGACGGTTTCTCTGGTTCACGATATGGTTGTAGCCGGCCAGCTCCGTGATATAAACACCATCCAGCTGACAAAGCTCCGAATCCAGAAAACGTCTTCTCTCTCCCGGTCCATCCTTGATAATATTAAGATCCTCCGGAGAAAAAAACACCAGATTCACCACCCCCAGCAGCTCCCTTGCCTTGCGGATCGGCAGCCCGTTGATGGCAACTCCCTTTGCTTTGTTTTTCCGGAGGTGCATGTCTATTTTGTATGAAAGCTCGCCCTTCTTCACCATCATTCGGATATGGGATTCCTCATTCTTAAAGCGGATCATCTCCCGGTCCTTGCTTCCCTTGTGGGATTTGCTGGTACCTGCCAGATAAACCGCCTCCAGGATATTGGTCTTTCCCTGGGCATTGTCGCCGTAGAGAATATTGGTGCCCTGATCAAAATTCATCTCCAGCGACTCATAATTCCTGAAATTATTCAGTCTGATGGATTCAATGTACATTCCTTCACCCAATCACATAAATATCTTTTCCATCGTAGGAAATGGTATCTCCAGGATGGATCTTGCGGCCACGGCGGTTCTCCACCTCACCGTTCACCAGTACCAGACCATCATTGATGGCATATTTCGCCTCAACGCCGTCCTCCACAACACCGGCCAGCTTCAGCGCCTGGCCAAGCTTGATAAATTCGTCTTTAATTCTGATCTCCAATTTTTTCTCCTCTTATCTCCGGGGATATTTTCTCCGTCAGATCAATCTTTTCTGATCTCCTGGCGGTATTTAACCGCATCAGGTAAGTCCTCTGCTTCAATCGTGGATATCCGTTTGAAAATCCCCCAATACAAATTTCACCGGAAGGTGGTAATTTAAATACCCCCTTCCAGTAGTTTACACACGAAACACTTCTCAGAACACGATCGCATTCCCATATAAAATCGGTCAAAAACGGTCACTCATTTTAGGTGTACCTGTTTCTGTCAATCCTGATACCAGCCGTCAGGCTGTACGCACCATACGGACACTTACATATCCTGGCTATCGATATCAATTCTGTTCACAGCTTCAAGTATGTGCGTCTCACACGTACACCCGCACTCCCGAAGCTGCCGCGCCACCTCTTGTCCCTTATTTCTTATATACCCAGGTTTTATCTGGCCTGATTCTGGTTGATATTTACAGGAAGGATCAGGTAAGTATAGTTCTCCTCATCGTCACGGATAAAGCACGGGGCCTTCGGATTTACAAGATAGATCGTCACGGTTTCATCATCAATAACACGAAGAGCATCGATCAGGAATTTCGGGTTGAAGCCGATCATGATATCCTTACCCTCTTTTTCAATATCGATCTCCTCATTCATGGAACCCATTGCAGAATCAATGCGCAGCTCCATATCATCATCTGTGATGTTGATGATGATCGGTTTTTTGTCAACCTCACGTACCAGAAGTGTGGCACGATCGATACAATCCAGGAACTCTTTTTTGTTGATCTTCAGTTTTGTCTCATAATCACTGGAAAGCATCTGGTCAATTCTGAAATATTCTCCTTCGATCAGTCTGGAAACTACCATAGTCTGATCAAATTCAAATAAAATATGGTTTTTTGTGAAGTAAATGCTGACCTGATCATTCACCTCTCCGGAAAGGATCTTGCTGACCTCGCTTAAAGTTTTGCCCGGAACTACCACCTTACGGTCAGAATAATCTTTCTTAAGGGGCATTTTTCGGATAGCGATACGGTGTCCATCCAGAGAAACTACCTTCAGACAGTTATTTTTGATCTCAAAAAGTTCACCGGTCATAAGCTTATTGTTCTCATTTACAGCAATAGAAAAAATAGTCTGGCGGATCATTTCTTTCAGTGTGTACTGAGAGATCGTCAGTGGTTCATCCTTTTCGATCATCGGTAAATAAGCAAAATCTTCTCCTGATTTTCCGGGGATATTGAATTTTGCTTTTTCACAGGTGATGGTTGCTGCATATTTATCATCAGTTTTAATGGTAATATCATTATCCGGAAGTCGTCTGATGATTTCATAGAAGATTTTTGCATCAAGAGCAACTTTACCTTTTTCTTCAATAGTACCCTCAACGATAGTTTCAATTCCCAGCTCCATATCGTT
This sequence comes from Ruminococcus sp. AF20-12LB, assembly GCF_003478985.1. Classification (NCBI taxonomy): domain Bacteria; kingdom Bacillati; phylum Bacillota; class Clostridia; order Eubacteriales; family Oscillospiraceae; genus Ruminococcus; species Ruminococcus sp. AF20-12LB. Next base: position 88,978 of record NZ_QUGH01000010.1, on the reverse strand, counting down.
GGTGGTAAATTTGATCTGGTTTGTGGTTGCATCCATAAGAATACATTCCAGGATCGGCATTGTGGTTTTTGATGGAACTGCTTTGAGTGCGATACTTACACTTTTTAACAGACTTGATTTGGAGCAGATGATTTTCATAGTGTGTATAACTCCCTTTCTGAACAAATTGTGGTTTTTATAAATATATTTATAGAAAAAATCCGCCGTAACAGCCGTAGGGGGCCAGATTTTGTGAAAAACTCCCGCAGGCCTGATGTTTTCAGGGGTTTTCCGTTGGGATAACTTTGTGTAAAAGTGGTAGTTTCGTATGTGAATAAACCGGGGATAAAATTACCGCCGCGTTTTGGCAAAAAAGTTGTACACATCTCTCCACATACAATCAACACGTTATACACCAGTAATGTGGAAAACTTCCCTAACCTTGTGGATTAATCTTCTTTTTCAATATATCAATGGTATTTTTTAAGTTATCGTCGTTCTGCAATTCGTTTTCGATCTTTTCAATACCGTGCATAACGGTAGTATGGTCACGGTTTCCGAGAGCTTTTCCGATATTTTTCAAAGGTGTGGATATGATCTCACGGCAGAGATACATGGAAACCTGGCGGGGCATGACGATCTTGGAGTTTCGTTTGTTTCCGCTTAAGTCCGCAGGTGTGACTCCGTAATGCTCTGCAACAACGGAGATGATGTATTCCGGTGTGATCACTTTTTTCTCATCCGGAGAAATAATATCCTTCAGTGCCTGCTCTGCCAGCTCCAGAGTTACTTCCTTTTTTTCAAGCTTGGCTCCGGCCATGACCTTGTTGAAGGCACCTTCCAGCTCACGGATATTGGATTTGATATTGGTAGCGATATATTTGATAACATCTTCACTGATGCTGTAGCCGTTCATTTCTTCATTCTTATGAAGGATCGCCATTCGGGTTTCGTAGTCAGGCAGCGTGATATCTGCGATCAGGCCCCACTCGAACCGGGAACGGAAGCGCTCTTCCAGGATTTCCATATCCTTTGGTGGTTTATCAGAGGATATGATGATCTGCTTTTTGGCACTGTGAAGACTGTTAAATGTATGGAAAAATTCCTCCTGTGTGGATTCTTTTCCTATAATAAATTGAATATCATCGACGAGAAGAACGTCGATATTTCTGTATTTTTCACGGAATTTACTCATTGCCGTGTTATTTCCGTTTCGGATGGTTTCGATCAGCTCGTTGGTAAATTCCTCACTGGTTACATACAAAACACGGCTGTTTTCGTCGTGTTCCAGAATGAAATGAGCGATGGAATGCATAAGATGCGTCTTACCAAGACCGGCTCCGCCATAGATAAACAGTGGATTGTAGGTATCTCCCGGTGATTCGGCAACTGCAAGAGCTGCGGCCTGGGCGAATTTGTTATTACTTCCTACAACGAAGGTGTCGAAGGTGTATTTTGGATTTAAATGCGCTTCTTCGTAACGTGTATCCTGAACCTGTTTATCATAAGAAGTGTTTTTTTCTGTTTTTTTGGGGAGATCTTTTTCCAGAACGAAGCGAACCTCGCATTCTTCCATGCCTGTCAGTACACAGATAGTAACCTGGAGAGGTATTTTGTAGCGTTTACTGATGTAATTGACTCCGATCGCTGCCTGCTCAGAGGGAACAACCACTGTTATCAGCTTTCCGTCAACCTCATAAACTTTCAGCGGCTTGAGCCAGGTATTAAAAGGGACATCAGTCACCTCATATTCAGATTTGACAGTTTGCAGGATCTCCTCCCATTTTTCAATAACAGTGTCCATTTTTTCCTCCCATGAGTATTATAATAACCCCAGTCTGCGACTGGAGATAGATATCCTTTTATATATTACAATGAAAATGGGGTTTTCGCAATGGAAAATCCTTGAGATTTTGGGGAAAAGAATGTGGATAATGTGGGGAAATTACTGTGGATTAGGGTGGATTATTGTGGATAAGAGTCCTGTAGGTTTCCATAAGTCGAGAATTGGTGGAAAATGTGGAAGAATTATGTGTATAAAAAAATCCACCTTATAAATACCGCAAATAAAGGTTTTTTTTGAAAACGATGTGAACAAACCCTCCGAAAAAGTGGATAGATTTCCGGTCAATCCACAAGTTATCCACAAGTTATCCACAAAATGTGGATAATGTTACGTAAACCATAAGCGCTTTCCACATAAGAGAAAAAAATAAATACCGTAAGGTGGGGGTATTTTACAGAACCCTTGATTTTATCGGGTTTTTTGCAATTTTTACTTGACGAAAAGGAGGTTTATTTATATAATTGAAACGATGTTCTGAATGATAAGTTATTTCATAACAATTAAAAATAGATAAAGGAGGTGCTTTACCTATGAAGATGACATTTCAGCCAAAAAAGAGATCCAGAGCTAAGGTTCACGGCTTCAGAGCTCGCATGAGCACAAAGGGCGGACGTAAAGTATTAGCTGCAAGAAGATTAAAAGGAAGAAAACAGTTATCAGCATAAGCTGCAAGACCGCATTTATGTGGTCTTTTCTTCTATCCGGAGAAATATCCGCGCAGGCGGAATCTAATTAAGGAGGATTCGTTTGATCAGATCAGAGTCCTTAAAGAAAAATCAAGATTTTAAAGTTGTATATCAGAACGGAACATCGTACGCAAATCGGCTTCTGGTGATGTACGTGCTGAAGAATCAGCACATGAAGAATCGTCTGGGAATATCAGTAAGCAAAAAAGTAGGGAACAGTGTGGTTCGCCACAGACTCACCAGATTGATCAGAGAAAGCTATCGTCTCAACGAAACAGATTTTGACAGTAACCTTGATATTGTAGTGGTAGTGAGAGCCGCAGCCAAGGGCAAGAGCTTTCACGAGATCGAGAGTGCTTTTCTGCATCTTGCAAGAAAGCATCATATAACAGGGAACGAACATGATAAAGAAATTTCTGATTAAGATGATAAGGCTCTATCAAAAATATATATCGCCGATGAAGAGAACGAAATGTCCTTATATTCCCACATGTTCTCAATATGGTTTGGAAGCAATCGAAAAATATGGCGCGTTTAAGGGCAGTCTTCTTGCGGCATGGAGGATTCTGCGATGCAATCCTTTTTCCCACGGAGGCTATGACCCTGTGCCATGAATTATTTTGTGACTGTTCAGCCTTTTCCCGGGCAGAGCAGTTACCGGACTTTTACAATTGAATAAGAAGTCTAGGAGGAAATGAATTTGGAACTGTTTTTAGCAACAAAAACCGGAACTCCTATTATCGGACAGATCGCGTCTGTGATGGGATGGATCATGGATGGCATATATAAGATGCTTGACGGCCTGTTCGGAATCCAGAACATTGGTCTTTGTATCATTATCTTCAGTATTCTTATCTTTGCCTTTATGACACCGCTGCAGATCAAGCAGCAGAAATTCTCCAAGTTAAGTGCGATCATGCAGCCCGAGATCCAGAAGATCCAGAAGAAATATCAGGGTAAAAAGGATCAGGACTCCATGATGAAAATGAACGAAGAAACCCAGGCTGTTTATCAGAAATATGGTGTTTCTCCAACCGGTAGCTGTGTACAGTTAGCCATTCAGATGCCTATTCTGTTTGCTCTGTATCAGGTTATCTATCGGATTCCTGCTTACGTTGGAAGTGTAAAGAACATTTTTACTGGTGTAGTTGACAACCTGGTAGCTGTAAACGGATACACAGATATCCTGCAGCAGTTTATCACAGACCATTCCATGACACGAGTACGTCTCGTTATGGACAGTGCCGGAAATGCTACAAGTAACTCTATTGTTGATTTTCTGTATGCACTTTCTCCTTCCCAGTGGAAAGAGCTGGCACAGATGGATCAGTTTTCAGGATTTTCTGATGCGATCGCAAAAGCATCCGGCAATATTTCCAAGATGCAGGGCTTCTGTGGCCTGAATATCGCAGACCAGCCGCTGTATTATATCATGGAATTCTTCAAAAATCATGGTTCTCTGTTACTTGCGATCGTAGCACTTCTGATCCCGGTTCTTGCATGGGCAACTCAGATGCTGAACCTGAAGCTTATGCCACAGGCTGCAACACAGCAGGCAGACGGAAATGATCAGGCCAGCGCAATGGCAAACTCCATGAAAACCATGAACATGGTTATGCCTCTGATGTCTGCATTCTTCTGTTTCACATTCCCGGTTGGTCTTGGTATCTACTGGATCGCCAGTGCTGTCGTTCGAAGTGCCCAGCAGTTTGCGATCAATCGTCATCTTGATAAGATGAACATTGATGATCTGGTTAATGAGAATATGAAGAAGATCGAAGCGAAGCGTGCGAAGGAAGGACTTCCGCCGCAGAAGATCACCAATCAGGCTCATCAGTCCGCCAAGAATATCAATAAACCTGTGATCAATAAGGGTAACAGCGGAAACAACGGTGCTTCAGACAGAGCACAGAAGGTTGATACTGCTTATGAGAAGGCAAGAAGTGCAAAACCGGGCAGCATCACAGCCAAAGCAAATCTCGTAAGAGACTTTGATGAGAGAAATAAGAAGAAATAATCAGGAACGGAGGGGTTCGTAATGGAGGATTACATTCAGTTTTCAGCAAAAACAAAGAATGAAGCTATCACAAAAGCGTGTCTTGAGCTTGGAACTTCCAGTGACCAGCTTGATATTCAGGTTATCAGTGAAGGCAGCTCCGGATTCTTCGGAATCGGCAGCAAACCTGCCGTGATCAAAGTTCGCAGAATCGAGCCAGTTTCTGATATGCAGGAGATCGATGAACTGGTAGAGTCCGTGAAACTGGACGCTATCAAAGAAGAGAAGAAATTAGAAAAGCCTTTTACTCCGGATGTAAAGAAAGAATCTGCACCGAAAGCAGCTCCTGCAGAGGAGAAGAAGCCGGTGAAGAAAGAAGCTATACAGGTGGAGAAGGCATCCGAAGAAGCACCTGCAAAGGCAGCAGCACCAAAGGAAAGACCTGCAAGGGATTTCCAGGGCAAAGCAAAGCCTGCACGTGAGAAACAGCCAAGAGCTCCAAAGGAGCGTCAGCCGAAGGAAACACGTGAGAGAGCACCGAAGCAGGGCAGACCGGTAGAGATCCTCAGCGATCCGGAGAAGATCAGAGAGGTTGAGGAGAGAGCAGTCGTATTTCTTCGTGACGTATTCGGCTCCATGGATCTTGGAGAAGTGGAGATCACATCGAAATACAACACTGCAGACGGTTCTCTGGATGTGGATTTTGAAGGTGAGGATATGGGTATCCTCATCGGAAAAAGAGGCCAGACACTGGATTCTCTTCAGTATCTGACAAGCCTTGTGGTAAACAAAGGCGAGTCTACCTACATTCGTGTAAAACTCGATACCGAGGACTACAGACGCCGTCGTAAGGAAACTCTGGAGAACCTTGCAAGAGGAATCGCTTTCAAGGTAAAGAAAACCAGAAAACCGGTAGTTCTGGAACCGATGAATCCATACGAAAGAAGGATCATCCATGCATCTCTGCAGGGCAACCGCTATGTAGAGACAGTCAGTGAGGGAGAAGAACCTTACAGACATGTAGTAGTAAAACTGAAACGCAATAATTGATGATCCACCGGTAAAGCTGTAAGCCGTATCCCGGAGCGTAAGCTCTGTGGGTACGGCTTTTTTTGAGCAGATATGCTCAGATGTGCAATTCATCTCACCACCTGAAGAGGTGGGAGAATTCTTGCTACATTTGTTAAAAATTATCATTGCAATCTCCGCAACAATTCTTTATAATCATTGAAGAGCAAATAATAAAAGATATTTCTGCAGCGGAAATCCGGAACGCAGAGATTAGAGCGTGTTTGAAAAAGCATTCCCGCAATCTGCACGCCCCACTTTGCGGTATATTTTGCCCGAATTCAGTTGCCGTAGCCCGCTACGGCGCCTTCATCCGGACAAAATCTCCCACAAATTGTGACGCACATCTTGCAGAAAGTCTTTTTCAAACACGCTCTAGCATTATAAATATGGAAACTGACAGAAGATGTTATTCTAGGTGAAAGCGTGAATAACACGTGTTTTTTGCGTGTAAAAAGCTTTTCCGGAGTAACATTTTTGCGTTTAAGCGTTTAACCGGATGCTTTTATCTGCTGGACCAGGATAAACGGTATGGCAGCTATCAGCTGCAGTGTTATATAGCGGATGCTTTTATCCGTTTGATAAAGGAGAATGAAAAATGGAAGAGACAACGATTGCTGCGATTTCCACAGCCATGAGCGCATCGGGAATCGGGATCGTCAGGATCAGTGGCCCGGAGGCTTTTGAGATCGCATCCGGAGTATACCGTTCCAAGGGTGGAAAAAAATCTCTGAAAAACGTCCCAAGCCACACCATTCATTATGGATATATTTATGATAACGAAGAAATGGTAGACGAAGTGCTGGTCATGGCCATGCGCGGACCACGGACATACACAGGAGAAGATACCATAGAAATCGACTGCCACGGCGGCGTTTTAGCCATGAAAAAGGTACTTGAAACTGTGCTGAAAAACGGAGCCATTATTGCCGAGCCAGGAGAATTTACCAAGCGTGCATTTCTCAATGGAAGGATCGATCTTTCCCAGGCGGAGGCCGTTATGGATGTGATACAGTCCAAAAACGAGTACTCATTAAAGAATTCTGTAGGACAATTAAAAGGTTCAGTCCGAAAAACAGTACAGAATATCAGGGAAAAACTACTGTACCATATAGCGTACATCGAATCGGCATTAGACGATCCGGAGCACTATGATCTGACAGGATATTCGGAAGAATTAGAACAGATCGTGGCAGAAGAAAAAGAAAAAATACAGAACCTGTTAAAAACAGCCGGAGACGGAAAGATCATACAGGAAGGTATCCGGACCGTGATCCTGGGCAAGCCGAACGCAGGGAAATCTTCTCTGCTGAATCTGCTTCTGGGAGAAGACAGAGCCATCGTGACCGATATCGCAGGAACCACCAGAGACGTACTGGAAGAGTATATCAACCTGCATGGGATCACATTAAAGATCGCTGACACAGCCGGAATCCGCCAGACAGAAGACATCGTAGAGAAAATCGGCGTATCCAAAGCCAAAGAAATGGCAGCAGACGCAGACCTGATCCTTTATGTCGTAGATTCCTCTGTACCGTTAGATGAAAACGACGAAGAAATCATAAAAATTTTGCAAGAGAAAAAGACAATTGTCCTCTATAGTAAGACAGACCTTGAATCTGCTATAGATATAGAGGATTTAAAGAGCAGAATAAACCAGCCGGTGATCCCAATCTCCGCGAAAGAAGAAACCGGGATCACAGACCTGGAAGAAAAAATCCGGGAAATGTTCTTCAGTGGGGAGATTGACTTCAATGATGAAGTCTACATCACCAATGAACGCCACAGACAGGAGCTTTTAAAAGCACAGGAAAGTCTTTCTCTGGTAGAAAATAGCATAGAAAGCGGAATGCCGGAGGATTTTTATTCCATAGACCTGACAGATGCATACGAAAGTCTGGGACGGATTCTGGGAGAATCACTTGGGGAAGACCTTGTTAATGAGATATTTTCTAAATTTTGTATGGGGAAATAATAAGCGCATAGGCTGCGGAGGCCCCGGCCATATATGCCGCATGGATTGCGAAAGCTCGGCCGTATGTGCCACATGGAATGCGGAACCCCGCAGAGGGTAGGATCACATTGGAATGTGAGAAAACCGCAGAGGGGCGCAAGGCCGCGCCCCTCTGCACACCCCTGGGCCTTTTTTATATAGTGCGGCGGTTGTGGAATGCTGAAAGATACTAACTTATGCCTGTATGCTTCTGTATTGGTAATTCAACACTGAGCCGAAATATATCAAACGGAACTTTGTATATTTCCGCAGGATATATTGTTGCATAATATAGACTGCGGAGATCTGGCCGTATATATCACATGGATTGCGGAATTCTGGTCGTATATGCCGCATGGATTGCGAAAGCTCGGCTGTGTATGCCACATGGACTGCGGAACCCCGCAGAGGGTAGGATTACATTGGAATGTGAGAAAACCGCAAGGGGGCGCAAGGCCGCGCCCCTCTGCACACCCCTGGGCCTTTTTTTATATAGTGCGGCGGTTGAGGAATGCTGAAAGATACTAACTTATGTCTGTATGCTTCTGTATCGACAATTCAACACTGAGCCGAAATATATCAAACGGAAGCAGGAATAACCCCGCAGATGTGCATCGCACATCGAGAACCTCGTTACAGTTCCATTACAACAATCGGCACAACGTTCCACATCCAACACCGAAGCATACAGACAAAGTCAACACCGCACCCCACACCACAACCCAAGAACTCAAAACTCCCTCGGCACAACGTTCCACATCCAACACCGAAGCATACAGACAAAGTCAACACCGCACCCCACACCACAACCCAAGAACTCAAAACTCCCTCGGCACAACGTTCCGCATCCAACACCGAAGCATACAGACAAAAGTCAACACCGCACCCCACACCACAACCCAAGAACTCAAAACTCCCTCGGCACAACGTTCCACATCCAATACCGAAGCATACAGACAAAAGTCAACACCGTATCACACACCACAACCCAAGAACTCTTAAAAAAAAGCCCGAGGGGTGTGCAGAGGGGCCGTGGCTTTACGGCCCCTTTGCGGTTTTTCCACAGCTTCCCAAAGCAAAAAAACCAGGCCCTCTGCCAAGAAAGCAAAAACAAAACCAAAACCCAATCACACAATAAACAAAGAAAAAAAATAAGAAAAAAATAAAGGAGAAAAAGCATGAAAAATCTGGAACAGTTTTTCGACATCATAGTAGTAGGCGCCGGCCACGCAGGCTGCGAAGCATCACTGGCATGCGCCCGCTTAGGACTCAACACAGTCATGTTCACAGTCAGCGTAGACAGCATCGCCCTTATGCCCTGCAACCCCAACGTAGGCGGCAGCTCCAAAGGGCATCTCGTCCGCGAGCTGGATGCTCTCGGTGGAGAAATGGGTAAAAATATAGACAAAACCTTCATCCAGTCCAAAATGCTCAACCAGTCCAAAGGCCCTGCAGTCCATTCCCTTCGTGCACAGGCCGATAAACAGGCCTACAGCACACAAATGAGAAAGACACTGGAAAATACAGAGAACTTAACCATCCGCCAGGGCGAAGTGACCGAACTGCTGGTAGAAGACGGGCACATCACCGGTGTAAAAACCTTCTCAGGAGCCACCTACCACGCAAAAGCTGTAGTCCTCTGTACAGGAACCTACCTCAAGGCCCGCTGCATTTACGGTGACGTCAGCAACTATACGGGACCGAACGGCCTTCAGGCAGCCAATTACCTTACGGATTCCCTGAAAAAGCTGGGGATCGAAATGTTCCGTTTCAAAACAGGAACTCCGGCCAGAATCGCCGGAAACACCATTGATTATTCTAAGATGGAAGAGCAGTTCGGAGATGAAAGAGTCGTACCGTTTTCTTTTTCCACAGACCCGGAATCCGTACAGATCGAGCAGAAATCCTGCTGGCTGACCTATACAAATGAAAAAACACACGAGATCATCCGTGCAAATCTGGACAGATCCCCCCTTTATTCCGGAATGATCGAAGGAACCGGACCACGTTACTGTCCGTCTATCGAAGATAAAGTAGTCCGTTTTGCAGATAAAAAACGTCATCAGGTATTTATCGAACCGGAAGGTCTTTACACAAATGAAATGTACATCGGCGGAATGTCCAGCTCCCTGCCGGAGGATGTTCAGTACGAGATGTACCATTCTGTACCAGGTCTGGAGAACGCCAAGATTGTAAAAAATGCCTACGCTATTGAGTATGACTGCATCAATCCGCGCCAGCTCTATCCCACACTGGAATTCAAAAAGATCAAGGGCCTTTTCAGCGGCGGACAGTTTAACGGAAGCTCCGGATATGAGGAAGCAGCCGCTCAGGGCCTCATAGCGGGAATTAATGCGGCTATGGAGGTAAAAGGCCGGGAACAGCTGATTTTGGACCGCTCAGAGGCATATATCGGCGTTCTCATCGATGATCTGGTAACAAAGGAGAACCATGAGCCATACCGAATGATGACAAGCCGTGCTGAGTACCGTCTGCTCCTCCGACAGGACAACGCAGATCTCCGCCTTCGCAAAAAAGGCTGGGAGGTCGGCCTGATCGATGATGAGACATACCATAAATTACAGGAAAAAGAGCGCCGGATCCAGGAAGAGATCGAGAGAGTGGAACATGCAACCGTAGGTGGTTCTGCAGAGGTACAGAGCCTTCTGGAATCTCTGAACAGTACCCTTCTGAAATCCGGAACCACCATTGCAGAGCTGATCCGTCGGCCGGAGCTTAACTATAAGGTGCTTGCACCCATTGATAAAGAAAGACCGGAGCTTCCGGAAGATGTATGTGAGCAGGTAGAGATCAACATCAAATATGATGGCTATATCCGCCGCCAGATGAAGCAGGTAGAGCAGTTTAAGAAACTGGAGCAGAAAAAGCTTCCGGAAGACATTGATTACGAAGATGTAGGAAGCCTCCGCATTGAGGCACGCCAGAAGCTGGAAGCCTACAGACCGGTGTCCATCGGCCAGGCGTCCCGTATCTCCGGTGTATCCCCGGCTGACATTTCCGTGCTTCTTGTATATCTGGAAAGCAGATCCGGACACAAACACTGATAATACAAAGAATAACAGCAACTATTCAGAAGGCAGGCATTTTGGCACGTTTTTTTGCCAAAATCCCGAGACATATAAGGCAAAATGATATCACCGAAGGTGATTTGGAATGCATTTTGACTCGTAACTGTGAGGGTACTGAACAGTTACAAATAACAATAAAACACAGAAAATAAGAGAGGAAGCTGCATGTACAATTTAGAAATCCTGGAAAAAGGCTGCGAGGAGCTTGGGATCGCACTCAATGACACGCAGAAAAACCAGTTTATCCGGTTCTACGAATATCTTGTAGAAAAAAACAAAGTCATGAACCTCACCGGTATCACAGAATTTGACGAGGTTCTCGTGAAACATTTCCTGGACAGCCTCTGCTGCGTCAAGGCTGTAGATATGAACAATGTAAAAACCGTTATGGACATCGGAACCGGTGCCGGATTCCCGGGTGTTCCCCTGAAGATCGCCTTCCCGGAAGTGGAAGCCTGCCTTCTGGACTCCCTCAATAAAAGAGTAAAATTCCTGGAAGAAACCTTTGCACTCCTGGGCCTGGAGGGGATTTCTGCCATTCACGGAAGAGCTGAAGAATATGCAAAAAACAAAGCCTACAGAGAAAAATATGATCTCTGCGTATCCAGAGCAGTATCCGGACTTGCAACCCTGTCTGAATACTGTCTCCCGTATGTAAAAGTCGGAGGGCTTTTTGTCTCCTATAAATCCGGTTCTGTAAAGGAAGAAGCAGAAGCAGCAGAGAAAGCAGTAAAGATCCTTGGTGGAAAGATCAGGGATATTCAGTACTTTGACCTTCCGGGATCTGAGATCGGCCGCTCCCTGGTCATTATCGAGAAGGTAAAGAACACCCCGGGCAAATATCCGAGAAAAGCCGGAACACCGCTCAGAGAGCCACTGGCATAAGATACCTCCTGTCGAACAAAGTCAAAATTTGTCCGACAGGAGATTTTTTTGTCTGGGAGTTTCACAAAATTATCACAAATTTATCCTACTTTTATCACAAATTACTTCTACACTATAATCCGATAGAGATGCCCCTGGATTCCCCCATTCTCTGTTTCATCCGGGGGCATTTTCTATTGGTGTTGAAAAGACGCCAGAGTCAAAGGGCTTCAGTTTCAGGACCTTTTGCCTCTGGCATCTTATAAAATGGGAAATCGATAATTAAAAAAGTATTTCCCTGAGAATAAAAGGAGGAGAGTAAAGTGATCGAAGTAAGTAATCTGGTCAAAAAGTATGGCGATCATACTGCGGTTGACCATCTTTCCTTTCAGATCGAAAAGGGGAAAATTTACGGATTCCTGGGCCCCAACGGTGCAGGAAAATCAACAACTATGAACATGATCACAGGATACATTGCTTCCACAGAAGGAAAAGTGATGATCGATGGTCATGATATTCTGGAGGAACCGGAGGCAGCCAAGAAATGTATCGGCTATCTGCCGGAAATGCCGCCGCTCTATTTTGACATGACTGTTCTTGAGTACATGAAATTTGCGGCTGATCTGAAAAAAATCCCAAAAAAACAAAAAGACAAACAGATAAAAGAAGTCATGGATATGGTAAAGATCACAGACATGAAAGACCGTCTGATCAAAAATCTTTCCAAAGGTTATCGCCAGAGAGTGGGTCTTGCACAGGCAATCCTGGGATATCCGGAGGTGATCATCCTGGATGAGCCGACAGTAGGACTTGACCCGAAGCAGATCATCGAGATCCGTGACCTGATCAAAGGTCTGAAGCAGAAGCACACGGTTATCCTAAGCTCCCATATCCTTTCCGAGGTAAGAGCAGTGTGTGATTATGTTCTGATCATTTCCCATGGAAAGCTGGTAGCCAGCGATACACCGGATAATCTGGAACGTCTGGCAGCAGGCTCCAACAGCCTCCTTATGAAGGTAAAAGGCGAGAAAGACACGATTCGAAAAGCTCTGGAAACGATCGAAGGCGTAACCGGAGTGGAAATGTCCTATGACAGCGATGAGAAATTGTGGAAAACAAAACTTTCCATTCAGGAAAATGTGGATATCCGTGAAAAAGTCTTCTACGCTATGGCAAAAGCGAACTGTCCGATCTACGAGATGCAGGTTAAGAGAGTTTCCCTTGAGGATGTATTCCTTGAACTTACCGAAGGAGAGAAAAAATCCGTCGGAAAACCGGAAAGCTCACAGTGGAGACCGGTAGAAGATAGATCATCGGAAGAAGAAAAAACTCAGGAAGAAAAAACTGAGGAACCAGAGAAGGCTTCTGATGAGAAAGAGGGGGATCAGTCATGACAGCGATTTTTAAAAGAGAACTGAAAAGCTATCTGACCTCCATGGTTGGATATCTCTTTATATTTTTTGTCCTGGTGCTGACCGGAATTTATTTTTCCGCATATCAGCTTTCAGGCGGCTATTCAAAATTTGAAACTACTTTAAGCGCACTGACCTTTGTGTTCCTGATCGGTGTGCCGATCCTTTCCATGCGTGTACTTGCAGAAGAGCGCAAGCAGAAAACGGATCAGCTTCTTCTGACCGCACCGGTATCTGTATGGGATATCGTATTTGGAAAATATCTTGCACTGGTAGCTGTGTTTGCCATTCCGGTCGTGATCATGTGCGTTTATCCTCTGATCATGAGTAAGTTCGGAACGATTTCCTATGCTTCCGCATACACCGGGATCCTGGGATTTTTCCTTCTGGGATGTGCGAATCTGGCGATAGGTGTATTTATGTCAGCGCTTACAGAAAGCCAGGTAATTGCAGCAGTACTTACTTTTGTATTCCTGTTCGCTTTCTACATGATGAACGGAATTTCCTCATTCTTTTCACAGACCTCCATGTCAACCGCAGTGGCATTCGGACTTCTGATCGTAGCGATTGCTATCATCATCTATACCATGATCAAGAACATCCTGATTTCTGTAGTGATCGGAGCTGTGGGAGAGATTGCCCTTGTGATCGTATACGTTGTAAAATCCAGTATTTTCCAGGGTGGTATCCAGAAGGTACTGAACGTATTTAACCTGAGCGGACATTATGATAATTTTACAAACGGCGTGTTTGACGTGACAGGAATTGTTTATTTTATTTCTGTTATTGCGATCTGCCTGTTCCTTACCATGCAGTCCATTCAGAAGAGACGCTGGAACTAGGGGGTGAATGGAAATGAAATTCAGTGAGAAATTTAAGAAAAATAAAGGCGAGGCAGCCGCACCGGAGGCAGCACAGGACTCCGGCAAAAAGAAACATAAACCGGATCCGAAAAAGCTGGTAGGCACCATCAGCAAAAAACATATCAAAAACGGTTCCTACAGCGTGGCTATGGCAGCTGTCTTTATCGTGATCGTGGTTGTGATCAATATGATCGTCGGTGCGATCCCATCCAAATATTCACAGCTGGATGTAAGCTCATCCAAGCTTTACACCATTGGTGATGAAACAAAGAAGGTACTGAAGACACTGGATAAGGATGTTACCATTTATCAGATCGCGGCAAGCGGTTCTGAGGACGACACGATCTCCAATCTGCTTTCACGTTATAAAGATGAGTCCAAGCATATTAAAGTTGAGGTAAAAGACCCGGTTGTAAATCCGAAATTTGCATCGGAATACACAACCGATGATCTTGCGTCAAACAGCCTGATCGTAGTCTGCGGCGACAGAAACAAGGTTATCAATTACAACGATATGTATTCCTCTTCAGTAGACTATAATACCTGGCAGCAGACTACTACCGGATTTGATGGAGAAGGACAGATCACAAGTGCGATCGGCTATGTGACATCAGAGGATCTTCCGATCATGTATACCTTATCCGGACATGGAGAAAAAGATCTGGATTCCAGCTTTAAAGAAGATATCCAGAAGGCAAACATTGATATCAAGGAGTTGAACCTTCTCACAGAGGGAAAGGTTCCGGATGATGCAGACTGCCTGATGATCGTATCTCCGACCAGCGATATTTCCGAGGAAGAAAAAACAGAGCTCCTGGATTATCTTGAGGCAGGCGGAAAAGCTATGATCTTCTCAGATTATACACAGGATGATCTGCCGAACTTTGATGCGGTTCTTGAAAATTATGGTGTAAAGTGTGCAGAGGGAATCGTATTTGAGGGTGATAATCAGCATTATGGAATGCAAATGCCATATTATCTTGTACCAACGGTCAACAGCACAGATGCAAGCTCTGAGACAGCTTCTGCAGGCTCCTATGTACTGGCGCCGTATGCGCAGGGCATTCAGAAAACAGATGATGTAAGAGATACTGTAACCATCGACAGTATCCTGACAACCTCTGACAAGGCTTACTCTAAAACAAATATGCAGAGCAGCAATATCGAAAAGGAAGACGGAGATGTAGACGGACCGTTTGATCTTGGGGTTGCCATCACAGAGAAACTGGATGATGATAAGGAAACACAGATTGTTTACTACTCCACAGCAAATCTGATGGAGAGCCAGGTGAACCAGATGGTATCCGGCGGAAATGAAAAGCTCCTTCTGGAGTCCTTGAACTGGATGACCAGCACGGACGACAGTAATTCCGTTTCTATTCCATCCAAGAGCCTTGAGTCCACAAGTCTGACAGTAACCGATTATGATGCAGCCTTCTGGAAGATCTGTACCATTGGTCTGATCCCGGGAGTGTTCCTTGTTGCAGGATTCCTAATCTGGCTTAAGAGGAGAAAAGCATAATGAAAAAATCGACCAAACTTGTTTCAGCAGTTGTTGTTCTGGCAGTTCTCGGCGGCGTTTATGTGGGACTGAACACCTATGTATCCAAAGAAGAAAAGGCAGAGAGCAGCAGCGAAGAGGAAAGCAAAACAGAAGTGTTTTCCGTGAAAACGGATGACATTAAATCTCTGGAATTTATCGTAGACAAGAAGGAAGTGACCTTTGAGAAAAAAGATGATTCCTGGGTGAAAAAGGATGAGACTGCTTTTCCTGTAAATCAGACAACTCTGGATTCCGCAGCTTCCGCCATCGAAAAGGTGGAAGCGGACAGAGTCCTGGAGGATGTGGAGGATCTTACGGAATACGGACTGGATTCTCCATCTAACACAGTAACCGTTGATACCGCTGATGGGACAACGAAGCTCAACATCGGAGATGAGAATACGTCTACGAATCAGTATTACATTTCCAAGGATGATGATGACAGCACGGTATATGTAGTGGCAGCGGACACAGTGTCTCCGTTTATGAATTCCCTTTACGATTATGCACAGGGAGAAGATTTCCCAACAATTGATTCTTCCACAGTGAAAAAGGTCCAGGTCAGCGAGGATAAAGATTCCTATGTCCTGGAAGAAAATTCCGACGGAGCTACCTGGGCTGTTTCCGGTGACGGAAGCAGCGATAAAGAGTCTGCCGATACAACGGCAGCAGGAAACATAACCTCCGGACTTGGAAGCTTTGCATTTGACCAGTTTGTAAACTACAATGCAGAGGATCTTTCCCAGTATGGCCTTGATAAGCCCTATGCGACGATTACAGTGGATTATCAGGAAGAGGTGAAGAATGACAGCACAGACAGTACAGAATCCGGAGAAAACGATTCTACGGCCTCTGAGAGCGATTCTGAGAGCAGTGACACTACTGACACGGACAGCAGCTCAGAAGATGCAGACAGCAAGACAACCACAGTGGATAAACAGCTTGTCATTTACGTTGGCGGTGAGGCAGGAGATGGCAGCAGATATGTAACGGTAGATAACAAACAGATCTATACAATGTCAACGGATACACTGAGTGCAGTTATTGACAAGACGCCGTCAGATCTCTGGTCACTGATCGTCAATTATCTGTCTGTAAAAAATCTGGATCAGCTCCAGGTTACTTACGGTGAAACAACAAATACTGTAAATGTTTCACGTGAAACATCCACAGATGATGACGGAAACGAAAAAGAAACAACAACCTATCAGCTGGATGGTAAGGAAATAGAAAGTACAACCTTTACCACCTTCTACAACAAGCTGATAAACATGGCAGGACAGAAGAGACTGACAGACGCTTATACACCGGTTGCAGATCCGGAGATGACCGCTGTATTCACAGACTCTGACAAGAACCAGACAACCGTTACCTTCTACACATATGACACAAACTATTATGCAGCTGTCGTTGGAGACAAGGTATTTCTTGTAAACAAAATGACAGTAAAAGAAATGTTCAATGCATATGAAACCATGGTAAACGGTGAAACAGAGACAGAAGCCACAGCAACACCAACAGCTGAGACGGAAAAATAAAATATTAAGAAAATAAATAAAAACACCTCGGAGATTCGCAAATAATAAGGTGATCTCCGAATATCCACTTGATGATCAGATATTCGGAGACACCACATAAATCAGGATTTCCCGGGGTGTTTTTATGTTGCTATTATTTTACGGTCCTTACAGAAGAATAAGGTCCGTATATTTTTTACCGTTTGTGATGTGGTATGCACGATAGCAGATGAAGACATAAAAAAACTGTACAGAAGCTCATCTGAGCAACTGTACAGTTTCAATTTTTCTATATCTAACAGAAGGTTCGGGGGAGCTTCTGCCAGTAACTAAGTATTATGCAAGACCTCTTTCTTCCAGCCAGTCGAAGAAAACGATTTTTCCTGTTTTCTTTCTCTTAGTCATGTGATTGAACTGAAGGATCGTCAGGATTGTGAAGATCACTAACAGCGCAACCATTACAATAATGGAAGAGGTAATGCTTCGGCCACCGCTGATCGTTGCACGGAATGCATCGACCGTGTAAGTAAACGGAACGTATGCATGGATCTTTGCAACGAATGAAGGTGAAACCTCAACCGGATACGTTCCGGCAGATCCTGCAAGCTGAACGACCATGAATACCAGCATCAGGAAGCTTCCTACCTTACCAAGAGTAATGTTGAAGAAGTACATGATAGAGGTAAAGGTCATTGATGTCAGGCAGGCGAAGAGTACGGTTTTGCCCATCTCTGCAGGTGTGAATCCGTTAAATGCATGTAACAGCATGATCAGGCAGATTCCCTGAAGGATAGCTACCGGATAAAGGACGGAAGCCTTGCTTGCCCACCATGCGAAACCGGATTTCAGTTTGCCCTTATACTGAGCCAGAGGATACATCAGGCAGAATGCCAGCGCGCCGACCCAGAGGCCTACAGACATCATGTAAGGTGCCATTGCGTGTCCATTATTCGGGACATCGGTAAGTTTTGTTTCATCGTTTACAACAGGAGTTGCGAACATTTTGATCGTTTCATCACTTGCTGAATTATCTTTTACAGTGGTAGCTCCATCGCTGAGGCTTGTGGTCAGTGTCTTGGAACCGTCTTTCAGTTCTTTCATACCGCTTCCAAGCTTCTTGGAGCCATCATACAGCTGAGAGGAACCGCTCTGGATCTGGGCAGCGCCATCTGCAAGCTGTTTTGCACCATTGTTAAGTGTGCTGTTGTTACTTACAAGCTTCTCGGTACCGCTGAGAAGTGTTGAGGTACCGTTTGCTAATGTCTTAGTACCGTTTGCAAGAGTAGTAGCACCGCTGGAAAGGGTTTTGGCTCCTGTTGAGAGCTTTTTGGTACCGTCTGTAAGAGCGGAGCTGTTTTCGGAAAGCTTAGCAACACCATCGGTGTAGGTTGTGATTCCGGTTGTCAGTGTTCCGGAACCATTGGCTAATGCTTTTGTTCCATCTGCAAGAGTAGTAGCACCGCTGGAAAGAGCCTTGGCTCCTGTTGAAAGTTTCTTGGTGCCGTCTGTAAGAGCAGCACTGTTTTCGGAAAGCTTTGCAATACCATCGGTGTAAGTTGTGATTCCATCTGTCAGTGCCTTAGAACCATCTGCCAGCTGACCTGCACCGGATTTGATATCCGGAAGTGCGTCAGTGATCTGCTTGCCGGCTGTTTTCAGATTCTTTGCACCGTTGTTGAGCTGCTTATCATAAGATGTCAGTTGGTCAAATCCATCGTTCAGAGCTTTGATTCCTGCTGCTGCAGCCGGGAAGGCTTCGACTGTGCCGTCTTCCAGAGACTGAAGTCCTGCGGAAACGTTCTTGGTTCCTGTGTTTACAGCCTGTGCACCCTGATACAGCTGGGTAACACCTGCAGAAAGCTGAGCGATCAGATCTGTAGGAAGCTGACTTGTAGCTGCAGATAACTGCTCTGCACCTGCGCTCATGTTTGTTGCACCTGCACTCATCTGGTTTGCACCATCTGTCATGGTTGTTGCACCCTCAGAAAGTGTACCGGCACCCTGAGTCAGTCCGCCGGAGATCTGAGTCAGTCCGGAAGCTGCTTCGTTAAGCTTGGAAGCAACAGCATTCAGGTTTTTCTGAGTAGAAGAGAGCTGACCGGATACACCAGCTGCAAGCTGTGAAACCTGATCAGAATAGCTGCTCATGTAAGAACCGTCCACGCCAGTCATTCCACCGGCTACGCTGTTTAAAGCGTTGATCACATCATTCAGAGCTGCTGCGGAAATGGTTCCGTCCTCAGAAGCGGTTGCCTGAATCGCCTGAAGCTGTGCTGCTAAATTGGTCATTGTCTGTCCGGCAGTACCGATCTTGGTATTTGCATCAGTAAGTGCTTCCGTTGTCTGCTGTCCGTATCCTGTAAGGATGCTGCTGACCTGATCACCTACCTGTGAGAACTGTGTGCCTGCATTCTGGAGAGCAGGGATTAGACTGTCTGTGATACTGCTGCTGGTCTGACTTGTGATGCCTGCGGCCTGAGTGATATATCCGGCTGCGTTGTTGATTCCATCTGCGGCATTGTTCATACCAGCTGCAGCACTGTTCATACCAGCTGCGGCTGTGTCCATACCATCCTTTGCGGAAGTAAGGCCGGCTGCAAGCTTGTTGATGGATTCCTGTGTTGTTCCCTCTTTCAGAGCAGAAACCTTATCGTTCAGGGCTTTCAGTCCGTTTTCCAGCTGCTGTGTTCCGGATATCAGTGACTGTGAGTCATCGGTTCCTTTGGTAACACCGGTATTCAGCTGAGAGATACCATTGGAAACTGTTGTGAGTCCGTCTTCAAGTTTTGCAAGCTCTTTGGCACCGGCTGCGAGTTTGCCAGCACCAGCCACATAGGTGGTAGTTCCATCTGCAAGAGTGTCAGCACCAGCTACATACTGTGTTGCTCCGTCGGAAAGAGTATCAATACCTGCACTTAATGCATTTGCACCGGATTCCAGGCTGCTTGCGCCGGATTTCAGCGTATCAGAATTTTTATTAAGCTCATCCACACCAGCGGTGTACTGCTGAACACCTTCATCCAGAGTATCTACACCGGTTGTCAGCTCAGGAACCTTTTCTGTCAGAGCTGCAACACCGCTGTTCAGCTGGTTTGCACCGGATTCCAGGCTGCTTGCGCCGGATTTCAATGCATCAGAATTTTTATTAAGCTCATCCACACCAGCGGTGTACTGCTGAACACCTTTATCCAGAGTATCCACACCGGTTGTCAGCTCAGGAACCTTTTCTGTGAGGGTTGCAACGCCGCTGTTCAGCTGCCCTGCACCATCGTTCAGGCTCTTTGCGCCATCGTTAACCTTTGCAACACCATCGGTGTAGGTCTTAAGACCTTCTGTGAGACTGTCAGCACCGCTTACAAAGGTAAGAGTGCTGGTAGAAAGCTTTTTCAGGTTCTTAGTGATCGTTGTATTACCATCAGCTGCTGTATTCAGTCCGTCTTCGATCTTTCCGGATCCGTCTGCTGCTTCCTGCATTCCGTCACCTGCTTCTGAGATAGAATCAAAAACGGTTTCTGTATAGGTTTCTGTAACCTTGGAAGCGATGTTATCGCGAAGCTTCAGCATTGCTGTCTCACTGAGCTTGGAGGCGATATAGTTGGTTCCCGGGTTAGTCTCGTAGGACAGTTCCATTTGTTTTGGATCGTCATCCATTACAGTGGCTGCATTTGCGGAGAAATTTTCCGGAATTTTGATAACCATGTAATAGGTTCCATTGGCCAGACCGTCCTCTGCTGTCTTGCTGTCTACAATGTTAAATGCCATTGAGTCGTTGTCTTTCAGCTCATCCGCCATGTCCTTACCTATGCTCAGGGTCTTGCCATTATACTCGACAGGTTTGTCTTCGTTTACCACGGCCACTGGCAGGCTGTCTACGTTTCCGTAAGGATCCCACATGGATTTCAGAAACAGACCTGCATAGATGATCGGGATTACGATAATGGCGATTACGACGATAAGCATGAGCTTGTTACGAAGTAAGCTTTTCCATTCGTTTTTGATCATATTACCTATCCCTTTCTTATTAAATTGTATTATCAAACATAGTTGATTAATCAAACTTTATTCCAGTAATGGTAACGAGATCTATTAATCATATTAAAATCTATTAATAGCTTTATGCTCCATTATCAAACAAAGTGTTGATTTTCTTTACGTGATGTATTATACTAAACACATACCACAGATACAACCATTAAAAATTTACTGAATGTATATTAATAGACGAAAATAATGGAAGTGTCTATTACAAATAAAAAACTGCATAATAGACAAAAAGTACTTTATTTACTTTGAATTTATGTGCAGTTGGTAATATTAAATGCAGACAGGATTCCTCTGTT
The DNA here is from genome assembly GCF_003478985.1 of Ruminococcus sp. AF20-12LB. NCBI lineage: Bacteria > Bacillati > Bacillota > Clostridia > Eubacteriales > Oscillospiraceae > Ruminococcus > Ruminococcus sp. AF20-12LB. Next base: position 67,782 of record NZ_QUGH01000010.1, on the reverse strand, counting down.
TCAACTAAATTGCGCAGCAGATTTCTGGTACCATGTAGATCAGTGTAGAGAAAGAGAATGCTTTTGCTCGTTTGAAGGATGCACATTGTATGACAGTTGCAGAGTATCGTAAGTAATAGGTGATGGAGGAAACAGGCTTGCTTTTTTGAATTGCAGGGGGGATTAAGATGGCGGAAAAAGTTGACAGAAGAGTACGTAAGACCAAGGCACAGTTGCGAGCGGGGCTTGCCCGTCTTATGCAGAAGAAGAGTATTAAGGAAATTACGGTAAAGGAACTGGTAGAAGAAGTTGATATCAACCGCTCCACATTTTATCTTCACTATACAGATATCTATCAGATGCTGGAATCCATAGAGGCTGAATTGATGGAGGAAATCACGCATTTGGTGGCAGACTATCCTCTGGATCCTCTTAATAATAAGGAGAGCTCGTATCCTTTTATTGAGCAGATATTTACGATCCTGGATCATAATAAGGATATTTGTATCGCACTTCTTGGAAAGAATGGAGATATGGCTTTCGTGAATCGTATAGAAAAACTGATCGCAGATACAGTGCTGCATCGCTTGTCAATTCGTCTTCCGAAAGACAACCGTGATATTGAGTATGCGTATGCGTTTTGTCTGAATGGATGCGTGGGAATGATCAAGACATGGTTGTCTTCTGAGAATCAGGAGAGTACACAGCATATGGCAGAGTTGACACATAAGCTGATCGATAATACAACACACATGTATCTGGAGCAGGCACTTATAGCAACTCCATAAATTACTGCAAACAATCCAGTCCATCATAGCGTGAAATCCTGCGTCAGATATCTTTGCCGTACGTCAGCACGCCTGCAGGTATCTTCCTTGTCCTTCACACTCTGCTGAACTGTCTTGATTGTATTATTTTATGGAATTGCTATAGATAAGAGAAATGTCCGGATGTATGAGGTGAGTCTGGTAAAAATAAAGAGTATTGTTTCACATTTGCTTGAGGGAAAACTCATGTTTCACGTGAAACAATACTCTTTTTTTATTGGCTTTTTGTCGGTTATAGCATCTCCACAAATTACTGCATGAAGTTCAACGGCTCCGAACATGAACAATGTTCTTTTAATGCGTTGATTTCCAAAATCACTATAGAGAAATTTTGTCTTTGTTTCCGAATCATAAGTTGTTTTTACAGGAAAATAGATACCTGTTCCAGGAAATGTTCAGGATCTTCCAGATGAGGAAGATGTCTGGTTTCCGAGATCACAGCGGTTTCAATGGAAGAATTCAGCTTCTGGTATTCCTCTGCGATAAGAGAAGCGGAAGCTTCTTTTTCTCCGGAAATAATATAGATGCATGCATCGGAAGATTCTACGGCATTATTAATGCTGATATTCAGGTATTTGCCAATGTAGCTGGAATACAGATATTTGGCGTTGGAACCGCCCTTGTGAGCGGATTCATAATAGGTGTCTACCAGTGTATCTGTTACATGGAAGGGATTGTAGAAAAGCTTTTCCATAAACAGACTGCTGATGGATTCGCGGGAAGCCACCATATGGTAGATCAGAGTTCCGAAAATCGGAAGCTCGATAAAATACTTAAAGAGTTTGTTGTCTTTACAAGGAGCCTGCTTCAGAGAACTGAAGCTTGGTGGATTAACCAGCATAATCTTGCGGAAATGGTCGGAATTGTTACGGTAAGCCATGATCGCAAAAGAACCTGAGAAACCACTGGCAATAACATCGGTTTCCTCACGAATTACATTCTTGGCAAAATCACAGAGTAACTGAGCAAATACAAAATTGGTATAAGTAATATCCGGTTTTTCGGAACGTCCACATCCAAGAAGATCAAGGGTGTAAACTGTATGTTCGGTTGCGAGCTGCTTCTCTACAGCATTCCATTCATAACCGGAAGCACCTGGCATGATATCGTGAATAAGAAGAACAGGGGTGCCATGTCCCTGTTTTGTATAAAAAATCTTTCCAAAACGCCAGTCATAGGTTTTGCTATGTGGCTGTTCCAACATGTCTTTAAGCTGAGATGTGGCATCTATGAAACGGTTAGCAATATGAATAACACCTGCGGCAGTTCCGACTAAAGCTGCAAGAGTAAGTAGTCTGTGTCCATTTTTCTTCATAAAAAGCCTCCTGGAATTCGTAAAAATAATCAGGACAGATGTAACGGAATTCAGGTATCTGATCTGATTTTTTCTGAATATTTCTTTGCTTTATTATACGACAGGAACGAAAAATTTACAATGCTTTTGTAGGAACCTTAACCTTGTTATTGTTTGCTGGCTGCTGTTCCTTCCGTTCTCAGTAACACGCTTCGTGATGCACAGAATTTATGCTGATCGCGTAAAATGGCGCGGTGTGGTTTCGGGTTTTCTGCGGCCGTTGTTTGCAAAAAACTAACGGAATATTACCAGTGAACAGTAGCATCACCAATACGCTTCATGATACATAGAAATCAGATTTTGAACCGAATCAAGTAAGTCACCCTGCAGGGTTGCGAAGAGCAATAAGCAGAGGGTTGGGACTTGCTTGTATCAGGAGGAGGGAAAGCTCCTTCTGATAAACTGCGAAGCAGTTATTCGGTTATGCGCAAGTAGCGAAGCGGATGCTTTTATCCGCTTGAATGATTTTATACTTCGGTAAAATACCAAGTGTTTCACGTGAAACATTGGACTTGTTATCCGCCAGAGTTGGTATTATACAGGATTGCCTAGGATAATGTTGATAAGAGTTTTGTTCAGCATTAGTGTACGGTTCCATGGATTGAGAATGACTCCCTCAATAGACGGTTCCTGCAATGCAGAAGCAAAAATCTTATCAATATCTGCAGTAAATGTGGACATGATCTTATCACTGCCTTTTAATTCTTCGTCGAAGCTGGTGAATGCAGCCCACCATTGCTTTCCATCATTGGTTTTGATCGCATGGAGAGAAATTTTACCATCACCTTTTGGAGGTTCTATGGCAATGATCAGTTGTGCCTGCTCCTTCATTCTACGGCGGATTACTGTGAGAGCATGAGCAAGCATTTCTTCGCTTGCTTCTTTTTGGAGTGCTGCAATGGCAGTTTCAATCTTTTCATTGACATTTAAAGTCTTGTCTAATTGTTCTTTATAGAAATCGTTGCGATTATTTGTGGTGTTCATGTATAAAATATTCCTTTCGATCAGATGATAAATGGCTAGTACAGCGAATATTAAGTAACCGCCATATTGACTTGCCTGATTTTTCATTTGTTGCGTTGCCGTTAATCGTCGTAGTCACCGCTACGCCTCATTCCTCCGCCTTGCAGATGAAGAAATCATCCTGTGTCAATAGCAGAAACTTAATTTTCGCTGTACTAGCCGCAAACTGCGGGGAGTTTGCAAATGCTTTCTCTATGGATTATAGCATTTCAAGGGAAAATGAAGCAAGAGAAGAAGCGCTTTTAAACGAATCAAGTAAGTATTCTGTGCATCGCGAAGCGTGTTGCTGAGAATGGAGCGAACAGTAACAGTTTCCTGATTCAATTGTGAAAAGCAATAAATAGTGGGTGGGGACTTGCTTGTGTCAGGAGAAATACTGATCTCTTCTGATAAATTGCAAAGTAGTTATTTGGTGTAGAACTGCGTAGTGAATGCTTTTATCTGATTGATCCAAAGTTGGTAGATATGTTTGTGTACTTGAGAGTAAGCTACCAGATACGGTCATCAGTATTTCCTATGAGTTCCGGTCAGATGCTTTATACACTGGACGGGAAATTAACAAGTTAAGCGAATATAGTAAAAAGATATATTTATATGAAAAAACGGAGAGTAAGGCGGAAAATAAGGTGGATTTTATAGAGTGATATAAGAGTAAGGATAAAATAAAGAGAAGGAAAAGCCTGTTTCTATGAAGATCACACCATGATAATAAAACGACTACAAAAATGATTGAAATACAAATGATAAGTACAATAAAAAGTACTTTATGGAAGAAAATACTGGCGAATAAATAGAAATAATAGGATATTTACAGAAGAAAAAACAATAAAGTACGAATTATAGTACTGTGATTAGAAAAGTACAATAAAATGTACTTTATATAAAAATACATATGAAAAGCTGTAAAATGCAGAAATGTGCACCTGCACACATACGCTAAAAAGAAAAACAACATACTATGATAAAAATAAAATATAGATCTTCCTCTATTTTAAACATGTAAAATGATGATTGATCGAATAAAGAAAATTGTCTGCTTCGATTATGAAAAACAATAAGCTTTGGGTGGGAAATTACCTGTACTATTCCTGACAAACTGTAAAAAAACTCTTCGGTGTAAAACTATGCACCGAATGCAGACGTTTTTATCCGCATGACTGGGATAAAGGGAAGACAAGGCAGCGCTTTTTTTGGCGAAATTATTTTATGCCAGTTTCGTGCCGGAATCTTGTTCAGATACGTTTGATATTGGATATTACAAAATGAAACTATGCTTGAAAAAACTTCACTTAACATGTACATAACGAATATATAACAGGATCGGAAGAAAAATGAAAGAAATATGTAAATCTTTTGTAAATATAATAAAATAAACAAAAATCGAAAATTCTAGTTTCATAATATTATATTTCCAGCTGAAAGATATATGCATTTCACACTATAAAAAACACTCTGAAAAAGATGTTTCCATTTACTATATATAGATGTTTTGGGGAAATATAAAGATAATTGCCACATTATTTTGTGGATGGATTTTCTTGTACTTTTTATATACTTTTGTGATACAGATAATGCCAGAGATCATATATCGGAGTGCTTTTTTTGATATTTCTCGTTGGTTTTATAATGTATTCGTAGCTGTTCAGTACCTTTGAAGTTGCAAGTCAAATCACATACTTGAGCGATTTTGGGGATGGCATTTTTATTTTTAACCGGATCAAGTAAGTCTCCTGCTTCAATTAAGAATATTTATTTGATGATCTGTTTTTGGATGTTTCACGTGAAACATTAAGAGATATCTTAAAAATAGAGAGATATAATCTTATCTTTTACAATTGCAGAAATAAAAAACAGCTGTAAGTCTGGTATCTATGTTTTTATAGCAGCTTTAATATAGGCTTTAATCAGATCAAGTAAGCTCCCTGCTTCAATTGCAAAAAGCAATAAGCAGTGGGTGAGACTTGCTTTAGGCGTTTTACGGTAGCGTTGATATAATTTTTAACCGAATCAGGAGGTCCCCTGCTTCAATTGTAAAAAGCAATAAGTAGCGGTTGGGTACTTGCTTTAGGATAAAAAGCGGGAATCCTCGGCAATTCAATTACCGAGATGAAAGCGTAAACTGTGCATATCTGTACTCATAATAAATAGAAATAACAAAACGGTTTTCGTTCAATTTTCTCCTATAAAAGCTTTCTGTAAAAAGCTGTATCCAGCATTATAAAAAAAAGAAAATATGTTCGGTATTTTATTGTGGGATTTTTGATATCATGGTATACTATATGCATGAAAGAAAATCTTATACATTGCCGCACTTGTGTGTGCAATATTAATTACCATATGGTATGGTCGGTAAAATACCGGCGGAAGATATTAAATGCGGAGGTCGAGGCATATCTGTAGGAACTGGTGCAGGAGATCGCAGAGGATAAGGGCTTTACGGTCCATCTGTTTGAATGTGGGGAAGGAGACTATGTACACTGTTTTGTGTCAGCCCCTCCGAAATTATCCATAACTGCGATCGTGAAATACCTGAAGGGGATCTCCGGCAGGAAACTTTTCGAATGTTTTCCGAAAATAAGAAACCAGCTTTGGAAAGGGGAGCTGTGGAACCATTCCTATTATGTGGAAATGGTCGGGTCTGTATCGGAAGAAAATATCCGCAGGTATATCGAACATCAGAGCAAAGCTTACTGATACGATGGAGGAGAGGACATGCTGCTGTCAAAGAAAACATCCATAAAGGTCAGCCGGGAATATGCGAACCTCATCGGGCATATGTGCTATGCAGCGTCCAAGCTCTGGAATGTCTGTAATTATGAGCGTCAGCATTACAAAGAAACTGGGATGGAGCAGTATCCGGACTGGTATTATCAGAAAAAAGCTCATAAGGAGGATCTGTGGTATAAACAGCTCCCGTCCCAGACCGCCCAGGAAGTCTGTAAGCTGCTGGACAAGGCATGGAAGTCTTTTTATGCCCTGAAAAGATCCGGAGGGATCGAGACTCCCAGACCGCCGCGGTTTAAGCAGAAAAGTATCCCCATCACCTATATGCAGATGGGGATCGCGCATGAAAGGGATACGGGCAGAGTCCGCCTTTCCCTTCCAAAGGCATTAAAAAAATATATGGAAGAAACGTATCAGATCCATGAAAGATTTCTTTACCTTGAAAATAAGATCTTCAGGGACATGGATCAGATCAAACAGATGCGGATCTATCCGCCGGAGAAGAGAATCTGTAAAATTATAGTTGTTTATGAGGTCCCTGACCGGGAAGAACTTCCACAGAACGGACATGAACTGTCTATTGATCTGGGGCTTCACAACCTTATGACGTGTTACGATTCTGAAAATGGGAAGACGTTTATCCTGGGCAGGAAGTACCTTGCACTGGAAAGATATTTCCATAAAGAGATCGCAAGGGTGCAGGCCCAGTGGTATGGTCAGCAGTCCGGAAAGGGAGTAAAACATCCGGTCACATCAAAACATATCAGGAAGTTATATAAGAGAAAACAAGACTCGGTAACGGACTATCTGCACAAGGTCACAAGGTATCTTGCAGAATACTGCCGGGAACGAGGGATCACGTGTGTTGTTGCAGGGGATATCCGGAACATCCGGAGAGAAAAAGACCTTGGACACAGGACAAACCAGAAGTTCCACAGTCTGCCGTATAACAGGATCTATATCATGCTAGAATGTAAGCTGAAAATGTATGGGATCCGTTTCGTAAAGCAGGAAGAAAGTTATACCAGCCAGTGCAGCCCACTGTCACCGGAAGTGGGGAAAAGATATGCAGAGCCGTCCAACCGGAAAGAGAGAGGAATGTACAGGGATGGAAACAGAGTTTATAACGCAGATGCCGTAGGGGCATATAATATCCTGAGAAAATATCACTCCGTATCCGGGGTGAAAAAAGAACTGTCCGTAACCGGACTGAAAACACCGGAAATAATAAAAGTAGCTGTATAGCTCTAAAGAGCAGGCAGTAGTGGTGTCATGGATGCACCCTGAAAAAAGGCGGTATCCCGCCTTTTTTCAGATGCTCTGGCAACTTAGTTGCCGAGTAATTCACGAAGAGAACAAGTAAGTCCTGATAAATTGCGGAGAAGTTATTCAGTGTAGAGCTGCGAAACAACTGCGGATTGCGAATGCTTGTTTGGAGCGAATCAGGAAATTACCTGATTTTCTGATTCAATTGCAGGAATCGATAAGCAGTGGTTGAGGAATTGTTTTTTATCAGGGGAGGGAAGCTTGTAGTCCTTCTGATAAATCGCGAAGCAGTTATTCATTGTAGAATTGCGAGGGCATCTGAGAATGTTTTTATTCGCTTGACATTCTATAGCAATCCTCGTAAATAATGCATTTAAGACAGTTCAGCAGAGTGCGAAAGACAAGGAAGATATCTGCAGGCGTGCTGACGCACGGCAAAGATATCTGATGCAGGATTTCACACTCTGATGGGCGGGACTAAGACGCATTATTTTAGAGGATTGCTATAGTACAGCAAGTTGATTTCTTGAACAATCTTACGTCTATATTTTTTTCCACGTTGTCGTCAAGCGCCGTAGCCACCGCTACGCCTCATTCCTCCGCCTTGCAGAAGAAGAAATCATCCTGCGTCAATATAGCAGAAACTTAATTTTTGCTGTACTAGTGTATAGTGTACCAGCAAGTTGATTTCTTGAACAATCTTACGTCTATATTTTTTATTTCCGCGTTGTCGTCAAGCGCCGTAGCCACCGTTACGCCTTTCTCCTCCGCCTTGAAATAAGAAAATTTATCCTGCAAGATTGTTTCAAGAATCAACTTGTCGGTACACTAGTAATGTTTTTTGGCAGATAAAAATTGAAAATGCTGTAAAATCTGTAAAAGCAAAGGATTTCGATGCCTATGTAGCAGTAGGAAGGTTTCATAGAAGATAATAGATCTATACCAGGAAAATAGAATTATTTTTGAGATTACGATAAATCAGAACAATTTCATCAAAATATTTATATAAGAGGGAACTTCATTTCTTAGCACGTTTTTATAGCATAAAATATATAGTTTGATTGAAAAAATAAAACCGGAAATTTATGCAGAGTTGATGGATTTTGCAATTGATGTACGGCTACTGTCAAACTCCTGTTTAGGTCAGAATGAGTTTGGGTATACTATACAATAAATAAAATAATTCAAAATCTATTTTCTATTGTTTCACGTGAAACATTATGTGGCAGTTTAAAAATAAAAGTGTTATAATGATATCCAATGAGTAAAAATCCCTTAAAAAAATAAAAAGGAGGGGTACAATGGGACGAATCATTGCAGTTGCCAATCAGAAAGGCGGGGTTGGAAAATCAACGACAGCCATCAATCTATCGGCCTGCCTTGCTGAAAAAGGGAAAAAGGTTCTTGCCATCGACATTGATCCGCAGGGAAATACAACCAGTGGACTTGGCACAGACAAGAATGCAGTAGAAAACACCCTTTATGAGCTGCTGCTTGGAGAAGCAGAGATCAAGGATACTATTATAAAGAACGTTGTAGATAATGTTGACCTGATACCGTCGAATATGAATCTTTCCGGTGCAGAAATTGAACTGGTTGGTCTTGAGGATAAAGAATTTATCCTGAAAAAGATCACGGATAAACTTCGCCGGAAATATGATTACATAATCATGGATTGTCCGCCGTCACTGAGTATGCTTACAATTAATGCTTTGACAGCCGCAACCTCCGTTCTGGTGCCGATTCAGTGTGAGTATTATGCATTGGAAGGTTTGTCACAGTTGATACATACCATCGAACTGGTAAGGGACCGATTGAATAAGAGATTGAAGATCGAAGGCGTGGTCTTTACCATGTATGATGCCAGAACAAATCTGTCACTTCAGGTTGTAGAAAATGTAAAAGAAAACCTGGACCAGAATATATACAAAACGATCATACCGAGAAATGTACGACTTGCAGAGGCACCCAGCTATGGAAAACCGATCAATCTGTACGATTCACGATCTACAGGAGCAGAGAGTTATCGTCTCCTGGCAGAAGAAGTTATAGGCAGGGAGGGCGAGTGATGGCTGGAAGAAGAACAGGAGGCCTTGGAAAAGGTCTTGACGCACTGATCCCGAACAAAGCAGGCGGTCCATCAAAGGAACCTGCAAAAAAGACAAGATCTGCAGTTGTAAAAAAAGATAAACCAACTGAAAAAGATAATCTGGCCGCAGAACGACTTGTGAAAATTTCCAGCGTAGAACCAAATCTGAATCAGCCCAGAAGACATTTTGATGAGGATGCGCTGCTGGAACTCTCGGAATCCATTAAACAGTATGGTGTTCTTCAGCCGTTGTTGGTATCCGATAAGAAGGATTATTTTGAGATCATTGCAGGCGAACGCCGCTGGAGAGCTGCCAAGATGGCAGGGCTCAAGGAAGTGCCTGTTGTTGTAAAAGAGTTTACAGACCAGGAAATAGTAGAAATTTCCCTGATCGAGAACATTCAGCGGGAAGACCTGAATCCTATAGAGGAAGCGATGGCATACAAACGTCTGATGGAAGAGTTTCACCTGAAACAGGATGAAATCGCAGACAGAGTTGCCAAAAGCAGAACTGCAGTAACTAATTCCATGCGTCTTCTGAAGCTTTCTTCAAAAGTTCAGGAAATGGTAATTGCAGATATGATCTCAGCTGGTCATGCGAGAGCACTTCTGGGAATTTCTGATGAAGCTCTTCAGGAAACAACAGCCATGAAGGTTTTTGATGAAAAACTCAGTGTTCGTGAGACGGAAAAACTTGTAAAGAATCTGGTTTCTCCTGCGAAAAAAGTAAAAACAGAGAGAAACACAGCAGAGGATGCCATTTATGAAAGCCTGGAAGAAAAAATGAAAGGTATCATGGGAACAAAGGTATCCATTCAGCGAAAGAAAAACAACAAAGGTAAAATTGAAATTGAATATTATTCCAGAGATGAACTGGAGAGGATCATTGATCTGTTCGAATCTATCAGATAGGAGGCAGAATGAGCGGGATTTTTGAAAGCATGGGAATTGATTCCGGGATTGTGATCATTATTTTGCTGATCCTTACCATCATTCTTCTGATCAATGTGGTGAGCAGCAATATGCGTCTCAGACGTTTGGAACGGAAGTACAAGATGTTTATGAGAGGCGGAGATGCACAGTCACTGGAAAAAGTTTTTGTAAGAAAATTTGCACAGATCGACCGGCTGTATGAAGCAAAGGAAGATCATGATCATGACATCAGCTTTATCAAAAAAAATATGAATGTAATGTTCAGCAAATATGGCGTTGAGAAGTATGATGCATTTGATGATGTAGGTGGAAAACTCAGCTTTGCACTGGCGCTTCTTGATAAAAACAATACAGGTCTGATTTTGAATGCGGTTCACAGCCGCGATAACTGTTTCCTTTATTTAAAGGAGATTGTAAAAGGTGAGTCCTATGTTGTACTTAGTCAGGAAGAAGTGGAAGCTTTGAGAAAAGCAGTAAACTTTGGCCTTGGTGAGATTGAGAAGGAATAAAAAGCTGCAAAGATTAAGAATATTTTTAATACAGGAGGAATATCATGTTAGACATTAAGTTTGTGAGAGAGAATCCGGAGGTTGTAAAGCAGAATATCCGCAATAAGTTCCAGGACAGCAAACTGGAGCTGGTTGACAAGGTTCTCGAACTTGATAAAGAAAACAGAGAGATTAAGCAGGAGGTTGAGGCTCTCCGTGCTGAGAGAAACAAGATCTCCAAACAGATCGGTGCTCTTATGGGCCAGGGAAAAAGAGAAGAGGCAGAAGAGGTTAAAAAACAGGTTGCTGCATCCGGAACTCGTATTGAGGAACTTTCTCAGAGAGAGAAAGAGGTTGAGGAAGAGCTTCTGAAAGATATGATGGTGATTCCGAACATCATCGATCCTTCTGTACCGATTGGTAAAGACGATAGCCAGAACGTAGAGATTGAAAAATTTGGTGAGCCAGTTGTTCCGGATTTTGAAGTTCCGTATCATACAGATATCATGGAGAACTTTGACGGAATCGACCTTGACAGCGCAAGACGTGTTGCCGGTAATGGATTTTATTACCTGATGGGAGATATCGCACGCCTTCATTCCGCAGTAATTTCTTATGCAAGAGATTTCATGATCAACCGGGGATTTACTTACTGCGTACCACCTTTCATGATCAGAAGCAATGTTGTTACAGGTGTTATGAGCTTTGCTGAGATGGATGCTATGATGTACAAGATCGAAGGTGAGGATCTTTACCTGATCGGAACAAGTGAGCATTCCATGATCGGTAAATTCATTGATCAGATCATCCCGGAGGAAGAGCTTCCGAAGACACTTACAAGCTATTCTCCGTGCTTCCGTAAAGAGAAAGGTGCTCATGGACTTGAGGAGAGAGGTGTTTACCGTATCCATCAGTTCGAGAAACAGGAGATGATCGTTGTCTGCAAGCCAGAGGAGAGTAAGATGTGGTTCGACAAGCTGTGGCAGAATACAGTAGATCTGTTCCGTTCTCTTGATATTCCGGTTCGTACACTTGAGTGCTGCTCCGGTGACCTTGCTGATCTTAAGGTAAAATCCCTCGATGTTGAGGCATGGTCTCCACGTCAGAAGAAGTACTTTGAGGTAGGAAGCTGCTCCAACCTTGGAGATGCACAGGCACGTCGTCTGAAAATCCGTGTAAACGGCAAAGATGGTAAGAAATATCTTGCTCATACATTAAACAACACAGTAGTAGCACCTCCGAGAATGCTCATTGCTTTCCTGGAGAATAACCTGAATGCAGATGGATCTGTAAATATTCCAAAAGCTCTGCAGCCATATATGGGCGGTATGACAAAGATTGAGAAAAAGACACGCGCGTAAGAGAAACGCAGGCTTTTTCAGGGAGGTGTTCTTGTGCACAGTTATTTAAAGACCGTTGGTTTTTCACAGATTACCAGAAGAAGTGAAATAAAAGAGATCATCCGTGATGTGATCGCAAGCTACGATGAAAAGGTTTGCGTGGAAAATCATCCGGAAGGCGTATTTGTACAGTTTTCCAAGAATTATGGCTGTGACTGTGGAATCAGCGTTTGTGGTCAGTACGATGAGAACGGTGAGTTTCACGTGGAATATTATTTCCCATTTTTCAGGGGAACAGGAATCACATCCAGGGAAAAAGTGACTGTTGAACGTCATACAGATAAGGAATCCTATGCAGGAGCATGTGATGATCTGCGTATAGGAGTGACTATGATCTTTTATCTGCAGAATCTGGCAGAATATATGCAGGAGAAATACAAAGGCCTGAAAGACCCGGGGGACCGTCCGGTGACGGTTTCCGGTCTGGCTTCTGAGGGAAAGATCCTGTTTCCGCTACAGAAGGATAAGGAAGCTGTAAAGGTGGAGAGAGAGCTTTCCAAAAACAGGACTAATCTGATCGCAGCAGCGCGTAATGGTGATGAGGAAGCTATGGAGAGTCTTACAATGGAGGATATGGATACTTACTCCATGATTTCCCAGAGAATTGTTACAGATGATGTTCTCACGATCGTGGACTCTTATTTCATGCCTTATGGAATCGAATGTGATCAGTATAATGTTCTTGGTGAGATTCTGGACATCATGAAATTTAAGAATATCCTGACAGGTGAAGAAATCTGCCAGATGACTATTGAGAGCAATGATATACAGTTTGATATCTGCATCAACAGCAAGGATCTTCTCGGTGAACCGGCAGTTGGACGCCGCTTCAAAGGAACAATCTGGTTGCAGGGTCAGCTGCACTATTAAGTTTTCGAATTTTGAATTAATTCTTGTAATTTCAAAATAAATATAGTAAAATAATGGTTGTGAAACTTTTGGAAGTGTTCAAAATGTTTCACAACCATATATGTCCATATAGCTCAGCTGGATAGAGCACTCGCCTCCTAAGCGAGGGGTCGGAGGTTCAAATCCTCTTATGGACGGGCTTCAAAGCGTTCGAAAATGTTAGCTGGATTAGCTGACAACGAACGCTTTTGTTATTTTCTAATCACGTTCGTGACACGAAATTCCATTCAAAATAATCCATTTCCAGCTAACACAATCCGATTTTTGTTAGCTGACAGCTAATCAAAATCACCGGTTTGCAAACATGGTTTTTCAAGAGTCCAGCTAACATTTGGGTTCCGCTCTGTTGTCACCCCTTATTCGGGGATGTAAATTAGAGAAAAGGCGGGAAAAGAAACAATCTCTCCGAAACCTGCAAACATAAATTAGCTGAAACAGTATTCAATTCTATTAGCTACAGCTAATGGTCAAACAGCAATGTCTGTTTGGAACTTTACCTACAACAAAAGTTCCAGGCAGGCATTTTCTATTTCCTGAGTCCTGGAGGAAAGGAGTCGAGATGGTTGAGGCAAACAGACAATCAGGAGAAAACGAAGAAAGAATCATAGAAATTGAGATTGAACGTCTCCGCCCTTTTAAGGAACATCCCTTTCAAGTAAAAGATGATAGTTCTATTCTTTTATATCTTTTCTCAATACTTCTTTTGGTGGTTCAATCTCTTTTGCCAGTGTATGTTCTGTCAATTCCGACAGAATTTTTAATTTCTTATTTATGAGTGGTCTCATGCAGTTTGGAACGTGTTCCTGATGTGCCCGATGTATTGCCACGCACTCTTTACAATTTCCATGATATCTGCAAGCTTTCAGACATGGACAATGGTCTTTATCTACATATTCCTTCCTGAATTCCGATGCAAATTCTTCCTGGAGTTTTAATCCCTCTGACCGGTTTCCTTTGTGAAATTCTTTCATTGCAGCTATTTCTTTTTCGTTTCCCTCGATTTTCATTTTATTCTCTCCTCGTATAATATCTTTTAGATACATAAATACATGTATCTTAGTTACCAAATAAATATTGTTCAATAGGCTTAGTAAAGCCCATGATATAATTGTCCTAGAGCGTGTTTGAAAAACATTTTGAGTTGTTCATTTTAACCAAATTAATATTGAGACGATGCATACAAAACCCAGAAAATTGGAAGCAAGTTTATCATAACGTGTCGCTATGTTGTGGTCAAGCTATTCGGCGAAACACTTTTAATTTGAGAAAGTAGTTTTCTACTAAATCTCTCTCTTTATAAAGCCACCAATCACAATGACGGTCAAACTTTGCTCCTTTTCTGGAAGAAATCGTTGGTTCTCCACCATGAGAGTAGATATAAATATCATTACGTTGCCCTTCACTAATCATAAAATATACTGGATAGGATATGAGGAACCGGATGATCTTCGAATCACACTGGCAACGATCATGATGGATGTCATCAACGAAGAAGAAATCAATCTGGAAGATGGTATCTTACATCATCAGGAAAATGTAGATCTGCTTCCGGCAAACATTGAGTTTTCCGCACTGGAAGTGACGATGAGAAATGTTATGAGCAGAGAAATGATCATGAAAGAATATATCGATGCGATAAGATCCCGATACGATTATATCCTGATCGACTGTATGCCGAGCCTTGGTATGATGACAATCAATGCACTGGTTTCCTCTGATTCTGTTTTGATACCAGTACAGGCCGCATATCTGCCTGTTAAAGGACTTCAACAGCTGATCAAGACCATTCTTACAGTAAAGAAAAGACTGAACCGAAAACTGGCGATTGAGGGCATTCTTGAATTTAAGGAGGATATGAAAATGAGCGAAAACAATGATTTTATTCAGTTACCACCACTAAAAAAAGATACACCATCCGCTGTGGTAGCATTCATCTGGGAGTACATGAAAATACCGGAGAACTCAAGAGAAAAAGTTAAGGATATGATCAAAGAAGTACATGAAAATGGCATGAAATTAGATTATAAAGAGCCAAAACTGTATGATGTTGTTTCAAAAGAAGAAATCGCTGAATTTGAAGAGGTCATGCGTAAAACCATAGCTGACATTGTATCAGAAGCCAGTGGTGTTGCCTGTTGGGTATATGTGCAGAAATATGTGAAGCATAAGACCTTGGATGAGATGCTGCAAGAATGGTCAGGAGCAGGCCAGTTTATTCTTGCTATGGATACTTGGTTTGAAAGACTGATGGCGGATCAATAGAAGCTGTGATAGAATGAAGAAAACGATTTGATGTGCAAATCGGAACTTTTTGAGGAGTTTTGAGGAGATAGATATAAAATGACCTTCCAATTAGTTTGTATAGAACCAAAAGAATTAACGCAATACAAGTCGGATATGCAGGAAGCATTTCAGAAAGGTTTTGAAGATGTTTTCGGGAAAACAGATGCTGTTATTCTGCCTGAAAAGGACATTGACCAGTCGGTGAATGCGGAGGGTTCTGCTGTCTATAAAGCTGTTGTCGATGGAGAAATGGTGGGCGGTGCAGTTGTTATTATCAATGAGAGTACACAGCATAACCATCTTGACCTGCTTTTTGTAAAGAACGGAGTTCAGAGCAATGGTATTGGTAAGAAGATATGGTTTGAATTGGAACGAATATATCCGAACACGAAAGTATGGGAAACCTGTACGCCGTACTTTGATAAGCGCAACATTCATTTTTATGTGAATGTCTGCGGCTTTCATATTACAGAATTTTTTAATGAAAAACATCCTATGCCAGATACACCGGACGATTTTGTTGGTGATGGCAATGAGGGAATGTTTGCGTTTAAGAAGCAAATGCGTTTATGAACTTCCAGTTTGTTGAACTGAATCCGAAAAGCATTAGGGCGCACAGGAGATAGAATCCTTTGCGTAAAAGACTAACGAACATATTTAATGAAACATCGGAACCATCTTCTTTTTGTTGTTTACCTATAATAACGATTGGAGTAGTCGATTATAGACACTGCAATCAAAAAAATCTGAAAATATATTTATCAACATTACATAAAAGTGTGTAGATGCACATAAAATGGGAATACATATTAAAATTCAGGTCATTCTGTGATAGAATCTCATTACTAAAAAGTGTGCAGATGCACGGAAATGGGGAGTGTAACGATGGAGATTAAAAGAGACGCTTACCTACAGCAGCTGATCGAGCGAAAAGATAATGGAATGATAAAGGTGATTACCGGCATTCGTAGATGTGGCAAATCCTTTTTGCTGTTTACCATCTTTAAGAGATACTTACTGGAGAACGGCGTTGATGTTGATCATATTATTGAGATTGCATTGGACGGTATTGAAAATGAGGAACTAAGAGATCCTAAGGTGTGTTTCAAGTACATCAAAGATGCAATGAAAGACGATGGCAAATACTATCTGCTTCTTGATGAAGTGCAGTTTATGTCACAATTTGAGGAAGTGCTGAACAGCCTGCTCCGCATGAGCAATATTGATGTATATGTCACCGGAAGTAATTCCAAGTTCCTGTCCAGCGACATTGTGACCGAGTTCCGTGGCAGAGGTGATGAGATTAGAATCTATCCTCTCTCCTTTGCAGAGTTTTATTCTGTCTATGACGGCGATTATGATGATGCCTGGGATGACTACATGATCTACGGAGGATTGCCGCAGATCGTAAGTTTCCAGAGCGAACGACAGAAAGCGGACTATCTGAAGAACATCTTTGCAAATGTCTATCTGAAGGATGTTATTGAAAGAAATAAGATTCAGAACGTGGATGAGATTGGGATTCTGGTTGATGTGCTTGCATCTGCAATCGGCGTACCGACCAACCCTTCAAAGATTGCCAATACCTTTGCCAGTGAGCGCCAGATGACTTATGCTAATAAAACCATCTCCAAGCATATCGACTATTTGACAGATGCCTTTTTGATTTCCAAGGCAAGCCGATACGATATTAAGGGCAGAAAGTATATCGGTGCAAATCTGAAATACTACTTTACGGATCTGGGACTGAGAAATGCACGTCTGAATTTCAGACAGCAGGAGCCTACTCATATCATAGAGAACATTGTTTATAACGAGCTGCTGATCCGTGGCTACAATGTTGATGTGGGTGTCGTGGATATCTTCGATAAGGATAAAGAGGGCAAACGTGTTCGCAAGCAGTTGGAGGTTGACTTTGTGGTGAATCAAGGAAACCAGAGATACTATATCCAGATTGCATATGACATGACTTCGGAAGAAAAACAGACGCAGGAGTTCAATTCTCTGCGTAATATCCCGGACTCTTTCAAGAAGATCGTCATTGTAAATGGCAGCAAAAAGCCTTGGAGAAATGATGAAGGTTTTGTCATCATGGGAATGAAGTATTTCTTGCTGAATGCGAATAGTCTGGAATTTTAAGTCGATTTGAGTTGTTGCTGTGGTGTTGTTCTATTTCAAAAAAGAGTGAAATGATATAAATAAGGCCAGCCGATGTGGTAGCATTTATGTGGGAGTACATGAAAGTACCGGAGGATTCAAGAGAAAAAGTTAAGAATCTGCTTAAAGATGCAAATGAAAATGGAGTAAAAATAAGTCATCAGGCACCAACACTGTATGATGTTGTTCCGAAAGAAGAAATTGCTGAATTTGAAGAGCTTATGCGCAAAACCATAGCTGACATTGTATCAGAAGCCAGTAGAGTTGCCTGTTGGGTGTATGTGCAGAAATATGTGAAGCACAAAAACCTAAACGAAATGCTGCAAGAATTGCCAGACGTAAGTCAATTCATCCTAGCTATGGATACCTGGTTTGAAAAACTGATGGAGAAATAATCTGGGAAAGTAGTTTAAAGTTTACATGTTATGATCATGTATGAAGTTGGAACAAAATAAAAGAATTGTGCTCTACTATTGTTTAAGAAAAAAACTCATTGACATATTTCAATCTATTTAGGAGGATAACAGGATGATATTAAAGTTATTGAAATAAAAACTTACTAAATTTCTGATTATCTTTTCATAAGTTGGTAAATGCCGATATATCCCGTATTTTAGGGCTTTATCGGTATTTTCTTTTTGGAAGATACCTTGCATAAGCTGGCATTTACCAGCATGAAAATGCAACCAAAAGTAGTAAATGAGTAGTAAATATAAGCTCCGATATTAACAAGCCAGTCTTTCCAGTTCTGCTTTTGCAGATTGAAATGTACCGTGTGCATAATAGCCAAGTGTCATGGTTATGTTAGCGTGTCCCATAAGATATTGCAGGGTGTTTGGGTTCATTCCTCTGTTTGCCATATTCGTACAGTAAGTATGTCGGAATGAATGTGGTGTGATGTTCGGTAACTTGTCCGTGTGATACTTGTTATACTTCTTAATTAGTCCTCGCACCATGCCCTCATAGTTTCCTGCAACTTTAGGTAAGCCCTCACGGTTCAAGAATAGGAAATTGCTATAACCACCTACAATCAACGGTTGTGCCTTTCCTCTGTTCTTTAGTATTCTTTGGATTGCTTGATAAGCCCGTTCTGTCAATGGAAGTTCTCGTTTTCCGTTTTTGGTCTTTGGCGTTTCAATATAGTAGCCGATTTCGCTGTCTTTCAATAACTGGTGGTCTATATTGAGTATTCTGTTCTGCATATCAATATGCGTCGTTAGTCCGCAAAATTCAGAAATACGAAGTCCCGTTTCCAGCAGAAGCACAACCTCATCATAATACTTGCTGTAAATCTTATCCTTTTCCATAAAGGCAAGCAGGCGTTCTTCCTGCTCTGGTGTAAGGATAACTTTCTGCTCCGTATCATCTTCCAGAACATCACTTAGCTTAAATTCAAACGGGTTCTTTCTGATACAGTCGTCTTGTATCGCCATGTAAAATGACGCTTTCAAGGAACGCTTGTAGTTATCAATCGTTTTATAGGCGTATCCTTTTTCGCTCATTCTGATAGCCCATTCTTTAGCGTCCGACTGCTTAACAGTATCAATCGCCCTCATACCCAATGGGTCATTTTTCAGAGCGTTCATAAGATACTGTCGTCCTTTTTCAGTAGCCCTCTTGATGTTCTTTCTTTGGCTGTTCTTCTTGTCGTAGAGCTGGCAGACTGTCATTTTACCGCCTGCTGTATCGATACCGTCGTTAAGGTCTTTTTTAATCTGTGTTTCTTTTTCCCTCAACGATATATCATCACGCTTTCCAGCAGGTGTCTTGTCTGTCGGTACAAGTTTCCAAGAATAGATAAATTGTGGCTTTCCGTATATATCGGTATATTTATAAACGTATCTTCCGTCTTTTCGCTGGCTCTCTCCATTACGCAAATTGCGATTTTTACTGTCTTTTCGTTTTACATTAGACATAGTGTAAAGCTCCTTTCCGTCATGGAACGAGCCGTGATACGCTATATTTATTATACCATATCTACGGCTCAATGACATTAGATTTCGTCCAATGTATCTATGATTTTTTCAAATTGTTTTCGCTTAATCTGAATACGGTTGCCGTTCACGATAACCCAGCCAGCGTCAAGATTTTCTTCGGCTAATTTACGCAATTTCTTTTCGCCAATGCGGAAGTATTTGGACGCTTCTTCAACCGTCAGCGTATATTTTTCCCAAATAGGCACATCAGTATTGTTCATAATCTATGCACCCCCCTTTACTGTGTGTCGTTTTTTACAAGCAGGCAGACGGCTTTGGAAAGCTCCATTAGTATCTCAACTATTCCCATTCTTGTGGGCAGAACCGCACCATGCGGACGTATCATTATTCTGTGAGGATAGGTCGTGGCAAAACAACTTTTCCAACAGTCGCTCTCGGATCACTGCGTGGGTCGCTCGCTTTCTTTTGAAAAGGTCGTGGCGTACAGTCCCCGTGGCTCGCCATCTCACAAACGTATCTGTCTGCTTTATTCAGTTGTCAAAGAGCTGTGGTGAAAGCGTGTTGCTTTCATATAAAAGCAGGTGGCAGAGCAGGAAAGAGGGGGATATTAAATCATGCTCCGCTAAAAACTGCTTATTCTTCTGGTTCTAAGTCCATATCTTCAATATCAAAACCTAAAATCATTTTGATAAGTGCTTCTCTGATACGTCCTTTTAATTCCATATCTACAACGATATAAACATTGCCGTATTCATCATAAAGTGAACGCAAACAGCACTTTGATATGTAAGGGTCATAAAATGCCAGTAATTTTTCAATCGCTTTTTCGTTT
This sequence comes from Ruminococcus sp. AF20-12LB, assembly GCF_003478985.1. Lineage (NCBI taxonomy): Bacteria > Bacillati > Bacillota > Clostridia > Eubacteriales > Oscillospiraceae > Ruminococcus > Ruminococcus sp. AF20-12LB. The sequence goes on along the minus strand of NZ_QUGH01000010.1, from coordinate 47,581 downwards.
CCGTCCATAGCTGATGAAATCAAGTAATAAGACGGTTTCTTAAATAACTGTTTCATTTTCTAATGTTCCTCCTTGAGTATTTTTTTCATAGTTTCCAAAGCGTGATGTCGGTTTCTAAATACACCGCTTTGCGTGATTTTCTGCAAGTTGGCAATTTCACTTTCTGTCATTTCCAAGAAGTAATACATCAACAGAGTATTGCGTTTTCTTTCTGGAAGTTTCTTCAAGGCTTCTGCCAATTCATCATCAAGGACACGAATATCAATGCCACATACTGAAAAGATTGTATAATCTGTTTCGTAGTCGTCCCAAACAGCCATTTTATCAACAAGGACATCTGGCAATTCGCTGAAAGATATTTCTTTATTCTTACGACGGTTTAATTCCTTGTAATAATCTTTCACGACACTACGGACAACTTTCTTTAAACAACTTTCAAAACGACATTGAACTGTTTTCTGGAAGTCAGACGGTTTCATCAATCTCACCTCCTTTCCTTTATGATTTGAAAAGTGTTTATCCCTCTTTCCGCACCATATAAGGACAGCTAGGTGTGATTTAATGACCTCTTTTGAAAAATTTTTTAAATTTTTTCGGGTATGAAAAAAGCCCGCACAAAACATATAGTCTGTACGAGCCTTTAAAGCTAAAACATAGTAATATTGTATCATTAAGAATCACAAATCACAAGTGATTTGTGATTAATCACTTGTGATTTGTGATAAGTGATTTGTGATTAATATATAAAAGCCCTCTTTAAAGGGCTTTTCAGACTGTAGACAAAGCCCTGCTTTTGCAGGGTTTTGCTATTTTGTTGGAACCGCTTTTCTGATATAATAAAAATCAGAAGGGCGGTGTTTTTTATGATGAGAAAAAATGCAGATAAAAAAAGAGAACAAATGATGATGTTCTCCATGGATGACATGGTACCTCAAAACCATATGCTGCGATTGATTGATAAAGCAATCAATTGGAACTTTATTTATGATCTGGTTGAAGAAAAATATTGTCCGGATAACGGTCGCCCCAGTATGGATCCGGTCATGCTGATAAAGATACCATTTATCCAATATCTCTATGGAATAAAAAGCATGCGCCAGACCATAAAAGAAATCGAAGTAAATGTTGCATACCGCTGGTTTCTCGGACTAGACATGTTAGATCCAGTACCTCATTTCTCCACATTTGGAAAGAATTATACCCGCCGTTTCAAAGATACAGACCTTTTTGAGCAGATCTTTTCAAAGATTCTGGAAGACTGTATGAAATATAAGCTTGTAAATACAGAACAGATCTTTGTGGATGCAACACATGTAAAAGCCTGTGCAAACAGTAAAAAAATGCGTAAGCGGGTTGCGCACGAACGGGCTCTCTGGTATGAAGAGGAATTAAATAAAGAGATTGAAAAAGATCGTCTGGCACATGGAAAAAAGCCGTTAAAGAAAAAAGATGATAACCAGCCGCCAGCATCCGGTGGAAGCGGAAATGATAAAGATTCTATATCTGAAGAACTTCCTGAAGATGTGAAAACACAAAAATGCAGCATCAGCGATCCGGAAAGTGGATGGTTTCGAAAGGGTGAACATAAACATGTTTTTGCATATGCAGTAGAAACTGCCTGTGATAAACATGGCTGGATCCTCGGATATACAGTACATCCTGGTAATGAGCATGACAGTCGTACTTTTAAAGCATTATACGATAAGATATCTAAACTGAATCCACAGATGGTAGTTGCAGATGCAGGATATAAAACTCCGGCAATCGCCCATCAGCTGTCGGAAGATGGAATTCAACCACTTTTTCCGTATACCCGTCCCAAGACCAAAGAAGGATTTTTCGGAAAACACGAATTCGCATATGATGAATACTATGATTGTTATATATGTCCGGGAGCACATATACTGACATACAGTACAACAAACAGAAATGGATATAAAGAGTATAAAAGCTGCGGTGAGCATTGTGCTGAATGCCAATATCTTTCAAAATGTACAGAAAGCAAAGATCATGTAAAACTGATCACACGTCATGTATGGGAAGAATACATGGAAGTAGCAGAAGACATTCGGCACACGATCGGAAACAGACAGATCTACCAGTTAAGAAAAGAAACCATAGAGCGGATCTTCGGTACAGCGAAAGAACAGCATGGATTTCGTTATACGCAGTATGTAGGAAAGGCGCGGATGGAAATGAAAGCCGGGCTTACCTTCGCATGCATGAATTTGAAGAAGCTGGCAAAGATACTGGAAAAACGTGGCTGGAATATAGCCGGATTTTTGTTGATTTTGAAGAAAATAAAAAGAAAAGAAGTTTTAAAAGAAAAATGGTGCTGGATATAACACCCAACACCAAGTTTGTCTACAGTCTGAAAAGCCCTCTTTAAAGGGCTTTTATGTTTATTTTGAAAAAGAGATAAAATCAATATATCCCTTTTCCCCAATTTTTACAACGGCATTGTAGGGCTTTTTCTCTTTGTTTTTGATTCCTTTTACCAGGGTTTCTTTTCCCTCCAGTAATTCTTTTACATTCGTTTTGGTTAGTTTTTTCTTTCTAAAATGTTCAGCTAAAGTAAACTTACATTCAGGATAATTTGAACAACCATAAAACGATTTTTTTAATACAATATTGTTGCCACACTTAGGACATTTTCCTACAAGCGCTCGGGACCTCTTTAGCTTCTTGGAAGCTGTCAGTAGTATATCTAATAATTTATCTCCATTCCCTTTAGTAACGTGTAACTTTCCAAATTTAAAAAAGCGACTCATAGAATTATTTCCTCCCGTTAAATAATAGATAACTATTAAAAATAGACAATACTTGCTCATAAGTAATGGTACTTAAATTGTTTACTTTGGCGTGTTTCATTGCTTGATGAAACTGATTTTCAGTAAACAGTTGACGATATTCTCGATTGACCCATTTTGAAACAAAGTACGTATATAGCTTCCAATATTTATCTGGAACATCTGTGGTATGGCGGGTAAGTTTTATTAAGACACTGTTTACTTTTGGTTTAGGATGAAAGCATTCCGCTGGCAGCTTAAGCAATTGCTGAATCGAGACTTGAGTGTGCAAGAGCAACCCTAGTGTTCGGTGAATATCCAAGGTACGCTTGTAGAATCCTTCTTCAACAATCAGATAGATGTCAGACGCACGGCTTTCAAAAACCACTTTTTTAATAATTTGTGTGCTTAAATGGTAAGGAATATTCCCAACAATTTTATACCTCTGTTTGTTAGGGAATTGAAACTGTAGAATATCTTGGTGAATTAAAGTGACACGAGTATTCAGTTTTAATTTTTCTGACGATAAGTTGAATAGATGACTGTCTAATTCAATAGACGTTACCTGTTTACTTATTTTAGCCAGTTTCGTCGTTAAATGCCCTTTACCTGTTCCAATTTCGTAAACGGTATCGGTTTCTTTTAAATTCAATTGTTTTATTATTTGGTTGAGTACTTTTTCACTCGTTAAAAAGTTTTGAGAATATTTTATATTTTTGTTCATGTAATCACTCCTGAAGTGATTACATCTGTAAATAAATACAGAAGTTAAACGATTTGTTTGTAATTTTAGTTATCTGTTTAAAAAGTCATAAGATTAGTCACTGGTAGGAATTAATCTAACGTATTTATTTATCTGCGTAATCACTGTTTTTAGTCTGTTTCAAAACAGTAGATGTTTTATCTACATTACGCATTTGGAATACCAACATGACGAATCCCTCCTTCTTAATTACAAATTTTTAGCATCTAATTTAACTTCAATTCCTATTATACAAAATTTTAAGATAACAGTCAAGAACATATCTGCACAAGTTGTAGATATACCATAAATGCTGATAATCAACATGATTACGCTTACCATCAAATAAGTAAGTGTTTCTTGCTTATTAAAATTATCCATAGTACAACGTGAATTCCAGAGAAAAAGAGAAATCGCACCAAGAATAATACTTAAAACAAAAATGACATTTCTTTTTTTACTGTCACGGAACATTTTCTTTTCATTTTGTTTGTCAAAATAAAGAAAATCACGTATCGTCATTTTACTTATTCTTCTTAATAGATTAAGCAAAACCAAAACATAAATAGTTAAAAAATAAATTATCAATAGTCCAATAGAAACGAAATTCAAAGAAATAAAGAGAGTTTTTGGAATACCCAGTAAGTTTACAATTACTAACGACACAAACTGGCTGAATAAAAAGCCAATAGGAATAGCTAATACAAATGCTAAAATTCCCAACAGTATATTTTCAATTACAACTAAGTGGGCAATTTCTTTTTTCTTAATGCCAAGAAGCATATATGTTCCTAATTCTTTACTTCTTTTTTCAAACATAAATTTCGTTGTATAGTTGATCAAAAAGCATATCACAAAAATAATAAGAATATTTACAGCGAACAATGAATTCTTAAATGCATCCATACTGGAACATAACTTTACAATTTCATCAGAATTTGCCACCAAATTAAAAGCAAATATAAGAGAAAAGGATGCAGTAACGGTTATCAGATAAATCAAATAATCTTTAATATTTCTTTTTGTATTTCTATACGCTAACTTACCTAACATTTCCCACTTCACCTCCGAGCAAGGTTAATATATCCAGTATTTCATTGAAGAAATCTTTTCTGCTTTTTTCCCCTCTGAAAATTTCATTGAATATTTTACCGTCTTTCAAGAACAAAATACGTTCACAGAAAGACGCACTAAACGGGTCATGTGTTACCATTAAAATAGTAGCCTGCATTTTCTTGTTGATTTCAGACATTGTTTCCAGTAATAATCTGGAAGCTTTTGAGTCCAAAGCTCCCGTCGGTTCATCAGCTAAAATCAGTTTCGGTTCATTGATTAAGGCTCTAGCACAAGCACAACGCTGTTTTTGTCCGCCAGAAACTTCATAAGGAAATTTCGATAAAATATCACGAATACCCAATTTATCGGCGATAGCATGAACTCTTTTCTCAATATCAGTAGGGTTCTGTTTGTTGATAACCAATGATAAAGAAATGTTTTCTCCAATCGTTAAAGTATCTAAAAGGTTGAAATCTTGAAAAATGAACCCTAAATTTTCACGTCTGAAATCAGCAAAATCTTTATCCTTGATTTTGGTAATATCTTGATTATTGACTGTAATGTGTCCGCTGGTTACAGTATCAATCGTAGAGATACAGTTTAATAGGGTAGTCTTTCCAGAACCACTAGCTCCCATGATTGCGACAAATTCGCCCTTATCTACATACATAGAAATACCGTCTACTGCCTTTGTGATATTTCCAGAGTTACCCCCGTAGTATTTTTTTACTTGCTCTAAATTTAAAATGTGTTCCATTAAAAATCGCTCCTTTCTTCCTGCCACATTTATTTGTTTTGGAATACAATTAAATTATAGCAAGGGCAGTATTCAATTACACTTACAGTTTTGAAAGTAAACAGAGAGTAAAAGAGCCGTGATAATGCAGATCACAATTTTGTGAAGCATTTCCACGACCCTTTTATTATAATTTTGCCTTTGTCTTTTTCGTAATGATATAAATATATTCTTCTGGTGTAGGGCGTTTATTCCCAAAATACTTTTTGAAATTTGCCTGCACCTCTGGGTCGGTGCTATTCATAGCTTCATCAATCGTAGCTTCAATATCCGCCCGAACATCAGCCAATGATACACCGCCAGCTTTTGCACCAGCTTTCAATGCCTTTTTTATATCTCTTTTGTTCAGTCCTATCATATTCATACCTCAATTCTACTTTTTAAAGCTAATAAGTTTTCCATTGTATTTTACAATGATGAATATGATATAAAACACTCCTACAACAATCAAAATAAGACCTATGTAATAGCCTAATTCAGAATGAGAGATTAAATTGATAATCGGCATAACAAGAATACCAATACTAACCAGTAAAGTGCCTATTCCTATTTTTTTTGTAAACACCTTTTTATCTTTAGGGTCAAGTTGTGTATAATGATAACCATGTAATAAAGTAATATTCTCTTTTATACCTATTTGATAAGATGTAAAAAGTAAAAACAATCCTATAACTATTTCAACAATCAATTCCTCTAATTCCATAATCGTTCTCTCCTTTAATCAAAATAAAATAATTCTTCAAATTTTTTATCTAAAGCTATACAAAGCACTAATGCCAATTTTGCTGTTGGATTAAATTGTCCAGTTTCAATAGAACTAACTGTATTCCGAGAAACCCCGACTAGTTCAGCTAATTCTGTTTGTGATAATTTTTTTTCTTTTCGTACAGTTTTTAATCTGTTTCGCAAAATTAAATGTTCGTCCATTCTATAAACCTACCATTAAAAATTTATAAAAGTAATACCCCATAAATAGAAAAAAGAATAAAGCAATAACAAATTTGGATTTATTTTTTGAAATATGTGCTTCATAACCCATAGAGCCAAATGCCACAGACCCAATAATTGTCATTATGTCATAGTAAGGTTCTTTACAAACTGCTTTAATGAAAAGAATTAAAATGCAGATAAATAAAACAAACATTAAGCCAAAAGATTTCCCTTGAAGTTTAATATGTTTTTCGTATTCATCAAGATATAGATTCTCTTTTTTGTTTTGTGATAGTATTTTTTCTTTATCCATTATATAACGCTCCCTTCAAATAATACCAAGTACACTTGTCATTTATATTATAGCATTCGGTCATTACAAGTCAATATTTTTGCACAGTTTTCTTGTCGTTTTGTAAAAGCGTGCAAATCTGATAGGAAATGCACGCTATATCATTTATCCTACAATCTTCCAGTTACTATCCTTATGTAGCACAAGCTCATACTGCGATACCTGCGTCGCTTTTGTCTGATTATCAATGAATTTTACCGCAACCTTGACTTTCACATTGTCGCCGTCCTTTATAAAGATAGGGTTTACCAGTTCAGAATAAAGGTAGTCCCTGCCGATAGGTTCAATCACATTTCCCAATACATAGTAAGCAAGCTCTTTTTCCGTCGCTGTTGGGTACAGCTTAAAGAATGTTTCCAGAAAAGCGGTAGCGTCATTTACCGTATCAGCGTCCACGCTTGCGTCTGCTTCTGGTGTCTTAGGCTCATAGTCTGATTTTTCAACTGCTGGTGCAAGGGTAGGGTTTTGAACGATTACCATATCCCCGTCTGCGTCCACATAGACTTTTACAGTATAGGTTGCTTTCACATTGCTTGTCTGTTCTCCCTCTTTTATCTGCTGATCTACTTCGTAGGTAGCAGAAAAAGTGTCCGCTCCCGATTGCTCGATATGCCATACAATCACATCTGTAACCGTGGAGCTGGTCGGTATATCGGTTCTAATGGTGTCTACATTTAAGTCCTGCAATTCCTTTGTCAGATAACCGCTGATTGCCTGCGTCCTTGCTTCGATAGCTTCTTTGCTGTTATCCCATGTGTAATAGGACTTCGCAAAGTTTTTCACGAAATTTTCTATCCCGTTGGTGTCCTGCAAGCAAAGTTCAATGATTTCTTTTTCATGGGTGGTGTGCTGGTCGATAGCCGTAAAATTCTTATACACCCCAAAGCTCACGCTTGCGACAAGCACCACCCACAACGCAATCACGGTTTTCTTATGTGTGCCTACCTTGACAGTACGCACCTTTTTTTCTTTTGGTTCTTTGATAGTTTCTGTCTGTTTCTTATTCTTCTTAAACATATTTTTCAAGTCCTTTCTATTGTTTTACTCGTCCTGCACCGATTAAGTGCTGTTGCCAGTAACTACTACTTAGGTCTGCATATCCTATCGGGTCGCCTGCGTGGTACATCTGTGTCGGCGAAACAAGAATACCGACGTGTGTTACATACGAACCAGCGTTATAGGTGGAATGGAAAAACACCAAATCGCCTGCTTTTGCCTGCGAGAGTGGCAGATGTTGGGTTGCGTCATACTGTGCTTGTGCTGTTCTCGGTAAGGAGATACCAGCTTTTCCATAGCACCATTGCGTCAATCCCGAACAATCAAAGGAAGTATTCGGGTTACTGCCACCATACACATACTTCCAGCCTTGATATTTCAACGCTTCATTCATTACCTTTTGTGCCAGTTCTCCCGATACCTGCGGAACTGCTAAATACTGATTGACTACTTCCACATAGAACATATTTCCATAGCCATACCGCCAGCCCCCATTCTTAGCAACGGCTATCGGGTTGGTGTAGGTTACTTTCTTTCCACCCGATTTCTCACGGGCGAAGCTCTCTGCAAGATTAAAAGTGTGTTTTTTTCCTTTTCCTGCCACATATCCCACATAGCCACCGCCATAGTTATAAGACTGTATCGCTACATTCAAGTCGTCGATACCTTGATTTTTGCAGGAAGAAAGCAGGGACGCAAAATACTTACACCCCTGCTTGATTGAGCTTTCCGTATCTAAGGAATTAGGCGGTAAACCAAGACTTTCCGAACTCTGCATAACATCTTCTGCCGTACCGCCACTTTCTACTTGAATGATAGCAAGTAACACATTGACATACTCGGAGATACCGTTTTCTCTGGCGTATTTTTCTACCATAGGCTGATGTTTCAAGACTTCTGCGGATAGGTTCATACCCGTAATGCCAGAAGAAAAATTGCTGTTCTCGTCGTCGCTGTCCGCACTAATGAGGACGCCAAAGAAAAGCACCAGAGAAAAGAGGATAGGAAACAGACTGCCAATGATAGCGATATGTTTCAGTTTCATTTTTTCTTCTGTCCTTTCTTCGTTACAAGGTTACGGGTTTTCTCTATGGTCTGCTGGTTCTTCTGGACGCTCTGGGTCTGCTGAACCTTTATCCTGCGGTCTTTGGTGTCATTCTGGCGTGTTTCCTGCGATACCACTTTTTCTACATTCTGCCTATGTACTGTCTGTGTAGGCTGGGGTGCTTTCTTATCAGAAGCACCAGAAGATAACGGACGCTCTTTGATAACATTTGTCTTGACTGGCTCACTTGCTTTCGGAGTTGGAGCTGTGGCTGGGCGTTTGACTTCCTGCATTTTTTCAACACTCGGCTTTGGAATGGTTGAAGCTGTGACTGGTCGCTCATGGGGACGGGTAGCTCCCGTTGTCGCTGATCCGTCAGCCTTTCGCTGTACCTGCCTTGCTTCTTGTGCCTTTTGAAGCTCCATACGTTTGTCAGCGATATTTTTCTTACGCTGTTCCTGCTTTTCCAAGCGTCCCGTCTGTCTGGACTGCTGTTCCTGCACCATGCCACGCTTGAAGTCGGACACGCTGGACTTTGCCTTTTCCTTTGCGGAATACACCGCATAAGCGGTCTGTGTCGGCATATCCTTGATATTCTCTTTGACAGCGTTTGCCTTGTCTTTCACTTTATTTTTCGTATCTAAAACAGCACCGACTTTTGAACCTGCACGCTGTCCCATGCTGGAAGTGGTATTGCCCCGATTTTCTTTAGAAGCCGTATTTTTTCTTTCGGCTCTCTTGCCAGCAACGGCACTTCCAGCCACCGCACCAGCTACACCGCCCGAAATACCGCCAGCACTTACCGCCCTTGCAATACGGTGTTCCATACGCCTAGCCCGATGTCGCATAAACAGATACGGTCTGCGGAATATGCGTCGTCCCATGCTTTGACTGTCGCCAGCATTAAGTGAGAACATACTCATTAAGTCGCCCAGCTTCATGTAGATACCAGCGAAACATACTATCTGCAAGAACGCCACCATAAAGAATGGGTAGTCTGTGGAAATGTTGTAAAACATACTGGAAATACTAAATGCCACCGTTACAATGAGCGTTATTCCTGCCCGTGTCATTATGGTATTAAATACTCTCACGATTGCCTGCTTTGCCATGCTTTCATAGCTCGGTATCATGGAAAGTAAAAAACTGATAGGTAAAAACATTGCAAAGATAATAAAAAGTATCTGGCTGAACAACATCATGCCCGTAAGCAAGAATACAAATATCGTGATACCCAAGTTAAAGAACAAGAGGAAGAACACCATACCCAAACGGTTCACGACCTGCGGTATTGTCAGATTGTTATTGTCGTTGTCCTCGATTTCTGTTTTCACGACTTCCTCTCTGGTTTTCCCGTCCTCGTCCTCTGGACTTGCCGATACGAGAGCTTCTACACGGTCTGTCCCGATTTCTTCTGCGTTGCTGTTCCCGAATTGAAGCAAGAGCCACGGCTGTTCCACTTGAATAGAAAATAGGCTGTCCCGTATCAAGTCCACGCTGTCCTTACCCTCGCTGTCGGAGTTAGGGAGCATGATTTTTGTTCCCAAATCCAAAGAAGCGGTACTGATGTCTGATGAAAATTCATTTATCTTCTTGATATAGTCGGGAGCATAAGCAATAAATGAAGCGGACAGCACGAACACCACCACAAAGTTGATAACAGCGTGAAGTGCTTTGCTGGTTTCCCGTTTTATCAGTCCCGTATAAGCAACGTACATTCCCACCACTAAGATAATGAGAAGCAGGAAACCAACATAGAAGCCCGTAGAAGAAAAGCCGTTCTCGGTAACGCCTGCAAGGGTCTGTATGCTCTTTCCGATACTGTCTGCCATATCATTGATGAAGTCCAGCTTATAGGCTTCCTGCACCACATAGCCCGTTGCATTACTCAAATACAAACTGATAGTCCAGACAAAGTTGGTAATGCAGTACAGCCCGTATTGTACCGATTTTCCGATACCGTCGAGCCAGTTCCACGGAAGCCACGACCAGCTATTATCGACGAAAAAATCAAGCTGGTAGTTGGAAAGGGGATATTTTGAATAAAGATTTTCTGCGTTTATGGTATCGTCTACAAGCCCCGTCGCATGAGCCACCGTCCCCAAAAGTGAAAGCAGGATAAGGGAGAGTGCCACCACGAACAGAGCCATTTTGAGAAAGTGGAAAATCTTCTTTTTTGTGAACACACCTTTTATCCTTTCTTTCATCACTCCACCTCATTTCTCTGTACGGGCGGTCTGGTATCAAAGGCGTGTAGCAGTTCTTCAAAGACTGGGTGTATCTGCACCACACCGACACGCCCGTATAAGTCCTGCAATAAGCATTGTCCGTTCTCCAAATCACGCAAGCGTTTCTGGTTGTTCTCATCGTCCTTGTCGATACCGAAAAACTCTAAGGTCTGCTTTATCTCGTTTATATCCGTGCTTCTAAATGCAAACTTTAAGCCGATATTGTTTTTCAGACTTTCCTTTGACACGTCATAGGCAGACTGGGTAACGAAATAAACGCCTGCCTGCATAGCTCGCCCAGCACGAACCAGCTTATTTGATAAGGTTTCTCCTTGTGCCACATTTAAGAACGCCCACGCTTCGTCTAAATCGACAATCTTAAAAATGCTTCTGTCCGAATGGATAAAATCAAGGGCAAAGGTACTAATCACAATCAGCATAGACACAGACAACAATTCAATGGTCGTGTATTCTTCAAAAGTGGTATCTTTATCTGGCAGTACAAGGTCGGCTACTTGAATGATATTGAGCTGATTATCCAGACTGATAGCATTTTCTACCGTACCGTCTGAAAACAGCAGGTGTGCAAAGTCGTAGTCCGTGAAGCTGTCGATATGGTCTGCGATATTTCTTGATATGGGCGTATCTTCACGGCGTAGCTCGTCTATCACATGGAGCAAGCCCCGACTGTCGCTCTGGGTAACGGAGCGTACTGCCTTACGAAGTACGGGGAATTTTTCGCCGTCCCTTGAAGAAATACCCGTAAGGAATGTTAAGATGTCGATTGCCAGACTTTCAGCGTCTTTTACATTCTTCATAATCACAAACGGGTCAAGAAGCCCTGCATTGTCCTTATCGCTGGTAAGATTTACGATATTGATTTCATGTGCAATCTCTGGGAGCGTTTCTTTCCAGTTACCACGCTCACTTTTAGGGTCTAACAGAAGTGCTTGACCGCCAAACAGCACCGCATAATATACCAGAAGATTGTTACAGAACGATTTCCCACCGCCAAGCGAACCGACAAAAGCAGACGCTAAAGCGTTGGTAACTGTACCTTTTACACCTTGACTGGCAAGGGACGGTTGCAGGTACACATTTCTTCCCGTATCAACAGAATAGCCCATATAGATACCCGTAGTTTCTCCTAACTGCTGTGTCGCACCAAAGCCAAGCCCAGCTAAAAAATCTGATTTTACATACTGCACATAGTCATTGATATATCGCTTGCTGGCTGGTAAAAATTCAGAATGAAGCCCCAGCATATCCCCAGCAGGACGCACCAGCTTTACATTGAGGTCGTCGTAAAAGTCCTTGACTTCATCACAACGGCGTTTCAGCTCGTCAAGATCGGGTGCAGACACCCGTATGACGTAGCTTAACTTATACATACTTTCTTTTGTCTGGTCTAAATCAGTTTCCAGCTCGTCCACGCTGTCTAAAGCGTCCACCACATTTGAGCTGGTTTCACTTCCTGCTTGATAGGCGTGATTATCAAGGTCTTTCAGTTCCTTTTTCTTGTTGCGGACGGTCGTTAATGCTTTCCGATTTTCCACGATTTCTACATTCATGCTCGTATCAACGGGGAATGTGAATTGCTGTTGCTGGAAATAGAAGATTTCAGACGACGGAAAATCAAGCTCTCCTACAATCGCATTGACGGTAAAATAGGACACATAGCTTTCCTTGTCCTCATGTTCCAATCGTAAATACCGCTGGCTTTCCTCAATCACACACCTTGTCGGACGGATAAGGTCGTAGTATTTTATCAGCGTCTCTTTGTTCAATTTTTTCTTTGGTAGCTGGTACTCATAATCTTCATAAGCGATACCGTCCCTGCCGTAAAGATGTTCCATGAGATACCCAAAATCATGGATTTCCAAGCGACGCACCTTAAAGCGACGGGAGATTTTATTTTCCAGTAACTTTTCCATTTTTATGTAACGGTTGATTTCATCATTCGGCATGGAAACAAAATCATTCATCAGCGTGTGGTTCACTTCATGGAGAAATTCTGTGAACGTCAGCCACACCGATTTTTTGATGTTCTTCAGATTGAGCTGTTCTTCCGTAACCATGAGCTTAAAGCCAAGAAAAAAGCGGTAGTCCACTTGATTGTCCCCAATCATAGATACTAACGCTTCGGTCTGTTCGTCTATCTTCTGGCAGGCAACTTCCTTTAATTTTCCAGTTACCAGCTTCTTTGACTGTTCCTGCATACTGCGGATTGAGCTTTCTGTGGCAATCTGCAACGCATGAATTTTACCCTCACGGGACTGTGCGATAAGCTGTCGGAAACTGTCATGCACGATAAATTTCTGCTCTGCGGATAGAAAAGAATAGTTGTATGGTATCAGCTCATAGTAGGCGAACACCTCATTGTCCTTGTTCCAGACAAGGTTATTGTCAATATATTTTATCGGGAACATAGTTCACACTCCTTACTGCCGTGATTGTTTCATTCAATATCTGCTTATGCAGTTTTACGGCTTTTCCTGCATAAGTGATTTTTGGTCGCAGGGCATAGGTTATCTGTGATTTCAAAAAGCTGTACGGCTTCTTTCCGTCAAAGGTTTTCTGCGACATGAACCAAGTGAGAGCAACGGGAATACCAAAGTATTTGAGAAATGCTCCCTCAATCATGGAAAGTGGGGGAATATCCCCAAACAGAATGATGATAAATTCCGTAATCACAAACCATGTAATCTGTGTAAAAGTAACGGGAAAGGGTAAGTTAAAGTCATTGATTGCATACAAGACTTTTTCCACGTTCCAGATACCCGTGTAGCTTTTAATCTTTTTCAAGTTCTTTCAGCTCCTTTCAAAATAGAAAAGGACAGCCATTTTCAGACTGTCCCTTAAAGAGAAATACGCTGTCAGTAGCAACAATGCTTGTCGCTGATCTTCCAGCGTTAATATGGTATCTCGCACATACCTCGGCTTGTTTCAATAAAGCAACCGCCCATATCCAAATCTCGCCCGTAGGCTTCATAGTCAATGTAATTCTGTAAGCTGGGTGGAATGTCCCCAAGTGCCTGCAATTCGTCTATGTAGTAGTAGGCAACATCTGTCATGGTTTCACAGTCGGGATAATAGTAAATATCGTCCTTATGTTCCACGACTTCTTCCAGCGTCCCATAGTGGCTGATAAATTCGTCCAGACACTCTACAATATAGTCGGGAAGTTCCTCTATCATTTCATACATCTCATTGAGTTCTTCAATGGAAACATACTCGCCAATCGCAATGGGAAAGTTGTCGGTATCATGGATAGCGTATTCCTCATACTGTTCATTCAAGCCGATTTTTTCTTTCACATCTTCCTCGTCAATGGGGAACGTGAACCAAGCACCGACTAAATAGCCCTCATTGTATTTGCCAAGATTAGCAATATAAACCGCCATATCATCAATCATAAGCACCACCTCATTTCCTACTCTGGCAGTTCAAAGATACCGTGTTCTGTTACTAAAAATTTCCCGTGTTCCTGCAAGTGAGAAGCGTAGGCTTCAAAGTCAAAGTAGTATTCTTGACAGTCCTCGGATAAATGCTTGAACATCGGGTCGTTCATCAGCTTTTGCCTTGCAACATCTATCATGCTTTTACAGTCGGGATAAACAATAATCACGTTCCTGCAAATATAAAGTGCTTCTAAATTTTCAAACACCGTAAGTAGTGATACATATTCTTCCTGCATATCACTTGAAAGCTGGCGGTACATAAAATCTAATTCGTTGAGCTGGTACACGCTGGTGTGTTCGTGGACTTCATCAGCATAAGGCAACACCTTTTCGATAATACGATAATCCCCACTTTCTGCACCGATACCTAACTTTTCTTCAAACTCGGCAACATCTATCGGCAGGTCGAACCAGTATGATATTGTTTCTTCGCCAGTTGTTCCTCTCGTTTCCACCAGCACCCTTGTTTCCTGCATTGTTCCTCACGTCCTTTCTGTTGCTTCATCACATCTTTTAAGCTCTGGTACGACATACCAAACACATACTTTGAAAAATCTTCTAACTGTTTTATATCATAATTCGTAAGCGGTAATCGCTTCATTTCATGCCACACTTTACGCTTGTAAGAGGGCAGGTTAGAAATATAATCACAGCCGACGTTTGCCTGCATATCCTTAAAAATATCGCTCATTTCATCACTCCAATCTGATTTTAGGTAAGAAAAAAGCAGTCAATCCTAAGACTAACTGCTTTATGTATATGGATATAATTTGATTAAGTTTTAAAACCAGTTTGTTTTTTCATCTCTAAATTGAGGGTTATCGCTGTGTTGATATGGATTATAGTTATTCAGATTGCAACCATATTCTTTTAATGATTTGATTTTGTTATCTTCTGTCCATTCAATTAAGGAAATACCGTCAAATTCTTCAACGCTTCCCGTATTCATTTCATTTTTAAAATACCATTCTACGACAGTTTGATTTTCTTTATGAAAGAACTGTTTAATATCCCAAATAATGACTTTACCACGAGTATTCCATTCATTAAACCAATGTTTTACTGTTTTAAGATTTTCATATTTAGGACACCAGCTTTCCGTATAAACAACATCTTCTGTAAAAATTTTATCTATTCCTAAGTCTTGCTGTTTCAACCACATATCAAACCATAAACGAATAATTTTTTCTCTCTCATTCAAAATAGAACACCTCGATTACTTCTTTTTTCACATTATAGCACCCATACATCAGCCCCACAATAAAATTTTATGCACCGATAATCTTATTGAACAGCTCTAACAGTACATCTTTCACACCGCCAGCATTGAATACCAAGCCGACAGCAATCAAGGCAACTACCAAGAAACCGATAAGTTTTGAAAACTCACGCTTGAACCCTAAGTAGATACCGATAACCACAATCGACATAAGCACTAAGCTCTGTGCGTTGCTTAAAAACCATTGATACAAATTTTGCCCGAAATTCATGTTATTTGTCCTCGCTTTCTTTTAATTTCTTCATTTCATAGTCAGCTCCTTTGCCAACACTTAAAATACACATCAAGGCTACGCCGATACCCGTTCCAACAGATACCAGCAGGAAGTCTTTCAATAATTCCCACATTTTTTCATCACTCCTAACTTTCTACTAAATCTTTTGCAGGGGTCGTCTGCTGTTTGATTATCATTTCATGCTTTTCTGTGAGCTTTGCCTGCTGTTCGATAGTTTTCATGTAGTCTGTTCCGTTTCCCTTATCAATCCTTTTCAGCATTTTCAAGGTCGGTGCTACCTGCCGTTGTACCCACCGCAATGTACGGTCTAAGGTGTAAGGCTCTGGCTTTGTCGTCAGCTTCAAGCTCTGTCTGTTATCGCCGATAAACCACGCCCAGCGGTCATTGAGTTTCCAGTCATTTTTTCGCTTGTCTGCTTCTTCATCAACAAACCGCACATACTGGTTGATGATAGAAAAGGCAGTCTGCTCTGCGTCATAATAGGTCAGCAAATCTCGTACTGCATAATAGGCACGTTCATTTCTAAGCCGTATCTCAAAACGGTTGATAATGTCGGCTTCTTCCAGCGGTGTCCCTAACTTGACGTACTGCTCATAGTCCTTTTCATAGATACAGAAATACACATCTGATTTTAGCGAACCAAGATAAAGGGTGCGTCCCATATATTCTCTGTCGTCCTCTCTATGCTTGATAAGCTCGCCCGACTGATAAAACTTATAACTTCTGGACTTTCCGATATATTCCCGTTTCCTGCATTTTTCCGCAAGCTCTGGAATATCCAAAATACCCGTATGGTCGTTGATAGCAAGGTCGATACGCTTCATCACGCCACCGTCTATGAGTGCGTCCATGAGAAAGTCATACCAACTTCTTTGTTGTGCCAGCAGGTAACTTTCAAACTGTCGGCAACCACGCCCCTTTAACTCTAAAAGGACACCTTTTTCTTCGTCAGCCGACGTATAGATAAAGATGTCCCCTAAAGAATAATGCTCCGTATAACTGTAATGTCCGTAATCTTCATGGAGCATATAATTGATATTCAGTTTTAATATATCTTTGATGATGTGCTGTATATCCAGCGTGGGAAAACGAATTTTCACATAATCAAACAGCATGGTAAGCGGTACTTCTGGATTGAACCTTGCCAGTTCCTTATGCAGAGTTTCCAGAAGTTCCTTTGACGGCTTCATTTTTCCACTTTCTATCTTGTTGAAATATTCCCTTGTGATACCAGAAGCCACCGCCAGCCTGCCTTGTGAGATACCGTAAGCAATCCGTTTCTCCCGTAATTCTTTTATCCGTTGTTCTTCATTCAGAACCATACCCCCAATCTGTAAAGTGTGAAGTTTTTTAAGGCGACTTCACAGCCGATTTTTGCTAGAAAACCATGCCAGAAGCCTTATGTTTCCTATGTTTTTTGTCTATTGTCTATTTGCAAACGTACCCCTCTGTTAGATACCGAGGGGTTTTACCTGCTGGCGTGGCTTACGCCACACCAGCAACGGCTAGTCCGTGCCGTCGCCTTTCGCTTCGCACGTCGCCGTCCCCTCCTGCCTTGCGTTATTCGATTACCAGCGTGAACGCTTCTGGATCATCAACAATGTTGTATGAACCGAGCGTGTCCGCTGTCTGCGTGTATCGGAAGCGAAACAAAGGCTTTTGTCCTTTCATGGAAAAACGGGAACGGTACACCGTACCATATAAAGCGTTTGGCTTTGCCACATCATAGCTGAACAGGATAGAAGTAAAATCATTCTCCCTGCATTTTTTGATGATTTCCTCTGCACATTTTTCTTTATCTGTTATGATAAGACGGTTGAGCGTAAAGGTAACGTGTTCCTCATGGAAGTTTTCTGATGAAGTCCTCATACTTCCTGCTACATCAATCTCACGTCCCCATTGCAGATAGGAAACCGCCAATCCTAGCACAAAAAGTACCGTGATTGTTATGATTTTTCTCTTTTTGCACATACTGTTACTGTCCTTTCTTGTAGGGTGTATTATAATACAGTCTACGGTAATACATCTTATTTATCAATACAGTTGTATCTTATAATTCAAAGAAAAGACGAGGTACAGCGTATGCAGGTATATATTGATTTAGAAAATCTTTTGAAAGAGAAGAATATCAGCAAAAACAAAGTCTGTGAAGCGTGTAAATTACAGCGGACACAGCTTAATAACTATTGCAAGAACAAAGTTTCCAGAATTGACCTCACAATCCTTGCAAAGCTCTGTGATTTTCTGGAATGTTCTCCAAACGACATATTGAAATTGAAGTAGGATTGTCAGTTTTCGTTGCTTGCAGTCCTTTTTTCTTCCAGCCTGCCGATTTCTTGTAGAAAATCATGTCCTTTCGGAACTAAAGGCGTGTAAAATTCGCTGATAACGCTTGTCCCCACATCACAATAGCCACGCCCCTTGATACGCTTCTGGAAAAACTGCTTTTTCACATCTGAACCAAACAGCATACCGTAACCTAATTCGCTGATACGCCCAAGTCCCACACGGAAATTGAAGTTATCTCTGATACCGTCCGAGAAATACTTTGCGTCTGGACGCTGGCAGGCAACAATAAGGAAATAACCTGCTTGTCGTCCTAACATAACGATTTTCTTTAACTGGCTAAGTAAGCTCACGCTTTCTTTCGTCCCCAGCATTTCAAAAAATGCTACATATTCATCAAAGATAAGAAAGCAGGGTGGCAGTCCCAAATAGGCGTAGTTTTCGCCCGTCTTATAGTTCGGGTGTCGCTTCATTTCCTCACTTCGCTGTACCATGCCCTCATAAAAGGCATTGACGCAAGCTATCATTTCTTCTTTGGTGTGATACACATTTCCCATAACCGTCCCTAAGTCTGCAAGGTCAGCGTTCTTCGGGTCTAAGATGTAAAGGACAGCGTTGGTATGTAGTAAGGCTTCAATGAGCGTCAGCAGAAAATAGGTTTTACCGCCACCAGTTCCACCAGCAATCAGAGCGTGAGGGAGTGCGTCATATTCCCAGACAAGATTTTTCATCAGTCTAAGACAGCCGTTTTCTGCCCGTACTTCATCAATGGTAATGCGGTTCGCTATCATATCATAAAGCAGGGTATATTCGATATAGCCGTCATGCAGGGTCTTGTCGGTCAGCTCACAATACAAGCCACTTTCCAATTTATCCTCTAACCGTAAAAGCTGGTCTTGATATTTTCCTAATGTAATTTCACAGCGGATATGAAGCAGTCCTTTTTCCATTTGATAATAAATCTTTGGAAACCAGACGATTTTTTCCCTTGATCTGCTTTGCAGGTCAGTAAAAAAAACGCTGTCTTGTACGGTATCGGCTTCATACCACTTGTTTTCCAGTACCATTCTTGCCAGCTTTTGACGGTGCAGGAGCTTCTTGTAACTGTCGTAACAGAAACGGTAATACAGAAAAGCGACCAATGCACAAACACCAGTCGCTATCAGTATGGTTATGAAGTTGTAAGGGGAAAGCGTCAAGCCGTTGTCTAATAGGCTGAAATGCTCCCAATCGGTACGCATGAGCTGTCCCATGTTCAAGAGTAGTAATACCGCTAGGAACAGAAACAAAAGCGTACCAGCACAGAAACGATACACTAAGCCTTTGTCGCTGGCTCTGATACGCTTTCCCTTATAGTTCAGTATGTTCATAAGCACTCCTTATCCGTTTATTTTTTTGGCTGTCCCTGCGGTGTATGGTTCTGTGGGTTGCCTGCGTTCTGATTATTTTTGTTCTTCAACACAATATCCTCTGCCTTTACATACCAGTCCACATCTGCACCCATATAGGTTTTTCGTGATACCGTATCAGCTACGGGATTGACAAGCTCTACAACTGCATTGTACGGAAATTCCCTTAACGGTACTTCTGGCGGTACGGACACGGGGATAATTCCACCATGCAGACTGCACTTCAAATCATAAATACGCTTTTTAAGCTGGGTACTCGGTGTCCCGTCCTCATTCTGCAAGAACACATCACGCACCGCTGTAAATTTCAATTCTCCAAATGTTTTCTCTTTGTCGATAACAAAACCGTTTGATAATCTCATAAATTCTTCACTCCTTTACTTTTCTTCAACTGTTACAATATCATCAGCAAGCAACACATAATCGGTATGTCCCATATCCCCGATTGCGTAACCTCTGCCGTATAGCTTCGGATTGACAAGTTTTACTTTCTGTTCATATTTAAACTGCTTTTCGCCAGCCTGCACAGGAATTTCCACCACAACATTTTCCCCTCTCTGCACATCTGAATAAAGGTTGTAGCTTCTTCTTGCGAAAAATCTGCGGTTATCCTTATCTCTGTCAAAAACATGGTCGCTTTCGCCTGCAAATTCAAGAGTTCCAAAAGACTGTGCCATATCTGGCACGACATATTTCATTTCCATAGTGTTTTACCTCGTTTCTTTCTATTTTTGATAAGTTAATTGATTGTGATTTCTTATTCTGGCGGTTAAGGAAGTACCAGCAATCCCACAGATAGTAAAGGGTAAATTGTATGCTTACGCACCCTTGACTATCCGTGTGCTTGCAAGTAAGTAGCAGACAAGCCAGAATAAGCGGAAGTCTGCCGTTTTGACAGCTTCGGCGGAGAGCGTGATTTTTCTTTCATCATATCGTTACCGCCTTATGATTTTTTCGCTTTACGGCGTTTGTAAAGATATGTTCCAGCCATTCCAGCACCAGAAGTCAGAAGAAGTGCAAGCAGTCCGTAAAAGTTGGTACTGTCGCCCGTTTTTGGACTGTCTGTTTTCTTTGGTGTATCGGGTGTCTGTGGTGTTTCTGGTTTCTCTGGTTCTTTCGGTTCTTCGGGCGTTTCTGGTACTTCTTTGATAGTAACCGTCTGTCCGTCGTCCTCAATGTCCTTGTGTTCCGTAACCTTTTTCGGTTCATCTGGATTGCTCAAATCATACAATTCTTCAAAGGTTACAAGTTGTTTACCGCCAAGAGAAGAAGCGTCAAAGGTAAAGGCAATCTCTACTTTCATGCTTTCTTTATCAGCGATAAAGGTATAGTCATTCTCTATACGTTTGCCGTCAATGATAAGCTCCGCATTTTCTTCTTTCAACATCTGCCAGCCTACAAGCTGATACTTTGTACCGATTTCTAAGCCCTCTAAAGTAACCGTATCAATGATTGTAACGTCTTTTCCTGCTTCAATCTCTTTGTTGCCGTCCTCATCAGTAGCAGTCGTATGTATTTTGATGATACGCTCTGTAATTAAAACAGTCTGCCCGTCGTCCTCAATGTCCTTGTGTTCCGCAACTTTTACGGGTTCATCTGGGTTGCTCAAATCATACAATTCTTCAAAGGTAACAAGGTTCTTGCCACCTAAAGCAGACGCATTGAATGTATAAGCAATTTCCACTTTCATAGCTTCATCATCAGCGACAAAGGTATAGTCGTTTTCTACACGTTTTCCGTCAATGATAAGCTCGGCGTTTTCTTCTTTCAACATTTGCCAGCCTACAAGCTGATACTTTGTCCCTTTTGTAAGTCCGTCTAATTTGACAGTATCTACAATCGTGATTTCTTTTCCTGCAAGGATTGTCTTTTCGCCGTCCTTGCTGGTTGCTGTGGTATGGATTGTGATTTCTTTTTCGTATTCATCAGTCAAAGTCCCTAAATCAATCACACGGTTATTTCTTGATACCACGATTTCAAAAGGTGAGATAAGCTCAAAGCCCTTATTGCTTTCACATCTCAATTCTTCAATGATGTAAGTATCATAAGGCAACGCACCTTTGCTGTCGTCTGGTTCAGAAGTTCCAAACCATACACCGTCCTCGCTTGTTTTGCCTGCGTTGGTATTGTGCTTATGACTAGCCCAGTCAGCAGAAGTGGAGAACTGCCCGTTATCATCAGTTACCACGATATGACTTTCGCCCGTCGTCTTGCTTGTGATCCTAAACGGAACATCAGCAAGACGCTTGTGTGTTCCTGCACCGATTTTTACGCCCTCAATATCGCCACGTTTCACTTGATTGTAGATAGAGTGTGCTTTGTCGGTTAATTCTACGATTTTTCCATTCTCTGTGATTGAAAAGTCAATCGGCTTTGCACCGTCTGTCAAATATCCGTCGGGTGCTTCACTCTCAACGATACGGAAGTTTCCATAAGGTAAAAGGTCGGCAGAAGTAGAAGCGATACCCTCAATATCCGTATGGATTGTTTTTACCACTTCATTTTTCTTGTATAGCTTGCCCTCAACCAATACCGCATTATCATTTAAGGAAATGATGTCAAAGGCAGTATCTTTCAAGGTCGCACTTCCTTGTGGCTTTGTATCGCCCGTTTCTAAATCTCGTTTCTGGATTTTCACACCGCCACGAATGACTTTATCTGATACAGAAAACTGGTTACTTCCAGTCAATACGGCAAGGTCGCCGTCCTCGGTAATCTGTGTTACATATAAGCCTTTCATCTGTTCGGACTTGTCGCCAGCCTGCATATATGCACCCTCTAACAAGTAGCCGTTTGGAGCTTTTGTTTCCTCAACGGTTAGCGTTCCTAAAGGAAGAACCGCTTTTCCGTCCTGCATATAGAAGCTGTCGCCAGCTACTTTGTATGCGTCATCTAATTTTGTAACATAATGGATTGTGCCGTCGCTGTCCTTTTCAGCGATTGTCTTTGTCGTCCATGTACGAGTAGCTTTTTCTGGAAGATTGTTCTTGTTGTAGTAACCGTCATAATATTTCCATGTAAACTCCGTACCCTCTAAAGAAGCGTTCCCTTGTGGGTTGTCTTTCTGCGTTTCCATGTCGATTTTGAAAAGCTCAATCAAGGTGTCTGTTACTTTCGGTGTATCAGATACATTCAAGGTTGCTGTTTCGCCAGCTTTGATTGTCAATGGATAGACCGTTTTATCTACTTTATATCCTGCTGGTGCGGATAATTCCTTGATATAGACCGTTCCTGCTTTAACCTCTACAATCTCTGTATTGCCGTTACTATCAGTCGTAAGGGTGGCAAGCTGTTTCGTGCAGTCTTTATCAGAAAAGACACCGTAAGTTGCACCAGCGATTGAGTAAATCCTGTTGTTCTCTGTAATGCTGGCATTACTGGAAGATTTTTTCAATGTGGCATTTCCGACGTTTAAGTTCGCCCAGAACTGTCCTAGTTCCTGCCCCTCGCCAGAGTAGATATAACCGCCACATTCATAACGTCCTTTATTCTCTTTGACAAAGGCTTTTGCCCCTGCAAATACTTCGTCCTGCGTTACCTTTGGGATTTCATCATAAGAAGCTCGCACGTTGTCGCATTGCCAGCCCAGATGAACGCTTAATCTCTGCCAGACCACAAGCTGTCTTAAAAGGTAGGCGTGATTGTTGCTTATTCCGCTGTGGCTGTCTGTGTACTGTTTCACATATTCAATGGATAAGGCAACGTCGCTTATCTGGTCGGCAGTCATGCGTGAGCTTGCGTCAGCTCTGGTCTTATAACCATTTTTAAAGTCTGTGTTAATGTCGATACAGTAAGCGTCCTCGCCCTCGACGGTCAAATGCCCCTCGTTAAAGGTAGAACCAATCGAACCGTCATTCATTACTTTTTCAACGATACCGACACGCTCATTGGATTGCGTCCAGTATTGCTTACTTTCCGCATGAACGGGTGTACTCGGTAAGGTAGTAACGACAGTCGCTAGGGCTAGTACGCCCGTGCATAATCGTTTCAATATCTTTTTCATAAATCTAATGCTCCTTTCATTTTGGGTAATAAAATAGCCGTCCATAATGAACGGCTGGAAATAGAAAAGGAACGTCATTTTAGGCGTTCCATAGTCTATAAAAATTCAATTTTTTGTTGTTTCAATACTGATGTGCTGTACCATATCTTTGCATATCTAGGAAAACTTGCGTATCAAGGCTCATTCGTTAGTAGTAAATAAGTAGTAAATTGATGTGTTTGTTTCCTTGAAAATGCTGATAGATACTGTGTTTTAGCGGATAATCAGATTTTTATTGTGTTTTTTAGATAAAAGATTATATAAAAAATCCAAAATCGAATGGTTATCGAAGCTATCATATGATTGTTGAAATACCAGTATTTTTGCTAAGGGTAAAACACCTATGCGTGTAGAATTACAGATTCGAACCAATGGTATGGATTTCTGGGCAACATTGGAACATCAACTTCGCTATAAAAAAGGAATTGAAGAAATGCCTGGCTATGATGAGATAAGTGAAGAATTACTTCATTCTGCAAGAGCTATCATTGAAGCAGATAATGAAATGCAGAGAATAAAAGACAAAATTGGTATGTTACACGAAATTTAGGGAGAAAACTGAGCAAGTAGGAAGGTGGAATATATATGAAACAAGATACTTTAGAGGGCAAAGCAAAAACAAAAAATGGGGTAAAACGGCTGTGTTTTTCCATAATCTGCATTCTTCTGGAAGTGATTTTTATTATTACTATCGTAACACGCTTGAATGAATATGCAGAAATCATAAATTTATTTACAAGGATTTTGAGTGGGATCTTGGTTTTGGGATTGTACGCATCAAATAAGACATCCTCTATGAAAATGCCTTGGGTCATTTTAATTCTAATTTTCCCAATTATGGGTGTAGGCCTATATTTGTTGATTGGTTTGAATGGTGGCACACATAAAATGCGTGAGCGGTATGCAGAAATTGATAGCAAATTGTTACCAATGCTTCCGGACAGTCAGGAGTGTTTGAGCAAAATAAAAGAAACAATTCCGAAAGCAGGAAATATAGCAAGTTACATACAAAGAAATTCGCAGTATCCAATCTATCAGAATACGGATATTGTGTATTTTGATGAAGCAGTGAAAGGATTAGAGGCACAGCTTAAGGATTTGGAGAAAGCACAGAAGTTTATCTTTATGGAATATCATGCGATAGAAGACGCTGAAGCATGGCATAAGATTCAAGATGTTCTGGAAGAGCGAGTAAAAGCAGGTGTGGAAGTTAGAGTATTCTACGATGATATGGGTTCTATAGGCTTTATTAACACAGATTTTGTGAAAAAGATGGAGGCAATAGGAATTCATTGCCGTGTATTCAATCCATTTATGCCAGGTTTAAATCTGTTTTTGAACAATCGTGATCATAGAAAAATAACAGTTATTGATGGAAAAGTCGGATTTACAGGTGGATATAATCTAGCAAACGAATATTTTAATTACACACACCCGTATGGACAGTGGAAAGATACAGGTATTCGTTTAGAAGGAGATGCTGTTCAGTCGCTTACGGTGACATTTTTGGAAATGTGGAATGCAGTAAGTGATAAGGATGCTAATGATTCTGATTTTAGTAAATACCTTTTCCACTATGATTATGCGGCACAGCAAACTGGGTTTGTTCAACCTTATGCAGACAGCCCTATGGATAATGAGCAAGTAGGAGAAGAAGTTTATATCAGTATGATAAATAAAGCTGAAAAATATTGTTGGTTTATGACTCCATATCTAATCATAACAGATGAAATGACGCATGCGTTATGTCTGGCTGCTAAGCGCGGGGTAGACGTAAGAATTATCACACCTGGTATCCCTGATAAAAAATTCATTTATAATATAACTCGTTCTTTTTATCATGGATTAGTTAAACATGGTGTTCGTGTTTATGAGTGGACTCCTGGTTTCTGTCATGCAAAAATGAGTGTGGCAGATGACTGTATGGCAACTTGTGGAACAATTAATCTGGATTATCGAAGTTTATATCACCATTTTGAAAACGGCTGTTTTATGGCAGATTGTCAGGCAGTTGTGGAAATAAAAAATGATCTGATAAGAACGATGGGAGAATGTCGTGATGTGACAGACCAATATCAAACCGGACGAAGTGCATATTTGCGACTGGGACAATTATTTATGAGATTATTTGCTGGATTGCTATAAGAATCTGATGAAACGACCTTTCAAAAAACAGTTGATTTAGAAGTTAACTGTTTTTGAAAGGCCGTTTTTGCTATATCTAACAGTCTGTTGTACAAAGAAGATTTTGCATGGATGAAAAAACAAACCTTGTTGAGGTTAAATTGAGATTGACTTTGTATTGTATAAGTATGAAATAAAAAGGAATCAGGTGATGTACAATGAAAAAGCATAAAATATGTAAAATCCTTCTTGTTATACTGGCAATTTTTTTATGTGTGGCTTTTTATGAATTGCTCGGAATCTGCGTTGCATATAAAAAGCAGCCGGAAGTGTCCAATACAACCAAAAAAGAAACAAAAAATGAGTCATGGAACGAATGCAGTGAAAATACAGAACGGGCAGTAATCATAGAAAAGAATCCAGAAGCGCTTTTACAAAGAGTGCGTTTGATCAAGAATGCAAAAAAGGAAATTATTCTTTCTACTTTTGCATTTCAATCCGATGAAAGTGGAAAATTGATTTTAGGAGCACTGCATGATGCGGCAGACAGAGGTGTACATATTCGTCTGTTAGTAGATGGAATGGAGAGCTGGATTGATATGGAAGGAAATCCGTATTTCTATGGATTATCTTCCCATGAGAATGTTGAAATTAAACTGTATAATAAGGCCAATCCGTTGAAACCGTGGAAAATGATGGGTAGAATGCATGATAAATATTTGATTGCAGATGGAAAGAGATATATTCTTGGGGGAAGAAATACATACAATTATTTCCTGGGTGATTTTCCGGGACATAAGAACTATGACAGAGACGTGTTAGTGGTTTGCGATGAACCTGAGAAAGAAAATTCAGTTAACCAGTTGTCAGAGTATTTTGAAACCATATGGAATCAGGAAGACAGTGGTTATTTTCATAACAATAAAAAACTGGCAAATAGAAAATCTGTAAAGAACGCAGTTTTAGAGCTGCAGAACGGCTATCAGAAATATTTTGAAGAGAATAAGGAAAGAATCTGCGATACCGATTACACGGACGAAACTTTTGAGACAGAAAAGATTGCATTAGTGTCAAATCCTATCCACACAGGTTCCAAGGAACCAGTAGTCTGGTATCAACTGGGAGAACTAATGAAAAATGCAAAAGAGCGCGTGAAAATTCATACACCATATATTATCTGCAATGATATGATGTATAATACATGGAAAGAGATTGCGGAGAGAGTTCCGGATTTTTCTATCATGACCAATTCGGTTGCCAACAATGGAAATCCGTTTGGTTCTGCTGATTATGCGAGAAACAGAAACAGAATTTTAAATACAGGAATTGATATCTGGGAGTATGAAGGCGGCTATTCTTACCACGGAAAAAGCATCCTGATTGATGATGATCTATCCGTAATAGGTTCCTTTAACATGGATATGAGAAGCACGTATCTGGATACGGAACTGATGCTTGTAATACGTAGCAAAGAGATTAATAAACAGTTGGAAGAAGGCATGATGGAATATGAAAGAGTGTCCCGCCAGATATTAGAAGGCGGAACTTATAATGATCCATATCATGTAGAGCCAATCGAATTAACAAAGAAACGTCAGAGAAAAATATTTTTGGTACAGCATCTGCTTGGATGGGCAAGGTATCTGTTTTAATAAGGAGGAAGGAAAACGTGTTTCAAATATTGATTGTAGAAGATGATAAAGAATTAAGCCAGCTATTCCAAAAAGTGCTTGAGAAGAATGGATATCAAGTCAAAAGTGCATCGGATGGAGCACTGGCATTAGAAATATTGGATAAAGAGTATATTGATCTGATCATTTCCGATATTATGATGCCGGTTATGGATGGTTATGAACTGGTGTCGGAACTCCGTTCAGCAGGATATCAGATACCGGTACTTATGATCACTGCGAAAGGTTCCTTTGATGATATGCGCCAGGGATTTCTTTCGGGAAGTGACGATTATATGGTAAAACCGGTAAATGTGAATGAAATGGTTTTAAGAGTCGGAGCACTGCTTCGCCGTGCACAGATACTGAATGAACACAAAATTGTGATCGGTTCAACAGAGTTTGATTATGATGCAATGACGGTTACAACTGATAAGGAAAGTCTTGTTTTGCCTAAAAAAGAATTCCTGCTTTTATATAAGCTTGCAGCTTCGCCAGGCAGAACATTTACAAAACAACAGTTGATGGATGAAGTATGGGGATACGAGACGGAGGCAGACCCACATACGATAGAGGTACATATAGGAAGAATCAGAGAGCGTTTTAAAGATAACCCTGATTTTGAAATCGTAACAATGCGTGGAATTGGATACAAGGTGGTGAAAAAATAATGGAACAAAAGAAAGAAAAAGGATTGCGGATCCGATCCTGTCTGACTGGTGCAATCTGGCTGGCACTTGTATTTTCAACAGTCATATCTGCTTTATTATTTGCTTTTTTGAATCATTTTTTTAATCTGCCGGGCAGCATACCTGTGCTTGGCTGGCTTTTGATTTTCAATACATTGATTGCAGGGCTGATCACTTCCTTTATTAATGCAAAGTTACTGGAACCAATTACCAGACTTAGTAAAGCAATGAAGGAAGTTTCTCAGGGAGATTTTGAACAGCATTTGGAAACGAACAGCCGTATAGCAGAAGTTGGAGAATCTTATCAAAGTTTTAACGTTATGACAAAAGAACTTCGTGCAACAGAGGTGCTGCAGATGGATTTTGTATCTGATGTTTCTCATGAGTTTAAGACCCCGATTAATGCCATTGAAGGATATACAATGCTGCTTCAGGGAGAAGAACTGTCTCCGGATCAAGAGGAATATGTAGAAAAAATCTTATTTAACACCCAAAGACTTTCCGGATTGGTTGGTAATATTTTGCTGTTATCCAAGTTAGAGAATCAGAATATACCAATGAAAAAAACAGAATATCGTCTGGATGAACAGATCCGCCAGGCATTTCTTTCATTGGAAACAAAATGGACAGAAAAAGAAATTGGTTTTCAGGTAGAATTGGAGGAAGTTAAATATACTGGGAATGAAGGACTTTTTATGCATATCTGGATAAATCTTTTGGATAATGCGATTAAGTTCAGTCCTTCAAAGGGGACAATTACGATGTTTCTGAAACAAGAACAGGATTCTGTTAAGTTCATTCTGGAAGATGAAGGACCAGGAATAGAGGATGATGTAAAATCCAGAATATTTGACAAGTTCTATCAGGTAGATGGATCTCATAAAGCAGAAGGAAATGGCCTAGGTCTTGCACTTGTAAAACGGATTGTAGATAGTGCCGGAGGAACAATCAAAGCAGAAAAACGTGAATATGGTGGATGCAGATTTGTTGTAGAGCTTCCAATACAGAAAGATGAGGCCATATAAGTTTAAGAAAAACAGATAGAGGAGGAATTACATGACATTTTATCAGGAGTTGCAGTTAAATCAGGCAGGTTCTAAAAACCTGTTGAAAAAGAGTGAAACACTAAAAGAAAAATTATATCATATGTGGGTATATCTGGTGAAGATAGCTGCTACAATGGCATTTTGTTTTTTCTTTGTTAGTATTTTCAGTATCCTATTTGGAAATGAGAACAGCATTGTAGGTGTAGTAGTCTTATTATGTCTCATGGTGTTTAGAAATGCGGATCTGGGGATCCACACCGGACAATCTACGATGCTTTTGGCTTTGTTCTTTGTAATTATGACTGTATGTCCGCATTTAGCAAATCAGTTTTCACCGGTATTGGGAATGCTGTTAAATATTGCGGCACTGGCTGTGTTGATTCTGTTCGGATGCCATAATCCATTCATGTTTAATCAATCTACATTGGTTCTTGGGTATCTGCTGCTATATGGTTATGATGTTACGGGAAAAAGCTATCAGATGCGATTAGTCGGAATGGCTTTAGGTGCAGCACTTACCTGCTTCGTATTTTATCGAAATCATAAAAACAGAACCTATAAAAGAAATCTGAAAGATTTGATACAAGAATTTGATATCACTTCTTCCAGAACAAAATGGCAGATATGTCAGATTTTATGCGTACCGATTGTCCTTTGCATTGCAGAACTTTGTAATATGCCACGTGCAATGTGGGCTGGTATTGCGGCCATGTCCGCGATTTTGCCGTTTATGGAAGATATGCACTACAGAGTCCGTAAAAGGATTGTCGGAAATATTGCAGGTGTTATATGTTTTACAGTATTATATTTTCTGCTTCCTTCGTCAATCTATGCATATATAGGAATTCTTGGTGGAATCGGTGTAGGATTTTCAGCACAATATGGCTGGCAGGCAGTATTTAACACATTTGGTGCTTTAGCCATTGCTGCAGAGACTTATGGACTACAAGGAGCGGTTAGTCTTAGAGTGATTCAAAATGTTTTTGGTGTTGTGTTTGCTTTAGCATTTTGTGTTATATTTTATTGGTTTATGTCTAAAAAAAACGGTTCATGCGGGACTCAATGTACGCTTTAATGAAGAAAAACAGATTACTTCTGATAACGAAATTCAAAAGTGGGCGAAACAGATTGTAAAATAGTACTCTTAGCGGAACTAATCAGGTGATAGGTAACATTTACTTCAGGATCAGTTAAGGGAATTCGTTTCCGTCCTTTCAGAGTCTGCTCTGAGCCGGGTGCTTTACTGCTGGAAAAACATAATAATGTGGAAGTCCTGACCAATTCTTCAAACTCAAATTCATCTGTCTGTATCAGAAAGCGGGATGCTGGCATTTTGCTCTTTACCAGATTTGTCCAGAAACCGATTTCATCACGAAGAAGGCAGTTAAAACCGTTAAGCTGTGAAAGACTCAGCTGAGAATATTCTGCCAATTTGTGTTCTTTCGGGATACAGACATAGAGCTGCTCCTTAAGATAAGGGATGCAGAGAAGATTTTTATCTGAACAGGCCTGTGGCAGAATACCGATATCAGCATTGCCGGAACTGGCATTTTGAAGGATTTCATCCATATTTGTCAGTTTTGAGGAAATAATATTATCAGGAAATCTGCGAGACAGTTCAGGCAATAATGACCATAGAGGTACGGGAGCGCAGGAATGAATGGTAATCGTATGCTGATTGCGTTCAAATGTCTGTACGGTCTGAACTGCTTTTTCAGACTCGGAAAGCAGAGACCTGGCCTGCTCTACCGCAACTTTACCGGTGGCAGTTAATTCGATACGGTTTTTACCACGATGAAAGAGCGGAACACCAAAAGCATCTTCCACATCATGCATGGTTCTGGTAAGTGTCGGCTGGGAAATATGAAGTTTATCTGCAGCAGCAGATAAGGTACCACAGTCTGCGTAGGTTACAAACTGGTAAAGATCGGATAAGTCTAACATTTAGATACCCCCCTTTCTATTCATAATATGAATAGCAGATTCCAGAATTGATATTGTACACATTCATTTTAACAGAATATAATTTGAGTGTAAACAGAAAACAAGAAATATCATATTTCATAAAATGAATACAAAGGGAGGACGAAACGATGGATTATGTTACATTAAATAATGGTGTGAAAATGCCACAGCTTGGCTATGGCGTTTATCAGACTCCCACGGAAGAAACAGAGAGCTGCGTGCTTACTGCAATCAAAAACGGATATCGTAGCATTGATACTGCTCAGGCATATGGCAATGAAGAAGGCGTAGGTCAGGCAATTGTAAAATGCGGTCTGCCAAGAGAGGAACTTTTCATTACCACAAAGATCTGGATCAGCAATGCAGGATATGAAAAAGCAAAGGCTTCGATTGAGGAATCCTTGAAGAAACTGAAAACAGACTATGTGGATCTGCTTTTGATTCATCAGCCATTTGGCGATTATTACGGAACATACCGTGCAATGGAGGAAGCCTATAAAGCAGGCAAGGCACGTGCAATCGGCGTTTCAAACTTCTATCCGGATCGTTATATCGACATTGCACATTTTGCAGAAGTTGTTCCTGCGGTAAATCAGGTGGAAACACATGTGTTCCAGCAGCAGAAAGTGGCTCGTGAATATCTTGCAAAACATAATACACAGATTATGAGCTGGGGACCGTTTGCAGAAGGAAAAAATGATTTCTTCAATACTCCGGTACTGAAAGAGATCGGAGCAAAATATGGAAAGAGTGTAGCTCAGGTGGCACTTCGTTTCTTGCTTCAGAATGGCGTTGTTGTGATTCCAAAATCAACGCACGAAGAACGAATGCAGGAGAATTTCAATGTATTTGATTTTGTACTGACAGATGAGGAAATGAAGCAGATTGAAGTGCTTGATACTGGAAAGAGTTTGTTCTTTTCCCATTATTCACCTGAAACGGTGGAATGGTTTATGAGTATTGTGTAACAAAGTAGCTTCATAAAGGCAAAAGCGTATTGTGGTTTATACGACCGGCAATACGCTTTTGCTGTATAATAGGATTAGAAAATGAGGGAACAGAATCATCCGAATGTGATCAAAATTATGAAAAGACCGACAATCTCAGAAAGTGAGGACGCTGGTGGGACGATATAACACAAGGGAAACAATAAGGGAAAGTTCACCTGCGATAAATCCAGTGTTTCAAGGACTTACGGAGAATTTGATAATAAAATATAACAGTTATTAAATCGTTTAAAACAGGTGAAATCTCAATCGAAGTTTGTCTTGCTGTGTTCAAATCACAAAAAGGTCATCGTTTCACGATTATGGTAAAACGATGATCTTTTTTATTTCTTCCAGTAACAGATTAGCAACAGGAGTGAATATTTGATATTTTTTCCATATAACATACATTTTTGTATGGAGGGGCGGTGTAATCGGACGGAAGCATAAATCACTTTCTGCATTTGTTTCTACTAACTTGTCAAAGGTAAGCTCAACCCCCAGCCCTTCACGGACAAAAACGGCACCGTTATTGCAGAGATTAAATGTCGCTAATATATTAAGTCGGTCAAGGTTATCGGAACACCAACGGGGTAAATCCATTTTAGCAGACTGTTCCGAACAAAAAATAGGAATATCCAATAAGTCATCAAAGATAATAGCCTCTTTTGTGGCTAATGGATTGTCCTTTCTCATCAGAACACCCCATGTATCGTATTCAGGAACTTCAAGATAATTGTATTTTGATAAATCTGGCGGTTCTACAATAAATGCCATATCCAGAAGACCACGGTCTAATCGTTCCGTTACCTGTTCGGTATCACCGCTGGTAACATGATAATGGATATTGGGATAAATGCTGCTTAACTTTTTTACAGCACGGGCAAGATACTTTACAAGATAAGATTCTGCACAGCCAATATAAATATCACCGCCTGTGATATCATCCATTGCCTGAAATTCGTTTGTGATTTTGTCAGCCAAGGCCAGTAAATCTTCTGCTCTTTTTCGTAGAAGCATACCCTCATCAGTAAGACTGACGCTGGTGCTGCCACGCTTAAATAATTTTTTGCCAAGTTCTTGTTCCAGATCCTTCATCTGCTTAGAGAGCGTTGGCTGTGTAACATGAAGTCTTTCAGCAGCCCTTGACATATTTCCTTCACGTGCAATTTCAAGAAAATAGCGAAGTACACGAATTTCCATAGTACAACCTCCAACCTTTTTTATTATCCTATACTCAAATGATATTCCTGTCAAGAATATCATGATATGAATTATAAATATTAGATATATCACTTGAAGAATGTATAATTAAAGCAGGAGGTGCAGACAGATGGCAGAAGCAAATGACAAATATGGAAGAATTTATCAGAATCTTGTGGACGCAGGCTGTAATCAGAAAACTATCCAGCGTTGCATGAAACTGGCACAAGAAAACAATGTAGAAGCGCTGTTATCACAGTTGTATGTGTATAGAAAACATTTAATAGAATAGACACATAATTATCAGGAAAACATAGATTGCCTGGATTATTTGATCTACTCGTTAAAGAAACCTAATGAAAATAAGGAGAATGTAAATGACAGATTATAAAATTATTCAAACAATTAACGGACCGGAAGATGTAAAAAAATTGTCTATGGAGCAGCTGGAGGAACTTGCTTCGGAAATCAGAGAGGCATTGTTTAACCGGTTGACTAAAATCGGCGGTCACTTTGGTCCAAATTTCGGTATGGTGGAGGCAGAGATTGCCATGCATTATGTTTTCTCTTCACCTAAGGATAAGTTTGTATTTGACGTATCTCATCAGAGCTATCCTCATAAGATTCTGACCGGAAGAAAGAATGGATATATTTCCGATGAGCACTTTTCAGAGGATTCCGGTTATACAAATCCGGAAGAAAGTGAACATGACTTCTTCAATGTAGGTCACACTTCGACTTCAGTTTCTTTGGCTACGGGTCTGGCTAAAGCGAGAGATATAAAAGGAGATAAAGAAAATATTATTGCAATTATTGGTGATGGCTCCCTCTCAGGCGGTGAAGCACTAGAGGGATTGAATGTAGCCGGATCAGAGATTAACTCCAATCTAATTATTATAGTAAATGATAATGAGCAGTCGATTGCCGAAGTACATGGCGGAATGTATAAAAATCTTGCCGAACTAAGAGAGACAGGCGGAACTGCTTCCAATAATCTCTTTAAAGCGTTTGGATTAGATTATATATATGAGGAAAACGGCAATGACATAGCATCACTAATTTCCTTATTCCGCAAGGTGAAAGATATGGATCATCCAATCGTAGTCCATATCCATACACAAAAAGGAAAGGGATATGAGATTGCTGAAAAAGACAAAGAGGGATGGCATTGGTGTATGCCATTTGACCGTGAAACAGGCAAACCTACAATTTCTTTTGGAGATGGAGAAGATTATACATCTATCACTGCTGAGTATATTCTGCAAAAAGCAAAAAGTGATTCTGAGTTTCTTGTGATTACTCCTGCTATGCCGGGCAGTGCAGGCTTAAATCAGGAGCAGCGAAAGGAGCTGGGATTGCAGTATGTGGATGTAGGGATTGCGGAGGAACAGGCGATTGCCATGGCATCTGGTGCTGCAAAAAACGGTGCGAAACCGCTTGTGGTTACTAACACAACCTTTATTCAAAGAGCGTATGACCAGATTTCCCATGATGTATGTATTAATAATAGTTCTGTTACGATTCTCTTAAACTACAATTCTTTTGACAGTTTGACAGATGTTACGCATCTTGGAATTTTTGGACTGGCGGCTTACACGAATGTTCCGAATCTGGTAGTGCTTGCACCTACCTCAAAAGATGAATACCTTGCTATGCTAGATTGGGCAGTTGATCAGAAGGAACATCCGGTTATGATTCTCATCCCCGGAAATCAGGTGACCTATCGTGAAGCAGATAAGGATTTTAACAGACTGAATCATTTTAAAGTGGAAGAAGCTGGTGAAAAGGTTGCAATTCTGGCACTTGGTGATTTTTATCAGCGTGGTGAACAGCTCAGTGCAAAAATAAAAACAGAACTTGGCTTTACGCCGACATTGATCAATCCTCGTTTTGCTTCTGGTATTGACAAAGAATTACTGGAAAGTCTTTCCGAAAGACATCAGATGGTAATAACCATGGAAGACGGTATTTTAAGCGGCGGCTTTGGCGAGAAAATAGCTTCCTTCTATGGTAGTTCTGATATGAAAGTGAAAAATTACGGACTTGATAAGAAATTTTATGACCGATATGACCCAAATGAATTACTGAAAGAGGTTGGTATGACACCGGTTCAGATTATTGCGGATATTTGCAATCAGATAAAATAGAAATTGGGAGGCTGGAAGTAGTGACACCAGAATTGTAATTCCGGGTTCAAGCAATCCTGATCACATCATGGAGAACACGCAGTTGTATAATTTTGAATTAACTGACGAAGAGATGGAGCAGATTGAGGCTTTGGAAAAAAATGAGAAGCATGACTGGTACTAAAATTGAAGAATAAAAAGATAAGGTGATGGAAATGAAGATATTAGTATTAAATGGAAGTCCACATCCACAGGGAAGTACAAAAGATATGGTTAATGCATTTAAGAAAGGTGCTGAGAGTGCAGGACATACCGTTGATGTGGTGGATGTATGCAAAAAGAAGATAGGTGGGTGTTTGGCATGTGAATACTGTCATAGCAAAGGGCACGGTGAGTGTATTCAGAAGGATGATATGCAGGAAGTATATAATCTTTTGAAAGAAGCAGAAATGCTTGTTATTGCATCGCCCATTTATTATCACGGCATATCCAGTCAGCTAAAATGTGTAATCGACAGATTTTATTCTGCGGCATATCCGAGAAGACCGAAGAATTTGAAAAAAGTTGCCATGATACTTAGCTCCGGAGATGCTAATATGTATGAGGGTGCTCTTTTCTCGTTCAAAGGAGACTTTCTGGATTATCTTGGACTTGAAAACATGGGTGTGTTTACAGCACATGGGTCTGAAAACAAGAGCGAGAAAAAGAGAGAAGAACTAAGGGAGTTCGGGGCATCGCTACGTTAGATAAATTCTTGTTTGAAAAATAGAGAAATTGTAAAATTGAAGAAAAAAGAAATGCACAGTTCTTAGCTTATCGGGAGCTGTGCATTTTTGTAAATAAATACTTTTAATTAGCCGATTACGGCGTCCTCTGCTGTAAAATGTTCCAGAGAATTTTCTTTTACCTGAATGCAGATATAAGTAATTCCGGAAATATCGGATGCAAAAAACTGACGCTTTGCAGCAGGTGCGATCTTTAGCCAGTCTCCAGTTGAAAGGCTGATTTCTTCTCCATCAATTATGGCTTTGCCGTTACCTGAAAGAATTCCATAGATTTCTTCATTTTCTTTATGAGAATGAACAAATGGGACATTTGCTCCTGCAGGCAGTTCGTTTAAACTGATTTCTGCACCTGTTAAAGACAACTTTTCATGCAGCTCAATTCGGTTTTCCTTTCCAATAGTTGTTTTTGTGTAATTTGTCATAATAATACCTCCATAGTTGATTTGTAGTTTCTGGTTGCTTGGTATTAGTATAGTGTGAGACACATACAAAAACAAGTACGCACCTTTTTGTAACTGTGCACTCAAAATTGAATGTGTTACAATAGACTCGGAGGTGAGAATTATGCGAGCAAAAGAAGAATTACCGGAATGCCCAGTTGCAACAGCGGTATCTCTCATCGGAGGAAAATGGAAACTGCTGATTTTGCGTAACTTGAAAGAGCGCCCATGGAGATTCAATGAGCTACAACGAAGTATAGAGGGTATTTCACAAAAGGTTTTGACAGATAGTTTAAGACAAATGATGAGTGATGGACTGGCATATCGCCACGATTACCATGAGCAGCCACCGAGAGTTGAATACGGATTAACGGAACTCGGAACAAAAATGCTTCCAATTGTTAATTCACTTGCTGACTTTGGTAACTACTATAAATCACTTATTGAACAGAATTAAGTACGTTAGTATTTGAAAAGCTTGAACAATCGGAATTTGTGGAGAGATTTCCTGAACTTTCCTTATTTTACAGGCTTTTCAGCCCATTAAATAGTGAAATGATATGTATTTTCCCTTATTTTTGCCCTTATGCGGAATCCGCAAGGGAAATAAGGGAAATTTTTAGTTAAGCATTGCTCGCTACTTTATCAAGAAGTCTTGCGGAATCCCGTTTTGCTTTTCTTGTTGAGTGAGCGTAAATATTCATTGTGGTACTGACATCAGAGTGTCCTAACAGTTCCTGTACATCTTTCGGTGCAGCTCCATTGGAAAGCAGATTGCTGGTATAAGTGTGACGCAACTGGTGAAAATGGAAATCTTCAAATCCTTCCAGCTTCTTTGCCACTGATCTGCATACAATGCTGAGTGTACTCGGCAGTTCCAAAGAGCCATCTGGTCGCAGGCAGACAAAGGAGATTTCTTTGTAATCTGTCGGGACTTCCTGTGTTCCGTCAAGATGATAGTATTCATAATATACCCTGTTTTTCACATGCACTTCTTTGTAGTAATTGCGGTGATATAATTCGCCATACTGCATCCGGTTTTTGAGCTGTTCTTTTCTGGCAGCTTTCAGTATTTCAGTCAGCGTATCTCCAAAATCAACAATCCTTACTTTTTTCCGTTTCGTTGGTCCGATAATATTTTTGTGTTTCATGCCGTCGTAGCGGATACTGCGTTTTATGGTCAGGCATTGTTCCTCAAGGTTAATGTCCTGCCATGTAAGACCACAGGTTTCCCCGATACGGAGCCCGGCATAATACGCAATTTGAATCGGAAGAATAGCAGGTGGATTTTTCTTTTCCAGATATTGGATAAGCCGTTCATAATCCTCATGTGAAATCGGCTGTGTACCTTCTTCCACTTCATCATCGGAAAAGAGGTCAACTTCCTCTGCCTGCTTTTTCAGCTTAATATACTGCATCGGATTGAAACTGATTAACTGTTTTGGAAATACTGCAAAACGGAATGACTGCTGTAACACTGCGGAAAAAGAATGGATATAATCTTTGCTGTATCCCTTTTTTACTTTCCCGTCTGGAAACTCACCACCGAATGTAAGCAGATCAAGAAATGCCTGTAAATGTTCGGCAGTAACTGTTTTCAGTTTGCGGTCTGCAATCGGGTGTTTTTTGATACATCGGATTGCACCAAGATAATTTTCCACTGTACCGTTGCTGAGTGTCCCAGTTTTCAGTTCTTCTTCTGCCCACATATCCAGAAGTTCCCCTACGGTAAGATTATCTGCCTTTGCAACAAACTTCTTATCTTCGTAGTCTTCCAGTGCCTTGCGGAGAAGCTTTTCCGTCTCACTTTTACTTTCGGTTCCGGCGTATTCTTTCTGAACCATTTTACCGCTTGCATCTTCTACATAGAAACGATAGTACCATTTTTTTCCTTTTTTTCTAACAGATCCTTTTGCCATAATCGTATGTCTCCTTTCGATATCAGACAATCGGAACTGCTGAAATGCTTCTTGCGTGTAGGCATCTTATGGACAAGTCCATAAGCCAATTCGCCGCTCGTCAAATCTGTAAACAGCTTGACTCGCTTGCGCTCATTGTATCATAACTCCGATTATCTTACTATACCGATTCAGAATCGTCATACATAACTTCGGATAAAAGATTTGCAAGCCTTTGTTCTGCCGCTTCCGGTTTCTTTGAATAGAGCCTTACAACATCTGCCATATCATTAAATGCGTTGACAGTATGTGTGATCTCCCTGAGAAACATAATCTCATTATATTCATCTTTCGATTCAAATCCCATTACTTTGGCAATGTCCGCATCTTTGGTACTGCCTTTGTAATTTTTACAGGCGAACTGAAACGAATCCAGAAACAGTTCATATTGCTTTAACATTAACAGCAGTAAGTCTTTAGAAAAAGCGTCTTCTGTTTTATTGAGGTCAAGAGGAAACTGTTTGAGAATGTCGCCCATCGCATCACGAATCTGCAATTCTTTCTTATCCGTAATATCAGTTTCATATTCATCGGTTTCCCCTTTGAGCCATTCAATCGATACATGAAGTGCTTCCGAAAGACCTTCCAGTACCATCTTTTTGGTATTGTCAATCGAACCATTCTCATAACGCAGGATTGTGGAAGCGGTAACTCCCATCTTCTCTGCGACATAAGGCTGTGTCAGATTTAATTCCAGACGGCGCTGTTTTGCCCTGCTGCCAATCAGCTTGCGTAGTTCTTTATCTTTCATGCTGATGTGCCTCCTTTTTCGGTATGTCATTACTATACCACGCAACAAAATATATTGCAATATGCAATTTTAAGAAAAGCAGAAAAATTTCATAATGCTTGACAAAGCAATATAAACACGCTATACTGACAGCACAAATGAAATTGCATAATGCAATTCGAAAGGAGGTGGTCATATGACGCAAAGAAAGATTGCCTTATCTATTGAGGAAGCTGCTGATTATACGGGAATTGGCAGGAACACCCTGCGAAAGTTGGTAGAGTGGAAGAAACTTCCGGTATTGAAGGTTGGGAGAAAAGTCCTGATCAAAACGGATATGCTGGAACTTTTTATGGAAGCCAACGAGGGCAGGGACTTGAGGGATAAGGGAAATGTGAAAGCAGTCACAAGAAACGGTTCAACTTAAAAAAGCGGTTCCCGAAGAAACCGCCAAAGGTTCTATCAGACCGGAGTCATGATATACCTACACGCAAGCAGATTATACCATGTACTTCGTCTGACAGACAACAGGAAACTTATGTTTGGAAAAAAAGAAAGGACGATGATATTTATGGCAAGATCAACAAAGAGTTATGAGGAGCGTATGCTCCAGTTGGAAAAGAAAGAACAGGAAAGCCTTGAGAAAGCAAAACAGTATGCAGCACAGAAACGGGAACTGAAGAAACGTCAGAAAGATGTGGAAACCAAAAAACGGACACACAGGCTCTGCCAGATTGGCGGTGCAGTGGAATCGGTACTGGGTTCTGCGATTGAGGAAGATGATATCCCAAAGCTGATCGGCTTCTTAAAAAGGCAGGAAGCAAATGGGAAATTCTTCTCAAAGGCAATGCAGAAAGAGCCAGTTGCAAATACGGAGGAAGTGTAATGCCGGAGGGAGTGGAGTTTCCATTCCCTTCATTGCTTTTTTATGAAGGGCGCACTTATGGACAACCAGAGGTCGTCCGTATAAGTTTGCCACAGGTGGCAACCGGTCTGCGCTTACGCTTGCCGGGCTCGTTCCGTCGGCGGGGCTTTCAGCCAGACCTGCTCATGCCGCAGGAGGCACTCTTCGCCAGAGGGGCACATTCCATGCAGGCTGTTATGCACAGGGCACTCTTACGCAGAGGGTGCTCCGGCAGATACCATTTTCTTTTAGGAAAAACGTTACCTGCCGGAAATCAAAGCCGGATACGGCAGAATGGGGGAAACGGAGCATGGCGATTTTTCATTATACAGTAAAGATTGTTGGACGCAGCAAAGGAAAATCCATCATATCGGCGTCTGCTTATCTCAATGGCGATGTGATGAAAAATGAAGAAACAGGCAGGATCAGCTACTATACTTCAAAAAAAGAAGTCGTTTATACCAGCCTGCTGATGTGTGAAAATGCACCACAGGAATGGCAGAATGTACCTGCTGAAAATATCAGACGGTTCCAGAAATCTGTCCGATATAAAAGGGCAGATAACCAAAATGCTGCACTGGAAAAATTCAAACTTACTTTTCAGAAGCAGCGTTTATGGAATGAAGTCTTGAGGATAGAAAAAAGTTCAGATGCACAACTCGGCAGGTCATTTGAGTTCTCACTTCCGAAAGAATGGAGCCGACAGGAACAGATTGATTATACAACTGAATATATTCAAAAGACCTTTGTAGATAAGGGAATGTGTGCGGATTGGAGTATCCACGATAAAGGAGATGGTAATCCCCATGTGCATTTATTGGTGACGTTGCGACCATTCAATTCAGACCACTCATGGGGTAACAAAGAAATCAAGGATTGGGAGTTTGTCAGAGATGAAAATGGAAATATTGTGGTGGATGAATCCCATCCGGACTGGTGGCAGGATAAAAAGAACCCTGACCGTCATGGAATCCGAATCCCCGTACTTGATGAAAATGGAGTCCAGAAAGTCGGGACAAGGAACCGCAAACAGTGGAAACGTGTATTAACCGATGCTACCGGGTGGAACAATCCGAAAAATTGTGAGCTATGGCGGAGCGAATGGGCAAACGTCTGTAATGCACATTTGAAAACGGAAAATCACATTGACCATCGTTCTTATGCAAGGCAGGGAAAATTAGAGATACCGACGATCCATGAGGGCGCAGATGCCAGAAAAATTGACGAGAAATTTCAAAACGGACAGACATCCTCTACTTCATGGAAAGTAGAGGAAAACCAGATCATAAAAAGACAAAATGCACTGCTGGATAAAATACAGATTTCTTTTGGAAAAGTATCCAGTGCATTAACACAATGGAAGGAGCGATTGCGTGACATTAGAAGAAAGCCGGGAAGTCATTCCCATGATGGAGACAATGATAAACCAGATCGAGGAACAGCAGAATCTTATGGCAGAGATGGTACAGGAATTGCAGGAACGGGACAGGCAGCTCCTGTCTTTTCAGGAGCAGAACCAGAGTTTAAAAAGCTTAAACAGCGAATTATCCAGGCTGCTAAATCTTTTGCCAGATACAGAAGAACTGCTCTCACAGATCGAGCAACAGAAAACCAGAATCGAACAGTTGGAAAACGAGAATCAGCAATGGCAGGAATTAACGCAGAAGCTGAACAACGAGAACAGCTTATTGCAGAAACAGAACAGCGAATTGCTGACCTTAAACAGCAGATAGAGAAAGCGAGGGAGATCGATGAGCGAATGCAGAAACTTAGAGAAC
The DNA here is from genome assembly GCF_003478985.1 of Ruminococcus sp. AF20-12LB. Taxonomy (NCBI): domain Bacteria; kingdom Bacillati; phylum Bacillota; class Clostridia; order Eubacteriales; family Oscillospiraceae; genus Ruminococcus; species Ruminococcus sp. AF20-12LB. Next base: position 5,531 of record NZ_QUGH01000010.1, on the reverse strand, counting down.
GTCGGGCAGGTGGAAGAACTTCTGCTGATGACCGAACAGATGCAGGACGAACTGGATCAGAAAGACCAGACAATCCAGGAACTAAACAGGCAGCTAAGCGAATCGCTGACCTTGAACGAGAAATTGAACAGCGAAAACAGAGCCGAGAATATCGAAGCATTGCGGACAAGATTAAGGCAAACAGAGGAACGATTGACCAGCGAGACAGACAGCAGGAAAAGAGCCGACGCAGAAGCCGTGGCATGGAAATTTAAGTATGAAAAAGCAGAGCAGGAAAAACTTTATGCACAGACACACCAAAAGACGGTAGAGGTAGCTGTTGAGAAAAAAGTGCCTTATGAGAAATGTGAAAAATGTGACCGTACTGCTTACCGGAAAGCAAAAGAAAAATGCGATAGCCGTAAAAGCCAGTTAGAAAAGAAATATAAAAATATGACGATTGGTTATGAAAGTATCTTGTTTCTACTGGCATGGTACAGCATAACAACAACACTGTTTACTGCGATTCTTTCGCCGGTTTTCCTTAACGACTGTATCGTCTTTTTCGGTGCGTTAGGAAAAGGAATGGGAAGTTTATTTCGGGAGTTTGTGACAGGTGCAGACTCTTTCGGACAGTTAAGCAGTGGAATACCTAACAGTATTCTTTCCGGGATTGTGTACTGGCTGATTGCCGGTACTGTCATGGCAATTTTATTCGTAATAACCGGGTGGCTGATAATCGGGATTGGTTATCAGGTAGGAAAAATCTACCGGAAATATTGTTGGGATATCATCAGTATCGTGGTAGCGATAACGAGTACAGCTGTTGTAATTTACTTTGGAGAATGGATTAAAAACGCTAATCCGATAAATCTTATTGTATTGCTATTACTGTCGCATATTATTTATATTGGAATCAGATGTTATGTGAAAGACTGGATGGAAGAACGAGGATATTATTAAAAGAGGACAGGGAAATTTCATAATCTTCCTGTCCTTAGTAAGGGACTATTGATTGTTTATATAAAGAAAAAGTATATAAATAAATCTTGACAATTAGTACGAACTCGGACTATAATACAAAAGTCCGGATTCGTACTAATTTAAGGAGGAAAAAGATGAGAAAAGATAATAATATAATAATACAGTTGCAACGATATTATGCTTTATGGAAAGAATGTACAGCAATGTATGAGGAATGGTCAAAGGATCAGGGACTGTCTTCAAATGGAGTTTTTGCTTTGCATTCATTTTATGAAAGTAATGGAAGATGCACGCAGAAAATGATAAGTGAAAAATGGAATATACCTAAGCAAACGGTAAATACGATACTAAAAGATTTTCAGAAAAAAGGATACATCAATATGGTATCTGATGATTCAGACAAGAGAAATAAGCTGATATGCCTCACAGAATCAGGAATGGAATATACGAAAGATATCATAGAAAAACTGCACTCAAAAGAAATATATGTAATCGAAAAAATGGGATTAGAGAATATAGAAAGTCTTAATGATAATACAGAGCTGTTTATCAGACTTTTCAAGGAAGGAGATTGTAAGAAAAATGAATCATAAATCATTATTTTTTAAATATGTTATTCCATCTATTATAGCATTTGCATTATCAGGAATATATGCGATAGTGGATGGATATTTTGTAGGCAATACCATAGGAGATGCTGGACTTTCGGCTATTAATATTGCATATCCGATTGAGGCTTTGATTCAGGCTCTTGGAACAGGAATTGGTATGGGAGGAGCTGTTTATTACTCAATTAATGCAGCAGAAAAGAAAGGAAAACGGGCAGAAGAATTTATTGCTACAAGCTGGTGGCTTCTTGTAATAGTAAGTGTTATCAGTACCATAATTATTTACTCCTTTTCGTCTAAAATTTTAGGATTGCTTGGAGCAGATGGAATTATATTAACAAATGCGACAGATTATATCAAAATTATAGCACTTGGAGCAATATTGCAGATTCTTGGAACTGGAATGATGCCATTCATTAGAAATTATGGAAACTCTTTCTGGTCAATGTTTGCGATGGTTGGTGGATTCATAACCAATATTGTTCTGGATTTTATCTTTGTATGGATATATGAAATGGGCATGAAAGGTGCAGCCACAGCTACAATAGCCGGACAGGGTGTGACTGCAGCAATTGCAATCATATACGCATTATATAATAAAAAGTTTTATGTGTATGTATCCTTAAAAAATGTAAAAGAAATGTGTGGCGCTATATTCAGAGTAGGTCTTGCACCATTTGGGCTAGCATTGACTCCTAATATTTCATTGGTGTTTATAAACCGATTCTCCGCTTCTTATGGGGGAGAAAAAGCTATTGCAACTTATGCATGTGTATCCTATATTATCTGTATCATATATCTCATATTGCAGGGCGTAGGTGATGGAAGTCAACCTTTAATGAGCCGTTTTTATGGTGAGAAGGATCAAGAAAGCCTGAGAGGAGTTCAGAGAATGGCATACATTTTTGCAATAATTCTTGCTGTTTGTGGTGGAATTATCATGTATGTAAACAGAGCAAATATTGGAGGGGTTTTCGGAGCTTCTTATGAAGTAAGTATTGAGATTTCTAAAATTGTACCTATATTTTTAGTGTCATTACCATTTGTTGCGATTACCAGAATAGCGACAGCTGGATTTTATGCTACTGAAAAAAGTGGATTGTCATACATTCTTACATTCATTGAACCAGTATTGATGCTGATATTTATGCTTGTTTTACCACCTTTATTTGGTGGACAGATTATGATATGGTGGAGTACGGTATTGGCACGTGTTTTTTCAGCGATTCTGGCATTCATACTAATAAAATATTGCGAAAAGGGAGATTTGCAATATGGAATACAGAAAATTTAACAATCAGATAGTAGCAAGAATAATCTAGGTTTATCTATTGTATTTTTAAGGACAGCCTCATAGCAATAGGGCTGTCCTTTTAAAATTATGAAGCTAATTTTTAATAAATTCTAGTAGATTTTGATTGGAATAATCATAACTCTAATGAATCTTCAGCATCTACCCACATCTGTAAATTCCCATCAAGATATAACCTTGCATATTCTAATGGCTCATCGATTGCAAGCGATGTCAAAGCACAATCAGATCCAGGTGTGGTTCTTAAATTTTTTTCTGCTTCCCAACAATCAATACGGAGTATATAGCCCGTATTAGTATATACATCAATGCTGTTGCACTGTGGATTGTATTCTGCAAATATTGTTCTCATCGTATCCCATCTCCTTATCATTTAATCAATCAGTAGTAGCAAAAATTAAGAAGCATTTCAATCAGTTCACCATGTCACTTTTATTTTGTGTTATACTGTCTTATAGATTTTTCTTGCCCTTGTATTTGCCCTTATCAGAGTGCATAAACACTGATGGGACGATATAACACAAGGGAAATAATAAGGGAAAGCTCACCTGCGACAAATCCAGTGTTTTCAAGGGGTTGCGAAGAATTTAATAATAAAATATAACAGTTATTAAATTTCTTAAAACAGGTGAAATCTCAATCGGAATTTAACGAGGAGGTAATGATTATGAGTAGAAATATAAAAGGTGGTTTTTTAACATTAAGTAGTGTTGTTGGTATTGTAGGAATGATAATAGCGGCAATGCAAAATCCAGCAACTGCATGGGTAACGCCACCTGGAAGAATGATTATAAGTATTTTAGAAAATGGATTATTGATTCCTACGGTTTTATTCCTTGTTCTTTTTATTTATGGATTGTATATTCTCCTAACGGAGAAAAACGATTGAGCAATACCGGTTTGTCGAATTAAGAAAACCGGTATTTGTGGAGAAGGAATTCTGTAATGAGATTTTTTGAAAATACCCGTAAGCCACAAGGCTTCGGCGGAAAATTGATGACGAAGATGATGAACAGCGGTCACGCCAAATTATCGCAATGGGGATTCTCAAATATCTCCGCGAAGTCTGATGCTGAAGTTCTTGACGTCGGCTGTGGCGGCGGAGCAAATATTGCGGTCTGGCTTGATAGATGTAGAAATGGCCACGTGACAGGAATGGATTATTCTGAGGTTAGTGTGGCAGAATCTCAAAAATTGAACGCCCTCGCCATTAAACAAGGGAAATGTAATGTAGTTCAAGGAGATGTATCTGCTATACCCTTTTCTGATGCGACTTTTGATTATGTTTCTGCCTTCGAAACAGTTTACTTTTGGCCAGGATTAGTAAAATGCTTTTCCGAGGTCAACCGTGTGCTGAAAAGCGAAGGCATATTCCTGATTTGTAACGAGAGTGACGGAACGAATGCCGCAGATGAAAAATGGACAAAGATGATCAATGGTATGAAGATTTACACATCTAAACAACTTGTTGCCGCTTTGAAAGAAGCGGGTTTTACAGAGATCAAAACGTATTCAAATGCAAAAAATCATTGGATAAGTATTGTTGCAACGAAATAGCCAAATTCAAGTTTGTTGAATTAAAAATGAAATAAAGTTCCAGTAATCATAGAGTGTATGGATTCAATTCCATATGCTCTTTTTCTTTACCTAATTTCAGGAAAAATGCAAAAATCTAATGTTACGAGTTTCTTACGAGTGGCATTAAAAAAAACATGCAAGAAAACTCGTAAGAAAAAAAGTAAAAAAATTTGCTTTTGACCACTGTAAAACATGCTCTGAGCGTTTCGTTATATGAAGGAATAATTTTTCTTTCATATTTCAAAGAAAAGAGGATAAAGAAATGTCAGAAAAAAGATGTTATACAGTTCAAGAGTTACAGGAAATCTTAGGAGTCAGTAGACCTACTATTTATAACCTTTTGAAGAAAAAGAAATTCCGGTGGATCCAGTTGGATGGCGGAAAGTATCGCATGCTTTGAAACAGAGTATGGTGTATCTGGAATGGTACGAGAAAAAAAAGATTCCTATGAACCAATTTTTATCAGAGGAACAGCTGTTGGGGTAGTGCTTTGTATACTGGCAGTGATTCCGACAATTATTGCCGAATCTATGGAAGCGTCCGACTATTACTGTGGTCTTTCCGTTGGATTACTGCTATTCATACTTGCAATAGGAGTGAATCTGTTGGTTCGTGTTGGGATGGTAAAAAGCAGTTACGATACCCTTCTTCAGGAAGGCGAATATACAAAAGAAGAAAAACTGTTTAAGAAAAAGACTGACACGTTTTCTGGTGTATATTGGTGCTTGACTACAGCGATTTACCTTGCATGGAGCTTCTGGACGATGAGCTGGGATATTACATGGATTGTATGGCCGGTTGCTGGTGTTTTGTTTGCAGCATTGCTTGGTGTGGTGAAAATGGTGTTAAAGAATGGCAGTGAAACTCAGCACTATATTTAAGATGAAGTTAAGTTTTTTTCGCATATTATACGCATCCAGAAATTCAAGTTTACAGAACTGAATCAAAAGAGCTCGAAGGAGCTCTTTTTCCTTTTTTATAATAGTATCATTATGGTATAATAGAGACATTAAAATCGGAATTTATAAAGGAGAATATTGATGAAACTATTTTTATGTTCGCACTTTTCA